>JBBRCM010000062.1:0-18711 GCA_038204855.1 Chitinophagales bacterium
GCAAAAAATAAAACCCCTGTGCTGCTTTTCCTTAATTATTTTAGCAAGATACCAGGTACCAAATACTACAGCCCCCATTCTGAAAATGGTAAGAGCCATCTTTCCCCAGTTACCGCCAAACTTCCAGCCATAGGCCATGCCCGGGTTTTCAACAAACCACAATTGAAATCCGCTGCCAATGATTTGCTGGTGACCGTTTAGCTCGTAATGGGTTTTAATCCACAGTTTAAGTACCTGATCGGCAATTATAATTAATAAGATGATAAATGTTACGTGTCTTGCTTTCATAATAAGTTGCAAAGATAAGAGAGTTTTGTGTTTAGGGTTTTGTGTTTCGTGTTTTGAGTTCTTTAGCTTTATACAGACTACTTTTTATTGCCAACTGTCAACTCACGATTCACAACTCACGATTCCCCACTAGCACATTAGCAAATCAGCACATTTGCTAATTTTTTCTACTCTTCAAAATAAACCCTTTTAACCCGTTGCGATATCCCTGTTAGAATTTCGTAAGGAATACTTTGTGCCAGAGCTGCTACATCACTTACCGGCAAAGCTGCACCAAAAACAATTACCTCATCGCCTTCGGCTGCATCAATACCTGTAACATCAAGCATGGTCATATCCATACATACGTTGCCGATAACGGGTGCCAATTTGCCATTCACCAACATGCTTCCTACGGCATTACTTAACAAACGTGGATATCCATCGGCATAGCCAATCCTTACCGTGGCAATATCCGAATCTTTTGTTGCAACTCCTTTCCGGCCATAGCCAACACTTTCTCCTGCCTTAATTTTTTTTATTTGAGAGATGGTGGTATTTAAAGTAGTCACGTTTTTAAGTTGCTGCTGAATTTGGGGATCGGCATCAACGCCATACAAACCTATGCCCAGTCTCACCATATCAAACTGAAGGTTTTTATGCCGATGAATGGCCGACGTATTTGCAAGGTGGCGCAGAAACGGGTAACTGGTAATTTTCTCAATCTGTTCGCAGCCTTTCAGGAATGATTTTGCCTGCGCTTTGGTAAATTCATCGTGCAGTGCAGTATCGCTGCCCGCCAGGTGAGAAAAAACAGATTGAAGTTTGAAAACAGAAGTTGATTGTAACCGGCTGCATAATGCTTCCATATCTTTTGGTTCAAATCCCAGGCGATGCATACCGGTATCTAATTTGATATGCACGGGGTAATCGTTGATGCCGTTGCGCATTAAATAATCTTCAAAAGTTGATAAGATGCCGAACGAAAAAAGTTCGGGCTCCAGGTTATGCTGCAGCAGTAAATCATACGTTACTTCCTCGGCATTCATGACCATAATGGGTAAAGTAATACCGGCTTTGCGTAATTCAACGCCTTCATCGGCATAGGCAACGGTGAGGTAATCAACGTGATGAAACTGCAGCAGGTTGGCAATTTCAAAACCGCCACTTCCATAGCTGAAAGCCTTTACCATGGCCATTAGTTTAACACCTGGATTCAGCAACTGCTGGTATGTATTTAGATTATGTGTGATTGCATTCAGGTTAATTTCCAGTACGGTCTGGTGAATTTTTTCTTCCAGCAAATGGCTTATCTGTTCAAATTCAAAAAGCCGGGCTCCCTTCAGCAAAATACTTTCATTATAAAAATGCATGGCCGGAAATTTTTGAATAAACTCAGCCGTTGAATTAAAGAAAGTGGTTTCCAATATCCCGGTAAATACGTCTCTGTGTTTTGTAATTTCCGATCCAATACCAATTAGCCGGTTGATATTTTTTTGTTGCAGAATATCGGCCACTTTATGATATAACTGCTGATTGGTTTTACCGCTTTGTAAAATATCGCTGATGATAACCGTACGTTTGGGATGTTGCCGCTGTTGCTGCAAAAAATCAAGTGCAATTGATAAAGAAGTAATGTCGGCGCTGTAACTGTCATTTATTATTGAGCAGTTGTTGATGCCTTGTTTCAGTTCAAGCCGCATTTCTACAGGCTTTAACTGCAGCATGCGTTCCTGTATCAATTCATCATCTATATTAAAAAGCAGCAATACACACCAGCAGGTAATGGCGTTTTTTATAGCAGCATCATTGGTAAACGGTATAGAGATCCTTAATTTTATTTCTTTGTAAACTGCTTTTATAACTGTATTAAATGGCTGCACCTGTGTGCTTGTAATGCATAGTGTTGCATCAGTTTCATGCCCCCAGTTAAATAACACCGCATTGTTTTTTTGCTGTAGCTGTTTCAATGCATCATCTACCGCAACTTCATCTTTGCAATAAACAACCGTATCCGTATTTGTAAAGAGGTTTATTTTCTCATTTATTTTCGTTGCTGTGTTTTCAAAACCTTCGCTGTGTGCTTCGCCAATATTGGTAAAAATGCCAATGGAAGGTTTTATGATTTTCTCCAGCTTTTCCATTTCTGCCTGCATGGAAATACCAGCCTCAAAAATACCCAGCGTATGAGATCCATTCATCTGCCAAACACTTAACGGCACACCGATTTGTGAATTGTAACTTTTTGGACTGCGTACAATACTAAAATCATTTTGCAGCAACTGGTACAACCATTCCTTTACGATGGTTTTACCATTGCTGCCGGTTATACCAATTACCGGAATTGAAAATTGCTGCCGGTGAAAAGCAACCATAGCCTGCAATGCCTGTAAAACTGCCGGCACCTGCAAAAATGTTGCAGCAGGAAACTGTTGCATATCATTTTCAGCAAAATTTTCATCCACCACAAAAAAACCTACTCCTTTATTGTACAGTTCTTTAATAAACAGGTTACCGTTTCTTCTTTGGCTGCCCAACGCAAAAAACAATGATGAGGATGGAAATAAAAGTTTGCGGCTATCTAATAAAATATGCTCAATAACGCCATCAGCATTTTTAGAAAAAATGCCGGCATTAATTACAGATGCTATTTGGGAAATTTTATACAAATGAAATTATTTGTGTCTTTGTTTATTCTTTAAAATCGGTTGGCACTCCTTTACGCTGATGGTATATCGAATAAAAAATAGAACCCGAAATACAAACCACAATTACCAGCAGCGAAACCCACACAGGAAGATGTAACCATTTCTCCAGCAACATTTTTGCGCCGATAAACAGCAGCACAATTGCAATTCCCTGCTGCAGGTAATCAAATTTATCAGCAGCACCCTGAAGCAAAAAGAAAAGACTACGCAAACCAAGTACTGCAAAAATATTGGAAGAATAGATCAGCATTTTTTTAGACGGATCCGGAATTATTGAAAATACTGCCGGAATGGAATCGACAGCAAAAACAATATCAATTAATCCCAGCATAATCACAACTACAGCAAGGTTGGTGAAATAGGCTTTATTATTATGCATAATAATAAACCTGCCTTTGGCTTCAACATGTGTAATACGCATAAACTTTTTCATGGTGCGGTAAGCCCAGCTACTTTCAGGGTCAAACTCTTCTTCATGGTTGGTAACAAACATCTTAATACCGGTATATACCAGGAATGCACCAAAAATGTACATCACCCAATCGAACCTGGCAACCAGTTCGCTTCCTACTGCAATAAAAATAATACGAAAAATGATGGCCATTAAAATACCCAGCAGTAGTACCCTTGAAAAATTTTTAGCCTGAACCTTAAAAAATGTAAAGATGATGATGAAGACAAAAATATTGTCAATAGATAATGACCACTCCAGCAAATAAGCAGAGATGTAGGAAATGGCATCCTCCTTGCCGTTGCCATCTGCATTCTCAATAAAAATAAAGCCACAAAAAGCAACTGAAAGAAAGACCCAAAAAATAGTTTGTAATAAAGCGGTTTTCAGGCTGATGACCTGGTTTTTTTTACTCAGCAGGCCCAAATCGAAAACTAATGCAAGCACAACTACCGCACTAAAAACTATGTATGTCACTTGAGTTTTATCCATTTTTGCTACGGGTGTATTTTCTTTTTCTTATAAATTGAAAAACAAACGCAAACATCAATACCAGTATAACCGGCACCATAATATTAATAAGTTGCCAGGTGAATTTTTGAGATTCAACTTTTTTCTTATCAAGCAGGCGCAGGGTATAATCCTTTGCTTTTGCTTCAGAAAGATTTGAGCTGTTGATAAGATAATCCAAACAATTTTGCAGAAAATCTTTATTAGCTAAAGGGAATTGCTGCTGGCTGTCATATGTGTAGGGATTCATACCCATGTCTGTTGGCCGATTTCCCTTAACTACTGAATTTAAAACCATGTCTCCGTCTGCAACTACAATTATTTTATTATCAGTAGCAGATTGCGGCAAAAATGCTGCCCCGTATTGTTTCAGGCTGTCGCTCATTGCCTGCGAAAGGCGGTTGTTGAACAAAGATTGAAATTTGCCTTCAAGCAAAACTGCAACCGCTATATTCGATTTTTTAAATTTTTCACTTTCTGCTTCTTTTACATTTTCCCTTACGCTTATCAATGCAGGTGTCGCAATGGTTCTCGAATTGGGTGATGAACTTAGCAGTACCGTTTTCTTAATTCCTTCCGCACCAACCGTATCAATTGAATTTACAAACCTGCCACTTACAAAACCCAGGCTTTTATTAATAACGTGATTTGATTTGGTTTCAAAAACCGGGAAATAATTCCAGGGCAATAATTGAAGCTGTCCATTACCATTTACATCAAATGGCAAAAAATCGCATTGCAGATCCATTACCAGGTCGGGGTTAATACGTACGCCGTATTTAAACAGCAGGTCATTCAGTTCAAGTCCCCGGTCGTAAGCAATTACTTCGCCTTTTTTACTTTGCAGGCTATCCAGTTCTGCATTTAATTTATCTATAAATAATATCAATTTACCTCCACGTATTACAAACTGATCGATCTTCAATTTCTCTTCATCACTAAACGGTACTGTTGGTTTTACGATCATTAAAACCTGTACTACATCTGGTATATGTGATATTGTATTTAAGTTTTCAGGCCGAAAATTATAATTTGGTTTCAGTACATTCTCTGTAAGGTCGTAAGTTCTGGCATCCACGGGCTCGCCATTACCGGCTGAGTAAATAAGCGTTGGTTTATCTTTTGCGGTAACCTTATCTATAGCGCTGGCAAAATTAAATTCCATCATCGCTTCGGCACTGTTGATCTCAGAATAAGTAATGGCTTTTGTTTTTCCCTGGTAAATCATTACCGGCCTAATATTATCTTTATAATGTACAAAAGCAATCGGGTAAATATTCTGCTGCTGCTGTCCTTCTTTAATTTGTGATGTAAGGTTGATAGGATAAAAACCTAATGCACCCAAAGTATCAGCCCATATTACATCTGTGCCTTCAACATTTTCATCCGGACTGATAAAACGATATTGCAATTTTTTGCCGGCAACTTCTTTAAATTCACTCAGTAGTTCATTGGTACTGTTGGCTAATTTTTTAAAGCCGCTGGGGAAATCTCCTTTTAAAAAAACGTCTATCTGTACCACATCATCCAGCTTTTGTAATACCTTTTTTGTGGGGGATGAAAGTGTGAACCGCTTTTCATTGGTAAAATCTAAACGGGTATGATACTGCGATGCCAGCCAGTTTAAAGCAGCCAACAACACAATGATTATCAGTAACCAAAGTTTGCTTTTCCATATTTTACTAAAGATGTTCATCTATTTTTTATGCAGATTTTTTACCGTTGCCAATAAGAAAATAAAAATTATACTTATAAAATAAATCAGGTCCCTGCTGTCCAATACCCCGCGGCTCATGCTGCGGTAGTGAAAATCAATACCCAGCATTTCAATATAATAGTCTAATCCGTTTGCAAAAAAAGGCAATTTACTAAGCGAATTAAAACCAAAATATAAGATCAGGCAGCTAAAAGCACTAATCAAAAAAGCTACAACTGCATTGTTTGTAAAGCCACTGCAACAAAGGCCAATAGCTGCAAAAACAGCCGCCAGTAAAAGCAGGCCGATATAACTTCCCAATATGCCGCCAGTATCTATACCGCCTTGCGCACTTAAGGTTTTAATAGTAATAATGTAGATAATTGTAGGTAGTATGGCCAGCAACAAAACAACGAGTATTGAAAAGTATTTACCCAATACGATCTGCCAGGCAGATAAGGGTTTGGTTTTAAGAATTTCAAATGTGCCACCCCTAAACTCATCGGAAAGCGTACGCATTGTAATTGCCGGCACCAGGAACATCAGTATCCAGGGTGCCAGTTCAAAAAATTTATCAAGGGACGCATAGCCAAATTCAAAAATGCTGCTATCCTGCAGTATAAATAGAAATACCGCATTGATGAGTAAAAAAAGTATAATAGCAATATAACCGGTAAGGTTACTGAAAAACTGGTTCAGCTCTTTTTTAAATATGCTCAGCATGAATTTTTACAATTGCTGCAATTTACTATATATCAGGTTAATACAAACTTAATAACTGCGTATTCAATTTAGTGCCATGCAGCATTTTTTATAACCTCTTTGTCTGTTATTAAGCATGGCGGGATTTGTACCTCTTAAATAGTCCCGCTTCTGAAATCTTCTATTTTCTATACCTCAATATGCCTGCAAAGGCAAAATTTGTTGATTACCAATACCAAGTGCAAAAAGCCCCGTTAATTATTAATGGGGCTTTCTTATTTGAGTTAGATCAGCAGTAACATTTTTTAAAAAAATTGGCACGATTTTGCTTGCATATCTATTAAAATACTAAATATGAAAAAAATTATTGTTATACTGTCGATCATACTTATTGGTCTACAGTCTCAGGCTCAAAAAGTGCCTATTATTGTGCCCCCACCGCCGCCAGGTATGCCAACCCCGCCACCACCACCAGGTACAAAGTTTGTGGTTGTTAAGCCAGGGCATCATCCTCATCATCCTCATCATCATTACAGGTCAGGTTATTATTATAAAAATGGCAAGTATTATAAAAAAAGGAGACATTAAGCAAACATGAGTTGCAATCTTATTTTAAAGCGGGGATTAATTTCCTCGCTTTTTTTATTTCCTAAAAATTGACGTTGAGATTATGGATTATATAGCCGTATGCATCTAAAGATTATTCAATCACACTTAATAAAAACAGATTATGAAAAAAACATTGCTCTTATTTTTTGTATGTGCATTCTGTACACATGCAATAGCACAAAAAACAAAAGCCAAAAAAGTTGAAACAACAACCCAATCTGCATTATCAATTAATGACATTCCACCACCACCTCCGCCACCTCCACCTCCTCCGCCACCACCTCCGGCTCCCCCTTTACCTCCCGAACCACCTGTATTGGAAGTTCCACCGTTACCTCCAGATCCTGAGTTATTAGCAGTGCCACCAGTTCCCCCTGTTCCTCCTGCTCCGCCTATTAAAAAAGAGTCTTGATTTATTTGTTATAAAAAATGCCTCCTAAAAAATCAGGAGGCATTTAATTATTTTTTGAAAGAAATTTAAACCGCAAAACTTTCGCCACAGCCGCAACTTCGGCTGGCATTGGGATTGTTGAAATAAAAACCTTTCCCATTCAACCCATCACTAAATTCAAGTTCGGTATTTACCAGGTATAAAAAACTTTTGAGGTCGCAAACAATTTTAATTCCCTTATCCTCAAAAACCTGGTCCATCGGTTTTACTTCATTATCAAAGTCCATTTTATAACTTAAGCCGCTGCATCCGCCACCAACAACACCCACTCTTAAAAAATGAGTATCGTCACCGGCAACGCCGGCTTCGTCCATCAGTTTTAATACTTTGGTTTTGGCTTTATCGCTGATATAGATGCTATTCTCAACCCCAATACTGATACCCCCCCCGCCGCCTGAAGGGGGAGCTTGGGTCTCTGCAATTGCAGAGCTTTCAATAGTATTTGAGGTTGCGCTGTTCACGTAAATAAAGATTTCTTAAGTTATTATTCTCTTTCAAGTTCCTCCTTCAGGTTACTTGTTAAGGGAACGAACGGAGTTCAGAGGGGATTTTTAATGTATCACACTCTCCTCAAACTTAATTTCTTCCATTCCGTTTTTAACACGGTAGTCGTTGATGGCCGATTTAATGGCATCTTCTGCCAAAACACTGCAATGTATTTTTACAGGAGGTAGATTTAATTCTTCCACGATGTCCATATTGTCAATCGTCAGTGCCTCATCAACACTTTTTCCTTTCAGCCACTCGGTAGCCAGAGAAGAAGACGCAATTGCAGAGCCGCATCCAAAGGTTTTAAATTTAGCATCGGTGATGATACCTGCATCATCAACCTGTATCTGCAGGCGCATTACATCGCCGCACTCCGGTGCACCCACTAAACCGGTACCTACATTTTTTGCACTTTTATCCAGTGTGCCAACATTTTTTGGATTCTGGTAATGATCGATTACTTTTTCTGAATATGCCATGATAATTAATTTGATAATTTGCTGATTAGCTAATTTGCTAACTCTTTAAAATTGTTACTGTTTCTATCTACTTAAAACTCTTAAAATTATAAACTGTTGCTTTCATTAGCACATCAGCACATCAGCACATTTGCTAATTTGCTAATTTGCCTTAATGCGCTGCCCACTCAATCGTACTCAAATCAATTCCCTCTTTATACATTTCCCAAAGCGGGCTCATTTCTCTTAATTTTAAAACCGTTTCGCTTATTGCCTTGATTGTATAATCTATTTCTTCTTCTGTTGTAAAACGGCTTAAACCAAAGCGTAGCGAACTGTGTGCCAGATCATCCCCCAGGCCCAGCGCTTTTAAAACGTAGCTTGGCTCTAAAGAGGCAGATGTACACGCCGAACCACTGCTTAGAGCAATATTTTTATTAAATCCCATCAGCAAACCTTCTCCCTCTACATGCTTAAAAGAAATATTGGCAACATGTGGCAAACGATGTTCGCTGCTGCCGTTAACATAAGCTTCTTCTAATTTCATTAATTCTGTTTGCAGGTGGTCACGCATTTTACTGATGCGCTTGCTGTCAGCTTCCATATCAAGCATACAAATTTCGCATGCTTTACCAAAGCCTACAATGCCCGGCACGTTTAAAGTTCCGCTACGCATTCCACGTTCGTGGCCGCCACCATCCATTTGTGCAGTAACTTTTACCCTTGGGTTTTTACGACGAACATACAAAGCACCAACCCCTTTGGGACCATACATTTTATGTGCTGTAAAAGCCATCAGGTCAATACCGTCTTTATTAACATCAACCGGTATTTTACCTACAGCCTGTGTACCATCTGTAAATAATAAAACACCATGTTTACGGGCAATAGCACTTATCTCTTTTATCGGCATCACCACACCAATTTCGTTATTGGCATACATGATGGCAATTAAAATGGTTGTTGGCTTTATAGCTGCTTCCAGCTCTTTCAAATCTATCAAACCATCAGGCTGAACCTGCAGGTAAGTTACTTCTCCACCGCTTTTTTCAATATGCTTACAGGTATCTAAAACAGCTTTATGCTCGGTAGTAGCAGTGATGATGTGATTACCCTTGCTGGCATACATTTCATACACGCCTTTAATACCCAGGTTATCACCTTCAGTAGCGCCCGAAGTAAAAATTATTTCTTTAGGATCGGCACCAATCAGTTTGGCTACCTGCTCACGGGCATAATCCACAGCTTCTTCAGCTTCCCAACCAAAAGGATGATTACGGCTTGCAGCATTACCAAAATGCTGTAAAAAATACGGGGTCATGGCTTCCAATACCCTGGGGTCCATGGGTGTGGTAGCGTTGTTATCTAAGTAAATGGGCAATTTCAACATAAAATCAATCTGTTTAGTTTCTGTTCTTTATAACGCAAATTTACTGCAAAAGGTTCTATTTTGAATGCGTTAAGTATGGCACGGGAGTCATTTTTCCAATTTCGTAACCTATTTATGTAAAAGTTGGCTTTGGTGCATCATGATTTCTTTTATACCAAAGCAAAATTGTATATTCAATTTTGTAATCTTAAAACTACTTATTATGAAATACCTTCCCCGGTTTTTCTATTTGGTTATGTTCCTTTTGGTTACAAAAATTTCCTTTTCTAAAAACCCACACCCTGTAAATACAGGCAGCCCATTATACCTTTCTACCAACAAAGAACTGTATGCACCTGATGAAACCGTTTGTTTTCAGGCATTTTTGGTAGTTGGCGCTCCAAACAGCACGGCACTATCATCTATAATTGTAGAATTGTACAGCTGTACAGGCTACAAAATAATAAGTAAAAAATTACCGTTGTTAAACGATATGGCCGCAGGAAGTTTTACTTTACCAGGCTTAAATGATGACTATTACCTTCTTTATTGCTACACCATTACCAGCGACGGAAAGCGTGGTGCGGATTTTACCAAGAAAGTGACCGTTAAGGACAATAACATTGCCAATACAGCACCTGCAAATAATTTGAATTATGCGGTAGATGATATTGCAGTGGATTACTTTTTTGAAGGCGGCACTTTTGTAAGTGAATTATCAAACAATATTTTAATTAAAACAACCACCCAGGGCAACAAACCTGTTTCGGTGTTTGGTAAAATTGTAAATGAAAAAGACGAAGTAGTAAGTGTTTTTAAAACCAATGAACAGGGCATAATCAACGCCAGTTGTATCCCTTATCAAAGGGAGAAACTTTCAATAATTATAAAAGACAATCTCAATAATATAAAAAAAGTTGCACTGCCGGTGGCATCATCCGAAGGTGTAATCCTTAAAGTTTTGTACGTGGAAAAAAGTATTTTTTATGTAGCGCAATTAAATTCAAGAACCTATGCCACCCCTAAAGAATATACATTGAACCTTATCTATAACAATGACATCATCTTTCAATCTACCCTTAAATTTTGCGATGGCAAATGCCAGATAAAAGACGAATTACCCATTGCGGATTTACCCGATGGTTATCTTACTTTTTCTATAACGGATAACGACAATAAAAAATATGCAGAACGATTATTTTATAATAGTGTTAATAGCAGCAAAATAAATTCAATTAAACTTGTAGATTCGATAGCTAAAAAAACTTATAACATCGATTTACCTAATTACATTTCTGGTAAGGGTTATATTGCTGTCAATGCTGGTGAGAAAAATAAACTGGACCTGATTGATGCCAACGCTGCTTATATAGGGCAAAACCTTGAAACGCCTGCATTAAACAACGTTGTTGATTTTAATAAATTCAATGACTTTCTTATTTCACTTAAAAGCCCCGTGGCCGATGCTGCAAATAATCAGCCAGCTCAAAATCAATTTTTAACCATCAGCGGAACACTTTATAATAGGGACGATAAACCTATAAAAAATAAAAAAGTAAATATTATTATTAATGATAGTAAAACAAAAAACAGGATGTACGAAACGGAGACCGATGAAAAAGGCAGGTTACGTTTAGCCAACTTATTATTTTATGATACCGCAACTGTTTACTATCAGTTAGCCAACAAATCGGAAGAAAAAAATAATGTAAAATTACTTCTTGATAAAAACACGGATTTTTTTATACAACAAAACAATGGGAAGATAAAAGAATTTTTGTGTGCCAATACAGTTGATGAAAACAACAGTTCGGGTTTAATAAATACAAAAAATGAGGACAAAAAACTGATTGCAGCGAAGAATTCTAAAATACTAGATGGAGTAACAGTAAAATCAACCATCCAGGCTAAAACCGATAAAGAAGTATTTGTAGATAAACACGTATCAGGTGGGTTTAATTTTACACCAATGGTGAGAGAAGAATTTGATTTTATCTCGAATCCAAAAGATGAAATCGACTACGAAAGCGTTGCAAATTTCATAAGTGGAAGATTGCCGGGTATCCAGATTAGAAATATTAAACCAAAAAAAGATGATTTTAATATTATTGATATGAAACTTATTAATTTAGATATTCTTTTACTTGATAGGACTCATCCTCCTGTTCAGATATATATAGATGAGACTGAGGTAGGCCCAGAGGAACTACCTTTTATTTTTGTAAGGGACTGTGCTTTAATAAGATTTTATGGTACCGGTTGGAGGCCCAGATCAGGAGGCCCTTCCGGAGGCACTTTAGTTATATACACCAGACGTGGCAATGAGCATTCCGAAAAATTAATAAAAGGTTTGCCTAAATTAAAAATGCAGGGTTATGATTTTGATAAATCGCAGATCAATAACAGTACCCAGCCAGCTAATTACAAAAAGCTTTTTTGGGAACCCAATTATTCCTTTGCAGGAAATAAAATTATTTATGTAAACTTGTTGCCTGAAATTAAGGGCAATACTGTTGAAGTTAAAATGGAAGGCATCAACGACAATAATATTCCCTTTACATTTATAAAAAAAATTACTGTTGATTAATTATTATGCTTAAACCGGAACACATTGGTATTGCAGTAAAGGAATTGGCTGTTTCTATTCCCTTGTTTGAAAAGTTACTCAACAGTAAATGCTACAAAACAGAACTGGTAGATACTGAAAATGTAAACACCGCTTTTTTTAAAGCCGGCGATACCAAAATAGAATTGCTGGAAAGTACGGACCCCACTGGCGTTATTACAAAATTTATTGAGCGTAAAGGCGAAGGTATTCATCATATTGCTTTTGAGGTAGCCGATATTTATGCAGAAATGGAACGGTTGAAAGGCGAAGGTTTTATTTTACTGAATGAAGAACCTAAGCAAGGTGCGGACAATAAACTAATTTGTTTCCTGCATCCCAAGGGAACTAATGGCGTATTAGTTGAATTATGCATGAATAAAATATAGCAACTTCCGCTTTGCAAAAAAAAATCCTTCATACAATTTGCTTCCTTTTCTGTTTTCTGTTAAGCCATGCACAACTTGCAGGCAATCTTGTTTTAACATTGATAAATGAAGACAATGGGCTTAGCGATAACCATGTAACGGCTGTGCTAAAAGACAAAAAAGGTCTGGTATGGATTGGCACCCAGGACGGTTTAAATGTAATGGATGGATCCTACATAAAGTTTTTTAAACATAACGAAGGCGACAGCTTAAGCATAAGCAACAATCATATTAATGCCATTAAGGAGGATACGGATGGTAATATTTGGATTGCAACAGCTCTCGGCCTAAACTGCTATAATAAAAAGCTGCATCGATTTTTTAGATATTTTATGGCAGCAAGCCATTATGGTACTTCTGAAATTATTTTTTCTATTGAAATAGATGGAAATTTTATTTGGTGTGGTACCGATGGAGGGCTGATTAAGTTCAATCGTGCCAATCATAGCAGCACTTTTTTAGAATCCGGAAAAACAGAGCCTCCTTTAAACCGCAGGTATTGCAACAAAATCAACTACCTGCTGCTGGATGAAAATAAAGTTTGCTGGTTATGCACCAGCGAGGGCCTCTGGTCGTTGGATACTAAAAGTAATAGCTTTGATAAACAGGTATCGGCAACAAACGACGCTCATTATAATGCACTTTTTTTAACAGCTTTAAATGAACCAGGTGATAAATTATGGGTGGGTACCTGGCAAACCGGATTAAAATTATTTGATAAAAAAACCAGGCAGGTCACAAGTTATGCAAGTAATGATGCGCCTTCTTCTATTTTCAGTATTACAAAAGTTTTGCAGCCGGGCAGCAATCCCGTCCTGTGGGTTAATGGAAATTTAACGGCCTTCAATACCACAACATCCTCTTTTTTTCAATATCAAAAACCGCTGCTCTTATCTGAATATCCCGCAGTTAAAAGCAACTATGTTTCGGAAGATAATTGGGTTTGGATATGCACTGATAAAGGTTTGTACGTTTACAATCCCAACCGGCAGATATTTAAAACGCAGTTGTTTAAAACAACAATAACCACGCAGGAAATCGTAATGAATACAATAGCAAATAATACCCTTGTTTGCGGGCAGGGAGACAACATTTTGATTGAATATGACAATAACCTGAAACCAGCAAATAACTTAAGCAACGTCCTGTTTAAAAACCGCCCAGATAAAAAACCAGCCTGTGCTGCATTATCGCTTGTAAAAGAAACCGACTCAAAATGGTGGATGGGAACCTCGGAAGGGTTGGCACATATTGACCTTGCTACTAAAAAAACAACCTGGTTTGAACATAAAAATGGCGACAGCAATTCTTTGCCAAGAAATTTCATCAACCGAGTTTTTCTCGATAGCAAAAAAACACGCTGGATTTTTCCCTGGCGGGAAGGAATATGGCAAATAGATACACTCACAGGTAAAGCATTAAGAATATTTGACGGCTTTTCTATCCGCAATGGTATTAAAAAGAAATTGGTAGTTGCCGATGTTGCCGAAGATAAAGACGGAAACCTGTGGCTTTGTGATCTGGATGAAGGCATTGTTTTTTATAACCGGGCTCTAAACCGCTTCAGTCAGCCTTTTAACGAAAAAATTGGTGCCGGTTTGCATACAAACAGAATTTGTAAACGCAACGGTTTCCTTTACACAGTTGCCAATAATGTTATTGTAAAATGGAAGGATGCCACTGCGTGCGATGTAATTCATTTTCCTACAGAAATGGACAAAGAAGTTTATCATTTTGTAAATGATCTTCAGGGCAATTGGTGGTTTACAACAAAAAACGGGTTGCTTTATTTTAATGAAGAAAAAAATATTTTTAAACGATTTACAACCGCTGATGGTTTATACAGTAATGATTTAGATGCAACCATTTTTTGCATGCCGGATGGAAAAATTATTATTGCCGCTCCTGGCTTTCTAACAGCCTTTATGCCGCAAAAAATATCACAGGCTACACAAACAGAACCGCAGCTTTTGCTTACCAAATTTACTGCAAACGGAAGCCTGGTTAACTACACAAATGGCAGTACTGTTGATTTAAAATATACTGATAACAACATCGTTTTTGAATGGGCATTACCCGATTACAACACGCCATTTCATAACCGGTATTATTGTCAATTGCAGGGCATTGATACTAACTGGAGATTTATGGGCAACAAAGGCGAAGTACAATATGCCAGTTTGGCACCAGGCAAATACAATATTTTATTAAAAGCAGCCAATGCCAATGGCAATTTTACCAACCAGAATATCAGTATTCAATTTGTTATTCATCCCCCCATTTGGCGTACAACTTGGTTTATTCTTTTGATATTTTTGTTAATATCTCTGTTTATTTATTGGCTTTTTAAAAGAAGGTTTGCTTTTGTGAAGAAAAAAATTGAACTGCGGCAACAAATGAATGAACTGGAAATGAAAGCATTGAGGGCACAGATGAACCCGCATTTCATTTTCAACAGCCTTAACAGTATTCAGGAATGTATAGTATCTAAAAATACGGATGCTGCTTACAAATATTTATCGCAGTTTTCAAAACTGGTTCGCCGCATTTTAGAAAATTCAGGCAAAGAAACCGTACCGTTAAAAGAAGAGCAGGAATTAATGCAATGGTATCTCAGCCTTGAACAGTTGCGCTTTACAGATGAATTTAAATTCGGTATACAAAATAACTGCAGTAACCCAATGGTCGAAATTCCATCCATGATTATTCAGCCTTTTGTTGAAAACGCTTTGTGGCATGGATTGATAAAAAAACAAGGAAATAAGAACCTGGAATTAATTTTTGATGATGATAAAAACGGTATTATTATCCAGATAATTGACAATGGCATAGGGCGAAAAGCAGCCTTGGCAGCTACTAACAATACAGGAAGGCAAAGTTTAGGCATGGCGATTACAAAAGAAAGACTGCAAAATTACTCTCACGCTTCATCGATTGAAATAATTGATTTATACAGTGAGGCTGCAATACCATGTGGCACGAAAGTTATCATACATTTACCTTACAATTAAATTATGCTACGGGTAATTATTATAGACGATGAGCCGAAAGGCAGAAGTATTTTGCAACAGTTAATTGCCTTACATGCGCAGCAATTAACTGTTGTTGGTATGGCCGCCAATGCCGATGAAGGCCTGGCATTAATTGATAGCTATAAACCCGACGTGGTATTTCTGGATGTGGAAATGCCTGGCAAAAGCGGTTTTGATTTACTGCGTGAATTAGGCAATATCAATTTTAAAGTAGTCTTCGTCTCTGCACATAATCATTATTCGTTAAAAGCAATAAAATTTCATGCCTTCGACTATTTATTAAAGCCTATTGATGTTGATGAATTAAAACAGACTATTGCAAAATTATTTCAGTCTGCAAATTTAAATACCAACGAACAGGTAACTGAAATGCTCTCCGCATCTCAATTGGGCAATAATAATTTTGGCAAAATTGCCATTCCTTCAATTTCTTCTATAGACCTTATTAATGTAGATGACATTTTATACTGCGAAGCCAGTGGCAACAGTACTTTCGTTTATCTTACCAATAACAAAAAAATTGTTGCTACAAAAAATCTGAAGGAGTATGAAGACCTTTTAGCTGGTCACCGTTTCTTCCGCATTCATCATGCTTACCTGGTAAATCTTAAGCATGTTGCAAAATACATTAAGGGTGAAGGAGGCAGCGTAATCCTAAGCAACCGGCAGGAGCTGGAAGTAAGCCGTAGAAAAAAACAGGAGTTTTTAAATTCGCTTCAGCAATAAAAAATACAACCTTTCTTCCACTTATTTTTTAAAACTACCACTTATTCATTGCAAGATGCAATAGATTTTTCCATGTCGTTATTTTACTAAATGACTAAGGCAGACTTGGAATTTACCAGAAAGGTGCAACAGGTGGTTTTAAAACAACAACTACCATTAAACACTGAAATTCACTACGAATTGCTTAACAAAGCAGGGCAAACGGTGCTAAGTAAAACGGTTATGAATTTTTTAGAACCATCCTTTACTGAAAAATTTGAGGTGAGCCATTTACCATCTGACGACTATACCCTGATTGTAAGTGCAGGTCACTCTCAGAAACAAATTGAAACCATCCTTATTAAATTATAACTCCACATACCTCAAAAACATTATGAAAAAAATATTCATTTTTCTGGTCTCCGCTTCATTTGCAGGCTTTGCTGCACACAGCCAACCATTTAAAAACATAGGCGACAGGGTAAAAGACAAAGCTGTACAACGTGCCAATCAAAAAAACGACCAGGCAATAGATAAGGGACTTGATAAAACAGAAGAAGGAATAAACAATGCAGGCAAAAGTAATTCTGCCTCAGGAAATTCAAATAGCAATAAAACACCAAATTCTTCAAACCAAGTAAGGTCTAAATCTGATACCACTCTGCCACTTTCGCCGACAGTTGTTAAGGTTTATCAAAACTATGATTTCACCCCTGGTGAGAAAATTTTGTTTGAAGATGATTTCTCAGGTGATGCTATTGGTGAATTTGGCTCACACTGGGAGCTGCAAGGCGGCCAGGCTGTTGTAAATAAAATTGCCGGTAAAACCGCCCTTTTAATAACCGATGGAAACTCAGGATGGGTAACTCCCTTGATGAAAAAGAAAAAATATTTGAATACCGAATGGACAGTAGAGTTTGACTATTATAAAAACAACGAAGCGTACGGAATAAAAATATTTTTACAAAGCGAAACAAACGGTGATCTAGGTAAAATATCGCTTAGCAATAACGATGCTGACGTAACTTACCTATCCAACGACGGTACAGAAAGTAAATCTTTACTAGGTAACTATCCCGCTGATATGATAGGCGAACATTTTTTAAACAAATGGCATCATATAGCCATCGCTTATAAAAACAAGCAAATTAAAGTTTATGTAGATCAAGCAAGAGTGGTGGTGATACCTAATACCAACATGACACCTGCAATGCTTGGCTTAGGGGGTATTGGTTCCCAAGATGGACCATTGGTTTTTACCAATGTACGTATTGCTGATGGCGCCGGCATGAACATGCTGGACAAAAAATTTACTGATACAAAAATTATAACCCACGGTATAAACTTCGATGTAAATAAAGCCATTATTAAACCCGAAAGTATGGGAACTTTAAATGCCATTGTGCAAATTTTAAAAGACAATCCGGATGTAAAATTTGAAGTGGGCGGACATACCGACAGCGATGGTGATGATGCTGCAAATTTAAAATTATCTCAGGCTAGGGCAGATGCTGTAAGAAATCAACTGATAGCAATGGGCATTGATGCTGGAAGGCTTACCACAAAAGGATATGGCGAAACAAAACCTATATCTGACAATAAAACGTTTGAAGGAAAAGCCAATAACAGAAGAGTTGAGTTTGCAAAAAAATAGAAACCATGCACCCACTAAAACTATTTTTATTTTCAATAATATTCTTTGCTTTTGCAATAAATACGCATGCGCAAACAGGCAGCATTACTGCAACATTTACTCCCAACAATGCAGGCTCAAAACCTGTTACGTTTACGTTTTCAAAAGCTGCCTTTAAATACAACAACTCACATGGCTATTGGGTTACAAACCCACATACGGGCAGTAGGCATATAAACATTCAGCCCGATCGGGGCTATGGAAATACGGATGCTGCTTTTATTTCTATTAGTGAATCTGCAAATGATTTTGAACTTTATACCGGCACATCTAATGATAGCACATCCATTACTTTCAGCAATGCAATTTATACAGTATCTGCGCCAAAGTATGATGTACAAAACAAAGAAGCTAACAAGCCTATGAAAGTGCATATTGTAAGTTTTACGCCGGCGGAAATTCTACTTACCATTAGCGGCCGGGCAAACAGGTTAAAGAGAGAAGGTTATGATGCTGACGGCGAAAATGGAACTATAAATGCTACAGCACATTTTTACAGAGAGGCAAAATACGATAAGTCTGATTTGTTGCCGGGTTG
>JBBRCM010000063.1:0-18364 GCA_038204855.1 Chitinophagales bacterium
TATTAAAAATCTACTTTGGCAAAACAAATATTACTGTGGTAAACACAGGGAATAATAATTTGGCCTGCCCCAACCTGCTTGCTTAAGCTGGGCATAAATTCATAACCTTTTTGTTGGCTTTTTAAGGTTGGATATCTTTTAATAGTTCCATCGGCAGCAATGGCCTGGTCAGATACGATTTGGTATTTCCGGTCTTCGTTAAATAAAAAATGTATTTCGTTACCGGAGGCCATAGTTGAAAAAGAGATGAAATTTTCATCATCATCATCAAACTGATTTTTGTGCAGCACTTTACTCCAAATTAACTGGCCCATTTTACTGAAGCTAAGTATCAGAATATTTTCGGCATAATAGCGTGTGGTTTGATTTGAAAAATTATTCAACGGCCTGTAATAACCGGTGTAAGGATTATAATAATACCCTCCGGAACTGAGTGAGTATGGATTATACAGATAATCATACCGGTTAAAATTGTTGCCCCTGGTATCGGTGGTAAAATCTTCTGCAGCCAGTATAAAGCCACCATCAGCTTTAACAACTACCTGGCGGATGAAGAAATTTTCCAACGCATAACGCAACAGGCCTCCAGCTTTAGCTTCGTAACGGAGTGAGTCGCTTATCTCAGTAAACTGCGCTGTGTAGGTTTTTTCGGCGGTCCTGTCCCAAACATAAGTAAACAAACCTTCTATACTGCCGCGGTTCTTTGTATAATAGAAAGTATTAAGCAGATACCGGCTATTGCGGTTATCAATTTTAAGTTTTACTTCATCAACATATTTTTCCTTCAGATCAATTTCATGCGGTAAAAATGTTTCCTGTTGCGGCGATTTTGTAAAAATACTCAGCTCGTTACTATTATCCCTGTTGCCCGATTGTTTGGCATAAGTAAAAACAAAACTACCATCGTTGCCAACTAAAAAATTATCGTAACTCTCCCGGCGCTCGTTATAATCGGCAAGCATCCTGTTTTTGCTGACTAGTTTCATATCCTTATCATACAGCAGGGTTTGCATATTAAATTTCTGGTAGCGGGTTTGTATTTTAAAGATCATTATCCGCTTTTTATCTTCGCTGTTAATAGTAGTGTAAATTTTATTATCGGCGGCGATGGATATTCGGGTGGTGTCTATTTCGACAGGCTCATTTATTTTCTGCGCCATAGCATCCATTTTTACCGCCATGCAATGGAGTATGTTTCCTTTCTGGTACTGATAAATCATGAAAAAATAATCGGGGTAAGCAACAAAATCAATATTAAATGTTTTGTCGGGAACGAAACCGAGATTTACAGTTTCAAGCGTATTCATCTCTTTATCAAAAATGCTGATCTTGTGGTTTGAGCGGATATTTTTGTATACCAGGATATTGCTGTTGATTTTGCCGATTATTTCAAAATTGATATCCCGGCTATCCTGCCTGTCATAGTCGGATATAGTAACTGTTTGCGCATTGATTAAAATAGGCAGGCAGAAAAACAGTGCAAAAAGAAGTTGATAAATACGATTCATGCAGGTAAACTTTATAATTAAAATTACGATTAAAATGACTAATCACTGTACATTACATTGAACAAGATGTGCCGGATTTTGTTTTTACATAAGATAATTTAACTTTTTATATGACGCAGACAGTTTTAATAACAGGAGGCACCGGCCTGGTTGGAAAAGCACTTACAAGGGCTTTGATACAAAAAGGATATGCCATAATTATTTTAACCAGGAATAAAAAAGAAAAAAAGGAAGAGGCGAACC
The DNA here is from genome assembly GCA_038204855.1 of Chitinophagales bacterium. GTDB lineage: Bacteria > Bacteroidota > Bacteroidia > Chitinophagales > Chitinophagaceae > Ferruginibacter. Next base: position 1,752 of record JBBRCM010000063.1, read on the forward strand.
TTACTTATGCTGAATGGAATGTGGCAAAACAGCAAATTGACATTACCGCTATACAGCAGGCTGATTATATTATTCATCTTGCTGGTGCAGGCGTAGTTGATAAGCGATGGACCGATGCATACAAGAAAGAAATTATTGAGAGCCGTACAGAAAGCAGCAGGCTTATTTACGAAACTTTAAAAAACAATACCAATAAAGTAAAAGCAATTGTAAGCGCCAGCGCTACCGGCTGGTATGGCGCCGATGCCGAACCTATAAAACCCTTTATTGAAACCGATGCTGCCGATGATAGTTTTCTGGGAAATACCTGCAGGCTTTGGGAAGCAAGTATTGAACCTGTTACCACTTTAGAAAAACGATTGGTAATATTAAGAACAGGCATTGTGCTCAGTAACGATGGCGGAGCTTTGGTTGAATTTAAAAAACCGTTGGGTTTAGGCGTTGCCGCCATTTTAAGCAGTGGAAAACAAATAGTGAGCTGGCTGCATATTGATGACCTGTGCAGCATGTACATTGCCGGTATTGAAAATGAAAATTTATCCGGCAGTTATAATGCCGTGGCCCCCAATCCAGTAAGCAACAAAACGCTTACTATACAACTGGCCAAAGCATTGAAAAAGAAATTTTATATACCTGTGAACGTGCCTGCATTCGTTTTAAAAATAATGATGGGGCAAAGCAGCATTGAAGTTCTAAAAAGTGTTACAGTTAGCTGCAAAAAAATACTGGAAACAGGTTTTGAATTTAAATTTAAAACCATTGACGCTGCATTGGAAGACCTGGCAGAAACTACAAATCGGCATTGATAAATTTGCGGCGGCTCCAAATGTAAAACAATATAAGATATGCCATTGCCAACCCAAATACCAGCCAGGTATAATCTGCAGGCATAATGGCCTTACTCATGGTTTTAATTGGGTTGTCTGGAAATTCTAATAATCCGTCCGCCGCATTCATGGGAAGATAATCTCCTACATTGCCCAGGTCTGTACCATTATCTCTTTTCAATTTCATGCTTAGCACATTCAATAACTGAGATATAATATTTTCAGAACCCAGGTATATAAAAAATATACCAATAGCAAAACCAGTGCGTTTTACCAGCACAGAAAACAGGATGGCAATTAAATTATATGATAATGCTTTCAGGAAAAAATAGCCTACAAACAATATTCCATGTAAAGAAAAGGAAGTGCCTGACGCAAAGCCAAAAATAAGTGCCGAGATAATCACCAGTACCGATGATACCAGTGCAAAAATTAAGGCCATCACAATTTTTACACTTATAAACTGCTGCCTGCTTAAGCCATCAATAATATTTTGCCGGTGCGTTTTAAATGTATACTCATTGGTGAAAAGCATCAGCAAAAGCAAGGCAGGCAAAAGCAAAATAAACCCGGTTGCATAGCTGGTCGACTGCCAGGTATTCGCAAAATCGTACGGCGAAAAAGATACCAGGCCTGCACCGGGTACATTCTTAACTATATTTTTGTTTACAATAAAAACAATGTAGTTAAGTGCAAACACGCCAATGGCAAAAAACAGTACCATCACTTTAAAAGCTGTATAGTTTTTTACTTTAAGCCACTCTATTTTTAAAAGATTGATCATTGTACAGAATATAATTATTTACAAATTTTATTTATCGCTTTGCCTGCCGGTAATTTCCAGAAATCTTGTTTCCAACGATTTTCGTTTTACATTCAGTTTATTCAGCACCATTCCTTTTTCGAAACAATACCTGTTAAGTACTTCGCCGGTAATATCTTCGGTACAGATCAACTGCAACTCAGCATCAACTTCGGTAATAGATTTTACACCCGCCATTTGTTCCACTATATTTTTTAAAGCTTTATTATCTGCTGCACTTATTTCAATCAAAACGGCTGCTGCCACATCGGTGCTGGCGGTATTCATTAACTCGGCTACCGAGCTTACAGTTTTTAAAACTCCCTTTTGAATAATGGCGACATGTGTACAAACTTTTTCCACTTCATCCAGGATATGGCTTGCCATAATGATAGTTTTTCCTCCCCTGTATAATTCTCTTATCAATTCCCTTATCTCGGCAATCCCGGCGGGATCAAGTCCATTGGTAGGTTCATCAAAAACCAGAATTTCAGGATCGCCCAGCAATGCAGCAGCAATGGCCAGCCGCTGTTTCATGCCTAATGAATAGGTACTGAATTTAGAATCTTTTCGTTCATATAAATTTACCAACCGCAATACTTTTTCAATATCTTCTTCTCCCTGTCCTTTTATTCTCGCTGATATTTTGAGGTTTCTTTCTGCACTCAGGTAATGATAAAAATTAGGTGTCTCCAGCAGTGTGCCTATCTTTTTTCTTAAATCATTTGCAGCAAGTCCATCACCTGCCCAGGTAAAAGAACCGCCCGATGATTTTAACACATCCATTACAATACCGAGCAGGGTTGTTTTACCACTGCCGTTTGGGCCTAAAATACCAAACACAGTTTTAGGTGGCACTTCAAAGCTCACATTATCCAGTGCCCGTATTTTTCCGTAATTTTTTGTGAGATTATTAATGCTGAGTATTGCCATGGAACAAAGTATATATGGCGATGAAGATAATTGAATTTTGTTAATCCGTTTCCGGCAAATGTTTTTGATGCCATATAGATGAAAACCCGCCGATCACAGCAAATCCATTTTTATCAAAAGCCAGATTCTCCAGGTGCAGGTCGTCAATATCTTTTTGTAAAACTTTACGGGTAAATGGATTTAAGGTTCCGCCTTTTTCTCCTGCCGCAACTTCGGGATGATATTGAAAACCCGGATCAACCAACGTGCCACGTGGATACATGATGCCGGGCGTTCCCTTGCCCCTGATGTCCAGGTCATGCGGGTGTATCAACCCGAGCGTATGGCCAAATTCATGGGCTGCAGTGGTTGAGTTATCCAATATGTTTTGCAGTTTAAAATAACCGGTGTTGGAGTTAATTTCATCAACAAAAGATATGTCGCCGCTGGCAAAGTCTTCTATGCGAAAATAATTATTGCGGGGGTCTGTATTTTCAAAAACCATTTGTGGCGTAAGCTCCGGATCGTATTTACCGGTAATGCTAAATCTTACCTGGTATATTTTTTTAGAAAACCAGCCATCACGGATTGCTGCTTTTCCTTCAGCATTGTTCCAGAACTTTTCAATATCACCTGCTATTTGAAAAGCCAGATTATCATTGGCAGCATCGCCATAAATAATTATTCTGGCGTGGATGATGAGCAGGGTATTATCTGTTTGCAACTCAACTTCTCCCATGTTATATAATTAGTTTTAAAAAAGAAGGTTAGATTTTTTTAAAATCCATGCAGGATTTTTCATCTCAATTATCTGTTTCAAAGCTTTTCTTTTATTTTTTGACCGGTTATAAAATGCTTCACAAATCTTAAATCCAATATAATAACCTGCGGCGCCATAACTGAATTTTTTGCTTTCTATACTTAACCAGTCTGCAGCGCTTCTTTTTTCTGCATATTCTTTTTTAAAAACTGTGCGGACAGAATCTTTTATTTTCTCAAAGTATTGCCACCGATCATCCGTAGCCACAATCTGTCCCGTAATTTTATAAGCTAAAAAATCGCAATTTCCTTCTTTTAAACAAGCTTCGTAAACATATTTCGGATTGGAATATTTATACCATTTATGAATTTGTTCGTGAATAATTACGGGAATTAATTTATTTCTAGGTGAAATATTTCTGGCAACTTGTTTTCCAATCTCTTCAACATTCAATGAATCATATCCGCAAAAATATTGTATCCCGATAGATAACCCGCTTGAAGTAACGGTTCCGCCCTGCTTCCAGCTGCTTATCATAAAATAAATATCATTTAGCGGGGCACCCTGGTAAAGCTGAGCAGCTTTATTGCAATAAAAGAGAATAGAATCTTTTTGATTTTTCAACTGCAAACTCCAATTTTTGATAGATGCTAAAAATAATCGGTATTTCCAAAATTGATTAACTGCATTAGAGTCAAATCTCTTTTGGGCAAGTAGCTCTTTGTAACATTTTGAACTATTGGGAATGTATTGATTGTTAATTATCCATTGGGTACAACTATCTGAATTACATTTAAAGGTCTGTTCATAACATTTCCAGAAATTATTTACATCATCAAAATATAATGCAGGTGCATTCTGGCCGTATGATTTGCCGTTTGTGCTTATCCATAAGATCAATAAAAATATTTTTTTCATCAATTAAAAATAAAAAAAGCATTGGACAAAATACCCAATGCTTATTTATTTATTTTTTAAAAAAATTACTAATTCCTCAACGGTTTACCCGTTTTTAATATCGATTGAATTCTTTCCAGCGTTTTCTTTTCACCGGTTAAACTCAGAAATGCTTCTCTCTCCAGGTCGAGTAAATATTGCTCACTAACCAAAGTAGGTTCGCTTAAATCGCCGCCACACATAACATAGGCCAGTTTTTTGCCAACGGTTACATCGTGCTCGGTTGCATAATTTCCACGCAACATACCATTAATACCCGCATGCATAGCGCCCAGCATGGAGCGCCCCAGTACTTTTATATCGGTACGTTGCACGGGCATTACATAACCGTCATCATACAATTCAATTACCGCCTGCTTGGCTTCTGCAATTCTGCGGCCCTGGTTAATGCTAACAACATCCTGTCCGTGCCTGTAAATACCCAGGTCATAAGCTTCGTAAGCAGATGTGGCAACTTTTGCAGTAGCAATGGTTAAGAAACGGTTTTGCAAAGGAATAGTTTCGGGTTCACCGGCATGCACTTCATCTGATGCTCTTAAAATAAATTCTTTGGTACCGCCACCACCGGGAATTACACCAATACCAACTTCTACCAAACCGGTATATGTTTCTGCAGCAGGAATAACTTTATCGGCATGTAAACTCATTTCGCAGGCACCGCCTAATGCAAGTCCGTGCGGCGCTACCACAACCGGTATGCCTGAGTAACGCACCCTCATCATCGTATTTTGGAACTGTCGTATCGCCATATCAATCTCATCATAATCCTGTTCAATCGCCATCATAAATATCATAGCCACATTGGCACCTGCGCTAAAGTTTGAACCTTCATTGCCAATAACCAATCCTTTGTATTTATCTTCAGCAAGTGCAATTGATTTTTGAATTCCTTCCAGCACTTCGCCGCCAATGCTACCCATCTTGGTGTACCATTCCAAGCCCAACACATCATTACCCAAATGATAAGTACGGCAAGCAGAATTTTTCCAAACGGTTTCGTTCTCAAAATTCTTCATCACAATAAAGGCATCGGCGCCCGGCATGGTTTTGTAAGATTTGCTGCTTACATCGTAACAAAGCCGCTTGCCATTTTCTACCTTATAAAAAGATGTTGCTCCGGTTGCAAGCATTTCATCAACCCAGGCTGCCACTTTATAACCGGCTGTTTTCATGGCTTCAACGGTTTTGGCAACCCCCAATACATCCCAGCTTTCAAAAGCGCCTATCTCCCAGCCAAAGCCTGCCATCATTCCATCATCAACACGGTATAATTCATCGCTTATCTCAGGAATGCGGTGAGAAATATAAGAAAAGAGATTATAGTGAAACTGGCGATAAAAATCTCCGGCCTTATCGGTACCGGCACACAATGCTTTTATCCTTGTTTTAAGATCTTCGATAGGTTTGGCGGTTTCTAAAGTTGCAAATTTTGATTTTTGCCTTGCAGCATATTCCATGGTTTGCAAATTCAAAGTGAGAATTTCTTTTTCGCCTGCGGCTGATTTTGTTTTTTTGAAAAAGCCTTGGCCTGTTTTATCCCCCAGCCAGTTATTCTCCACCATTTTATTTAACCAGGCTGGTATATTGAACATTTCTTTCGCTTCATCATCCGGACAATTATCAGCTACACCTTTTGCAACTTTCACCAGGGTATCAATACCCACTACATCAGCAGTACGGAATGTGGCAGATTTTGGGCGGCCAATAATTGGACCTGTTAACGCATCAATTTCATCAATATTCAATTGCAGCTTTTCCATGGCATTCATAATGGCCATCATGCCAAAAACACCAACGCGGTTGGCAATAAAAGCAGGCGTATCCTTACACAACACGGTTGTTTTGCCCAAGGTAAGATCACCATAGTGCATTAAAAAATCCACCACTTCCGGATCGGTATGGGGTGTTGGAATAATCTCCAGCAAACGCAAGTACCTTGGCGGATTAAAAAAGTGCGTACCACAAAAATTCTTTTTAAAATCATCGCTTCTGCCTTCCGTCATCATGTGAATTGGAATACCGGAAGTGTTTGATGTGATAAGGGTTCCGGGCTTGCGATATTTTTCGACATCCGCAAATACCAGTTGCTTTATATCCAGCCTTTCCACCACTACTTCAATCACCCAATCGCAATCGGCAATGTCTTTCATGTTATCGGTAAAGTTGCCGGTAGCGATTCTTTTCACCACATCTTTATTATAAACCGGCGACGGATTTGATTTTATGGCCGCCGTGAGTGCGTCATTTACTATTTTATTCTTTTCAGCCAGCTTTGCATCAGCAGGTAAATCCTTTGGCTGTATATCCAGCAACAACACTTTCAATCCTACTCCTGCAAAATGACAGGCAATGCGGCTGCCCATTACTCCGCTACCTAATACAGCTACTTTTTTTATGATTCTTTTTGACATAATCTAAAATTAGTTAGTTAAACAACTATTTGATAAATCGAAATTAAGGTATTTGTATTTAAGCTGAAAATAAAAACCAAAACTTAATACTGTTATGGTTTTAGCACGATAAAAATTGATTTATCAGTACTCATCTTCCGCTGGAAAATATAATTTACCAGACTGAAAGAGGAATTATCTACCCAGGTTAAGGCCGGGTATTGCGGAAAGTAATGATTAAGAAAACTGCATTGGAAATAATATCCTGATAAGGCGTTAATTTTTGATTTGCTGATTACTGATGCCATACTATCAGCCCATAAATTTATTTCATCCGTATTTATTTTATATGGATTGAAAAAGGGGGCATAGTAAACAGTATAAAAATTACTATCGCTGAAAGCAGTTAACAGATTGGCCCTGCCCGATTCTACCAGCATCTTATTTTGCAGTTTATATTTATTGCGGATTTCAACTAATGCCTGTAAAACTGGTGCCGCATTTGAGACATCCAGATTTTTTATATCAAGCCACATACTGGCTTGCAATTTTTTTTGCTGGTACAACTGTAACAAATCATCCAAACCATAACCGGTACTTTTATCAGGGTCGTGATGAACATCAAAAGATTTTGAAGCGGTATCAAAATAAACATCGCACTCAAAGCCTGCATCATCGGTGTTAAGCCCGCTTATTCTTTCTTTTGTATTAACGCCTTTCGTCCAGCTTTTATCTTTATTGATTAAGATACTCTTGCTTTGTGGCAGGAGCATCTGCTTTTTAGACTCAGTGAATTCTTTTGGAAATAAAACCCGGGCTTGGCCCTTATGCTGCAGCACATCAACCAGCAGGTATAACCCAATGATAAACACCATTAGCTTATATTTGTTTTGTACAATCCACTTCAGCATGAACAACCGGTTTTATGAAATTTAAAATTTTACCTTCATCAGGTAAGGCCATCTGGCAAAACAACAAACCGTTCATTTGGTTTGTGTTAAGCCTGTTATTAATTCATTCCGTTTTAAAAATAATATTTTATCAGTACAACCAGTCATTATTATTTAACGGGGCAGAAAAAGAACTAACGGGAGCCTGGAGTTTACAGTTGCTGAAATGGTCGCTTTCTGTTGATTTGCTTACCTTATTAACCATTAATGCAATTTTATTATTTGGTTTGACAGCCGGGCAGTTTGTTTCTCAAAAAATATCGGCCTGGTTTATTATTCCGCTCTTTGTTGTCATAAATAGCTTTGCGATAATCCTTAATCTTGTTGATATATTTTATTTCCACTTTCATTTTCAGCGGGCAAATACCGATCTGCTGTATGTGCTAGATCACCCGCTGAACAGGCTAATGCAGCAAAATTTCTTTACCATATTTGCTTTTATCGCAGGTTTTATTGCCATTATAACGCTGCTTTGGCTTTTACACAGAAGGATGTACCAGTCTTTTGCAAAAGGCAATAACTGCAGGTTTGTAAGAGGGATATTTATTGTTACAGCAGTATTTGCGGTGGTCTTTAAAAACAGCTTTATAAAAATACTGCTGCCAACTTATCCGCTCGTTGAATTAAAAAGTAGCCAGCTACCGGTGGTTCAAAATTCTTTTCACACATTTATATATTCTGTTTTTAGAAGCGGTGCAGGCACGCAGATAAATAATTACATGACTGCCACAGCATGTGATTCTATTTTCCCGATAAGGAAAAAGATAAACATTGATAAAAGCATGGTAAGTAAACCAAACATAGTGCTTTTTATTATGGAGAGTGTACCTTATGATTTTTTCGATTCGGCCAGTGCATATAAAGTGAGCATACCTTTCTTTGATTCGCTGCTTCAAAAAAGTACGTTTTTCAACAACGCTTTTTGTTACGACCACCAATCCACCAGAGGAATAACGGCAATACTTGCCGGCATTCCAACACTGTCTGATGTTCCGGTTTATCACTCATCGCACATAAACATGCCCATCACAGCTATAGGATCGGCATTGAAGAATCTGAATTACAGTTCACTGTTATGCATTGGGGACGAATATGATAATTTTGGCTTTGCCAAATTTGCCAACTGGATGGGCATTGATAAATATTACAGCAAGGAAGACATACCCAATTACAAAAGTTTACCAAAACATACTATGGGGTTACAGGATGAATATGTGCTGGACTTTTTTTTGCAGAAAATTAACCGGGAGCAGGCACCCTTCTTTGCAATACACTACAATATCTCAACTCATTTCCCTTATGATATTCCGGAAAGTTTTGCAGCAAAATCACCCACCAATTACACGCCTGCTATGAAAGCCATGCAGTACTACGATCACAGCTTACAACAATTTTTTAGCAGAGCAAAAAATGAAACCTGGTTTGCAAATACAACATTTATTTTCTGTTCAGATCATTGGTTATTTCCTGAGGGAAAACCGGGAACCTATACCCCGGTTTCCTCTTACCGAATCCCTATTATTATTTACAGGCCATCGGTAAATAAAAAGGAGATCAATAATAAACTGGCAAGCCAGTTCGACATTGCAGCAACAGCCTTGAGTGCCGCCGGATACAGCGATACCATTATCTCTTACGGGAATAGTTTAACCGACAGCAGTTTAATCAATAACTATGTTTATTCCAGGTCGGGCAACAGCATGTACCTGGTAAGGGATAGCGGTTATATTTTAGGCTTTAACGTGGTAAGCAATAAAGCTGAGTTTTTGTACAACTATAAAAAAGACATTCAGTTAACCCAAAATCTCTGCGGAGATAAAAATACAGCAACGATTCAGAGCAAACTGCTTTTACAGATCAGGGCTTTTCTGCAAAAGGCTAACTCGCAATATTACGGCAATGAGTTTAAATAAATACGGCCCGTTAACGGGCCGTATTTGTATGATTCTCACGCTTTATTATTTAGTCATCTTATTTAAATCTTCGAAATACTCTGTCAGGTTACTGTTTACAAATCCCCATTGACCTGCGGCATTTTTTACCATAACAAACTCGCTGTTCTTTAAAGGCCTCACTTCAGCAAATCTTGGTAGTAAAACCATATTGTTACTTGAAAAAACGTAACCCTTGTATATGTTGCTTGCTGTTATTATAAATCCACCACCAGTGCTGTCATACATAACATCAGAGTAAATGGGTTCAACAATACTTTTATACTTGGTATCCTTAATACCTGTTTGTCCATCTTTTGTGTAAATAAAATAGGTGTTACCATTTAAAGCTTTAACATCCTGTATCTTGGAATTTTCCACAGCAAAGTAGGGAGAACCAGTTCCAAATAAAATTCCTTTCATCCCATTCTTCTCAACTTTCAGGTAAACCATCGGGCCGATATTGATTTTTTCAATGGAAGAATATTCAAAAGGAACAACTACATCAAACTTATTATTAAATACACCGTAGTTGTTGTTTCTTACGGCTATATAATATGTTTCCTCTGCATTCGCAATAATTTTATAATCGCCGGTAATCTTGTCAAACAAATCGCTTTTTTGGATAGTGCTGTAATTTGAGACGACTGTAACCGTATTAGGTTTATCATTATCAACAACAACATTATCATTTATTGCCGGGCATTTGGTTAACTGAACCCCTTTTGTATCGATACATATTTCATAACCGGTTGCGGTTAGTGAAGCTCCTGCGAAGAGAACTGTTTTTTGTGTTTCGGGTGCTTTCTGCTTAGGGTTGGGTTTAGTATCGGATCCATAAAAACCAAATTGAAATGGTTTGGCAGAAAAATATTTGAATGGTATGACTACTTTTCCGTCTTTATTTATGTATCCAAATTTACCAGCCTTTTTTACCGCTGCAAAGCCTTCGTAAAATCTTTGCGCTTCTTCGTATTCGGGCTTAATAATGATGGTTTTGTTAACATCGGAATATCCCCACAAATCACCTTTGCGATATGGTATTAATGACATATCCGGTGTTTGAGCAAACACAGGAACCGTAATTGCCAGAAATAAAATGAGTATTAAGTTTTTACTGTTCATATTAGTAGTTTTAATTTTACTGTTAACAAAAATAAGTCCAAACAGTCGAATATGGCTAAAAGGACGTTTAATTAACCAGCGTTTAAGTAATAAAAGTAAGAATTATATAAAAATTTCTTCCACCACCCCGCCTGTTATACGTCAATATTAACTTACACCACTTCCGCTCTCAATCACAATATCCGGATTTATAAAATGCAGTTTGCCGGCTTTATCTTCTGCCATTAAAATCATTCCCTGGCTTTCGATGCCTCTCATTTTACGGGGAGCCAGGTTGGCAACCACTACAACCTGCTTGCCAACAATATCTTCCGGATTAAAATGCAGGGCAATTCCGCTTACAATCGTTCTGGTTTCAAAACCAAGATCAACTGTAAGTTTTAAAAGTTTATCTGCCTTCTCAACTTTTTCAGCAGTAAGTATAGTTCCAACTTTCAGGTCAATCTTTGAAAAGTCATCAAATTGAATTTCCGGTTTATTTTCTGCAACCGCTCCTTCTGTCTTTTCAGATACCGGTTGTTCTGCTTTATTTTCCATTTTAATTTTTTCGCTTTTAATTTTTAATTTCTCTACCTGGGCTTTTACTTCTTCGTCTTCAATTTTACGAAACAGTAGTTCTGGTGGCCTTAACGAATAGCCAACGCTTACCAGTTTTGCTTTTCCTGCATTTTCCCAATCGAGTATTTTATCTACCACTTTAAGCATATAGCATATTTTCTTTGCTGCAAATGGCAAAAACGGGTTAATAAAGATGGCGAGATTTGCCGTAAGCTGTAGGCAAATATGCAAACAGTTATCAATTAATTTTTGAGCAGAAGCATCTGTTTCCAAAGACTTTGCAACAATCCATGGTTGCTTATCCTGCATGTATTTGTTTCCTTTACGAGCGATATCAATCACTTCATACAATGCATCCCTGAATTTATATCCTTCAATTAACTGCTCTATTTTCGTTTTTGTTTCCTGAATATCTTCCAGCATTTTTTTATCTGCCTCGTCAAAAACATCGGCATGCAGTGGCGGCACTTTTCCTTTGCACAATTTGTGCATCAGCACCAAAGCCCTGTTTACAAAATTGCCAAAAATTGCTACCAGCTCACTGTTAACTGCATCCTGAAAACCCTTCCAGGTAAATTCACTATCTTTTGTTTCGGGTGCAATCTGTGTTAGATAATACCGCAACGCATCCACCATCTGATCGCCGCCATTTTCTTTCTTCACAAAATCATTGATGTAATCGTCCATCTCAATACTCCAGCCACGGCTGGTACTCATCTTATCCCCTTCCAGATTCATAAATTCGTTGCTGGGCACATTGTCGGGTAAAATATTTCCATGCAGCTTAAGCATTACGGGAAAAATGATGGCATGAAAAACAATATTATCCTTGCCGATAAAATGAACAAGCTTGGTATCGGCATTATACCAATATGGCTTCCAGTCTTTATTATTATCCAATGCCCATTGTTTGGTAGCGCTTATATAACCGATCGGTGCATCAAACCAAACATACAAAACTTTGCCTTCGCCACCTTTCACATCCTTGGGGATAGGAATTCCCCAATCCAGGTCACGGGTCACTGCCCTCGGCTGTAAACCTAAATCCATCCAGCTTTTGCACTGGCCAAGTACATTTATTTTCCAGTCATCTTTATGTTCAGTTAATATCCATTCTCTTAAAAATGCTTCGTGTTTATCAAGAGGCAAAAACCAATGGGTAGTCAATTTTTTTTCCGGAGGATTTCCGCTTAATGTACTCCGTGGATTAATTAACTGATCGGGGCTGAGCGATGTACCACATTTTTCGCACTGGTCGCCATAAGCATTTCCGTTTCCACAAACCGGGCAGGTACCGATGATATAACGGTCGGCTAAAAATGTTTTAGCTTCTTCATCATAAAACTGCTCCGTTTCTTTTTTTAACAGGTCGCCATTATTATTGAGTGCTGTAAAAAACTCCTGCGCCGTTTCGTGATGCAGTGCTGATGATGTGCGGTGATATATATCGAAAGAAATACCCAGATCGGCCATATTGCTTTTAAGCATGGCATGGTATTTATCTACAATTTCACGTGGTGTAGTATTTTCCTTCATGGCTTGTATGGTGATGGCTGCACCATGTTCATCGCTGCCGCATACATATACCACATCCTCTTTTTTTGCACGTAGATAACGAACATAAATGTCGGCTGGTAAATATGCTCCAGCCAGGTGACCGATATGCTTGGGGCCATTGGCATAAGGCAGTGCCGATGTAATTAAATATCGTTTGGGTTGTTTCATTGGGTGCAAAAATACCGTAAACCTTGCCATTGCCCAAACTTAAACAGCCGATGCTGGCATCGGCTGTTTAAAAACAATAAAAAATATTTACCCAATCTCCTTTTCCACCGCTGCAATGGCTTTCAGTGTTTTCATTACGGAATCAGGCGTTACCGAAATACTGTCAATTCCAAGTTCTACCAGAAACTGTGCAAAGTCCGGAAAATCCGAAGGGCCTTGTCCGCAGATGCCCACTTTTACATTCATTTTTTTTGCCGTACTGATAAGCATACGCAGCAATTCTTTCACAGCCGGATCCCTTTCATCATACAAATGCGCCACCAACGATGAATCCCTGTCGAGCCCGAGTGTTAATTGCGTAAGATCGTTTGAACCTATGGAAAACCCATCAATATGTTTTGCAAATTCTTCGGCCATAATAATATTGGAGGGTAATTCGGCCATTAAAAAAAGTTGCAGCCCGTCTTTTCCTCTTTCCAATCCGTATTCTTTCATAACCTCATGCACTTTGTGTAATTCTTCCACAGTTCTGCAAAACGGAATCATCACCACCACATTACTCAACCCCATTTCTTCCCTAACTTTTTTTATAGCTTTACATTCCAAACCAAAAGCAGGTTTATATTTATCCGAATAATACCTGCTTGCGCCACGCCAGCCAATCATCGGATTTTCTTCTTTCGGCTCAAAATATTTTCCGCCCAATAAATTAAAATATTCATTGCTTTTAAAATCGCTAAATCTTACAATTACTTTGTTGGGATAAAATGCGGCTGCAATTTTTGCAACCCCATAACTGAGTTTCTGTATAAAAAAATCTTCTTCATCAGCAAAACCATAAATCATTTTAGCAATGCTGTTACTTAGCTCTGCATCACCAAGTTCCTTATGTTTCATCAGCGCCAGCGGATGTACCTGAATGAAATTGTTGATGATAAACTCTTCCCGTGCCAAACCCACACCCGCATTTGGTAAATGCGAAAACCTGAACGCCAGGTTGGGCGATGCCACATTAAGCATGATGGGTGTTTTTACCGATGGCAGATCGTTAAGATCGGTGTCAATTTTTTTAAACGGCACAATGCCATCATACACAATCCCTTCATCGCCCTCGGCGCAGGATGCCGTTACAGACTGGCCGTTATTTAATATTTCGGTTGCATTAACACAACCCACAATGGCAGGCACTCCCAGCTCCCTGGCAACAATTGCTGCATGGCATGTTCTTCCGCCTTTGTTGGTAATAATAGCCGATGCTTTTTTCATGATGGGCTCCCAGTCGGGGTCGGTCATGTCGGTTACAAGCACATCGCCTGCTAAAAATTCATGGCCTTCTGTAACACGTTTGTCCATTGAAAATAAAATAGAAACTTTGCCTGCACCAATCTTATCGCCAACCGCAATTCCTTTAACCAAAGTTTTTCTTCCTGCATCTTCCTCCATCACATATTCTGTAATTTTTGAAAAATCTTTTTGCGAATGAATAGTTTCGGGCCTTGCCTGTACAATAAATAATTCTTTCGATAAACCATCTATTGCCCACTCCACATCCATGGGGCACCAATGGTCTTTTAATGCACTGTAGTAGGTTTCAATTTTTGTAACCCAGTTTGCCAGTTGCATAATGCGTTCATCTGTTAAGCAATACCTGTGCTGCATGGATTTCTCTACCTGTATTATCTTAACCCGTTCATCAGGGTCGTCACCATATACCATCATCTTATCCTTTATACCGAGTTTTTTTTCGATGATACTGCTGAAACCTTTTTGCATGGCAGGTTTAAAAACAATGTATTCATCAGGCGATACCGAACCCTGCACAATCATCTCTCCCAAACCAAAAGATGCGTTTATAACCACTACATCTTTAAACCCGCTTTCGGTATCTAACGAAAAAGCAACACCCGAAGCACCCAGGTCGCTACGTACCATTTTTTGTACACAAACCGAAAGGCCGATACTGAAGTGATCGTATCCGAAACTCTGGCGGTAACTGATTGCCCGGTCGGTGAATATGGAAGCAAAACAATTTCTGACGGCATTCATTAAAGGCGCAGGGCCCCGTACATTCAGGTAGGTTTCCTGCTGGCCTGCAAAAGATGCGTCCGGCAGGTCTTCGGCAGTTGCAGAAGAACGAACTGCCACGTCGGTAATATCCTGGTCGTACAGTTTACTCAGCTCATTATATTTTTCAATGATGGCTTCACTAAGTTCACGGGGGAATCTTGCGTTCTTCAAAAGCTGCCTAGCCTGTAAACCACCACGCCGCAACGATTCAATATCATCTAATTTAATATCGTTGATGATCTGCCTTATTTCTTCATCAAGATTATTGTAGCGAATAAACTCCCGATAGGCTGCCACAGTTACCACAAACCCACCGGGTATCTGTATGCCAAGCTGGGTAAGGTTTTGCAGCATCTCACCTAAAGATGCATTCTTACCTCCTACCTGTTCAATGTCATTCATGCCTACCTTATGCAGATCGGCAATGTAAATTGATGTATCCATAAAATTCAGGTTTTAAATGCTGATAAAATTTTAGTTAAATTTAAGATAGTTAGCTTTTACAAAAGGTACACAGTTTACAATTTACCTTAAATTTAATGGTTGAGCATAAAAACTAATTTCTCATTTATTATGACTCATTTAAAATAACTTTAGTTGATGAAACGTAAACATTTTCTTTCTTCCTTACTTCCATTAGCGGCAACATTTACTGCTGTGGCTAATGGCAAAGCCAGTATTGACCCCGATAACCCGGTGAGTATTCCGCCTTATTTAAAGACCGGCGATACCGTTGGCATTTGCTGCTCCGCAGGGTTTATTACCACTGAAGATATTCAGCCAGCCCTGCTGAAATTAAAAGAATGGGGCTTTACTGCAAAGATTGGTGACACGGTTGGTAAAAAGGATTTTACGTTTGGCGGTACCGATGCTGAAAGATTAAATGACCTGCAACAGATGCTGGATGATAAAACGATAAAAGCAATCTTATTTGCAAGAGGCGGTTATGGCGGTGTACGCATTATTGACCAGTTGAATTTTAAAAAATTTGATCGAGATCCCAAATGGATCATCGGGTTTAGCGATGCCACTATTTTTCATTCCCACCTGAATAAAAAATACCGCATTGCTTCTATACATTCCAAAATGTGCAACAGTTTTCCAAGCGACTGGAACAATGCAGAACCGGCACAAAAAGAAACCATCGAATCTATAAACAAATGTTTGAAGGGAGAAAAAATGCGCTACCTGTTTACACCCAATGCAAAGAACAGGACCGGACTGGCTGTTGGTGAACTGGTTGGCGGCAATTTAAAAACGCTGGAATCGCTGACCGGCAGTGCATCTGACATTAACACCAAAGACAAAATTTTATTTGTGGAGGATACCGGCGAATATTTATACAGCATCGACCGCATGTTCTGGAATTTAAAACGAAGCGGCAAATTAGAAAAACTGAAAGGTTTGATCGTTGGCGGTTTTAAAATAAAAACAGATGATGCCGGGGACGAATTTGGAAAAACAATTGAAGATATAGTACTGGAAAAAGTAAGTGAATATAATTACCCGGTATGTTTTGATTTTCCGGTAGGACACCAGAAAAATAATTTCGCATTGAAGTGTGGTGTAATGCATACATTGGGTGTACATCTTAACGAATGCCGGCTTT
>JBBRCM010000064.1:0-18350 GCA_038204855.1 Chitinophagales bacterium
GCACCGCTTGAAAACGATGAACTGGACAAGATAAATGAAGTATATGATGCTGTGTTACCCTACTTAAATGAAACCAGCAAAAAAGAACTGGAACGCCAGGGCCGGTATGTGTACGACCGGGAGTATGGTTGGGTAACACCAACCATCAACAGTAAGGTTTGTGTGTATGGCATTCATGATAAAGATGGCGTTGTAAAATGTGGTATTGAACAGGCTTATATGGACGGGAAAGTAACATGGAAAAAACCAATTAGTTGCCATCTTTTTCCGGTAATTACCAAAGAAAGTAAACGCAGCAATGATGTATATGTAAATTACGAACCTCGGGAAGATCATTGCAAAGCAGCCTGCACATTTGGCAAAAAATTAAAAGTACCCGTTTATGTATTTTTAAAAGAAGCACTGATACGCAAGTTTGGAAAAAAATTCTATGCCGCCCTGGAAGCAACCGCTCAACATCTCAATAAAAAATAATCAAGTAATAATATGAAGTCGCTCAATCCTTTCTTATTCCTTATTTCATGTTCCTTATTCCTTATTTCATGTTCGGTTAACAAAGCCAGCAACGACGAAAGCCTGAAAAAATATTTTGATGAAAATAAGGTTGATGGCTGCTTTACCATGTTAAATAATGCTGATGGCAAAGTAACCGTGTACAACATGAAGTATGATACCATGCGTTTTCAACCAGCATCAACCTTTAAAATCTTTAACAGCCTGGTTGGTTTGCAAACCGGCAGAATTACCGACGAAAAAATGGTAATTAAATGGGATGGAGTAAAAAGATGGAACGAAGACTGGAATAAGGATATGGATATGACCGAAGCATTTAAAGTAAGCAACGTAGCCTGGTATCAGGAAGTAGCCCGCCGTATTGGAAGAGATACCATGCAGCGATGGATTGACAGCGTTGGATACGGAAATAAAAATATAAGCGGTCCTGTTGACTCCTTTTGGCTTAACAACAAATTAAAAATATCGCCCGATGAACAACTGGGCTTTGCAAAAAAATTATATTTTGATCAACTGCCTTTTAGAAGAAGTGTGCAGCAGATGGTAAGGGATGTAATGGTACAGGAAAACAATACCGCCTATAAATTGAGTTATAAAACCGGCTGGGGTTTTGGCGAAGATGAAAACGCACTTGGCTGGATAGTTGGCTGGATTGAAGAGAACAGGCATGTTTACTTTTTTGTAACTTTTGTAAAGGCTCCTGTAAAAGAAATAGATATGAAAACCATAAGGTTGAATATCACAAAATCTATTCTTAAGCAATATGGTTTTTTTGAGGGGAAGAAGTAAAGGAATTTGCTGATGTGCTAATTTGCTAATTTTTGGCTCTTTCATAATTTCACCGTTTAATTAATTAAAAAAGACAGCCCCTATGAGGTCTAAGCCCCCTCTCCTTAGCGCAGTCGAAGGATGGAGAGGGCTGGGGTGAGTTGAACTCGATTTTTTTAACATTACTCTTTTTACCGCCTTTGGTAATTTGCATATTACATGGAAGTAGGTTTTCAACACATAGAATATTTAATTGCATTGGCAGTAATTCCTTTACTGCTGATTCTTTATTTTTTTGTGTTGAACTGGAAGAAACGAACCATCAAAAAGATAGGAGATGCAGACCTGGTGAAGGAAATGATAAAAAATTACGCCCCTCAAAAATTTGCTTTAAAATTTATATTGGTTTTGCTTGCCATAACTTCTGGTGTTTTTGCATTGGCAAATTTGCGTTCTCCAAAAGGCATGGAACAGGTAAGCCGTAATGGAATTGATGTTATGATTGCACTGGATGTAAGCAAAAGTATGCTGGCACAGGATATTAAGCCCAACAGGCTGGAAAGGGCCAAACAGGCTATCAGTAAATTAATTGATAAACTCAGCAACGACCGCATCGGCATTGTTGTGTTTGCGGGCCGGGCTTATCTGCAAATGCCTTTAACCGGTGATCATGGCGCAGCAAAAATGTATCTCTCCTCTGCATCTACCGATATTGTACCTACACAGGGCACAGTAATTTCCGATGCCTTAAAAATGTGCTATTCCTCTTTCAACAGCAAAGAAAAAAAATACAAGGCAGTTGTATTGATAAGCGATGGAGAAGATCATGATGAAGGGGCTTTAAAAATTGCAGCGCAAATGGCAGATGAAGGTATTGCGATCAATACGGTTGGAATTGGCTCTCCGCAAGGCTCAACAATTATAGATGAACTCACCAACCAGCCCAAACAGGATGTTAACGGCAATACGGTTATTACAAAACTGAATGAGGAGGAGTTGATGAAAATAGCTGAAAAAGGGAAAGGCAGTTACCAGCTTTTTACCAATGCCGATGAACTGGTCAGCAAGCTGGATACGCAACTGGGAAGCATGGATCAGCGTACTGTTACAGAAGATTCATTGGTGAATTACGAAAATTTCTTTCCATATTTTTTAATGCTCGCTTTAATTTTATTGGTTGTTGAAGTATTTATTTCAGAAAGAAAGTCAATGGGCAATTTGCTATCCGCAATTGGAAAGGCTAGTAAAAAGACGGCTACAACATTACCTAATGTCATGTGCTTATTGCCAATTGCCTGTTGCCTATTGCCCTTTACCTCAAATGCACAAAACGAAAAAGCGTTGATCAAAAAAGGGAATGAGGCTTATGAAAAGAAAGAGTATGACAATGCCATAACCCAATACCAGCAGGCAACGGTAAAGAATCCCGATAATCCAACAGCGCAATATAACCTGGGCAACGCCCTATACAAAAAAAACAAAACAGATGAAGCAGTACAGGCTTATAATGAAGCGGTTTCAAAAGCTTCTTCCAAAACTGATAAATCAAAATCATTTTATAACAAGGGAGTAGTACTGCAAAACAATAAGAAACTGCCCGAATGTATTGAAGCTTATAAAAACGCATTGAAACTGAATCCGGAGGATGAGGATGCCAGGCAAAATCTTCAAAAAGCATTGCGGCAACAAAAGCAGGAACAAAAACAGGATAACAAAGACAAAAAAGAAGATAAGAAACCAAAAGACGATAAAAAGCAAAAAGACAAAGACAAGCCCAAAGATGAAGAGAAAAATGAGCAGCCCAAACCTCAGCCATCTAAACTAACCAAACAAGATGCTGAAGAAAAGCTGAAAGCATTGCTGCAACAGGAAAAAAATCTGCAAGCCAAATTACGAAAAGTTAATACAGCCACTTCGGCTAAGCCCGAAAAAGATTGGTAACATGGTCTGACGTCCTCGTCTGACCATGTTACCAATCGTAAACTTATTCTCGATAAACAATCACAACCTTTTATTGTTATTTTTGCAACATGCAATTTTATACTGAATCACTAACATCTTACAAACGCCTTAAAACAAGGGAAGTTAAAATTGGAAACCTTTTGCTGGGTAATAATCACCCCATCCGTGTTCAAACCATGACTACCACCGATACGATGGATACCATGGCTACTGTGGAGCAATCTATCCGTTGTATAGAAGCTGGCGCCGAACTGGTACGCATCACTGCACCTTCAAAAAACGAAGCGGAAAATTTACAAAACATAAAAGATGAATTGAGAAGAAGAGGATACGATACACCCCTTGTTGCCGATATTCATTTTACACCTAATGCTGCTGAAATTGCTGCAAGAATTGTTGAGAAAGTACGTGTTAACCCTGGCAATTATGTTGACAAGAAAAAATTTGAACAGATTGAATATACCGATGCCGAATATGCAGAAGAAATTGAAAGGATAAGAGAACGCTTTACACCATTGGTAAAAATTTGTAAAGAGTATGGAACTGCCATGCGCATTGGAACTAACCATGGAAGTTTGAGCGACAGGATCATGAGCCGCTATGGCGATACCGCCATGGGCATGGTAGAAAGCGCCATGGAATTTTTAAGGATTGCCCGAGCTGAAGATTATCACCAGATAATTTTAAGCATGAAGAGCAGCAACCCGCAGGTAATGGTGCAGGCATACCGCCTGCTGGTAAATCACATGATGGAAGAATTTGGGGAAGCATACCCCTTGCATCTGGGTGTAACGGAAGCCGGTGATGGTGAAGATGGCAGGATAAAATCTGCCATTGGTATTGGTACTTTACTGGAAGATGGAATTGGGGATACTATCCGTGTTTCTTTAACAGAAGATCCTGAACTGGAGATACCAGTGTGCAATGATATTGTAAAGCGTTACACTAATGTTGTAAGCAATGAAGTTGTTCCCTCCATTGATAAACTTCCTTATTCTCCTTTTGAGTATAACAGAAGAGCAACTTTTGAAGTGAGCAATATTGGTGCAAAACATGTTCCGGTTGTTATAGCAGATTTTAGCAAGTTTAATGAAATAAAGCCCGAAGATCTTCAGTCGATAGGTTATACTTATGACAGCAAAACTGATAAATGGAATATCGGTGATGCGGCAGCGGATTATATTTTTTGTAGTGCTGCATTAAACTTTGAATTACCGGGAACCTTAAAGGTGATCCTTTACCATGAACCCTGGCTTGCTGCAGCAGATAAAAATAAATATCTCCCCATTTTTGAAGCAGATCATTACCTTGATGATGCGGTTAAAAAATCACAGATGGTGAATTTTGTGATGCTTGATTGTTATTCGGAAGGATATCCTCAGCAGCAGCCTGATAAAATATTTTCCAAACTTAAGGAAGATAAAACTGCAGTGATATGTTTAAGCAGCACAAACCAAAATGCCATGCAAAGCATACGCAGAATGTTTTTTGAGCTGATAAATAGTGAGGTAAAAAATCCAGCCATTGTTATCTGCGACAGTAACGATACAACAATGAATCAGAGTTTGATCCATTATTCCGTTGAGTGCGGAGGACTATTATTAGACGGGCTTAGCGACGGTGTTTGTTTTGGACATTATTTTGGCAACAAAAAAATTTTTCCAAAAACAAAATTTTTAAACTCTGTTGCTTTTGGAGTTTTACAGGCCACACGTACACGAATTTCCCGTACAGAGTATATCAGTTGCCCTAGTTGCGGCAGAACCTTGTTCGACTTACAGGAAACCACAGCAAAAATACGTGCAGTTACCAATCATCTCAAGGGTGTTAAGATAGCAATCATGGGTTGCATAGTAAATGGTCCCGGCGAAATGGCCGATGCCGATTTTGGCTATGTAGGCAGCGGCGTTGGAAAGATTACGTTGTACAAAGGAAAGGAAGTAGTTAAGAGAAATATCGATAGCAATATTGCTGTTGATGAGCTGATTAATTTATTGAAAGAGAATGAGGCATGGGTAACCCCCTCCGCCCAATCCTGAGCGTAGTCGAAGGGAAGGGTGAACCTGGAGTTCAAAAATTTAGAGTCTTTTTATAAAATTTAAGCGTGACAGATATTATTAATTACAAAACACATGAATTACCCTTTAGGGGTTAGGGGTATGCAAACAGATTTTCTCGTAATAGGTAGTGGAATAGCAGGGTTGACCTACGCTTTAAAAGTAGCAGAAGCCTGTCCTAATAAACAAGTTACGGTGCTTACTAAAGCACAAAGCGACGAAACCAATACAAAGTATGCCCAGGGCGGCATTGCCGGTGTAATGGATTTTGATAAAGACAGTTTTGATAAACATATTGAAGATACTTTAATTGCCGGTGATGGTTTATGTAACCGGCATATTGTGGAAATTGTAGTTAAAGAAGGTGTTGAAAGAATTGAAGAGATCATCGAATGGGGGGCAAATTTTGATAAAGAAAAAGACGGAGATTTCAAACTGGGCAAAGAAGGCGGCCACAGCGAATCAAGAATTTTACACCACAAAGATGTTACCGGCAAAGAAATGGAACGGGCCCTGCTGGAAGCTATTGGCCGCAAACCAAATATAAACCTGCTGCATCATTGCTTTGTGCTTGATATAATTACACAGCACCATCTGGGTTTTTTAATTACAAAAGCAACACCAGATGTTGAGTGTTATGGTGTGTATGTTTTAAATCTACAGACCAATAAAACAGAAAAAATACTTTCTAAAATTACCCTGCTTGCAACCGGCGGCAACGGGCAGGTGTATCGTTCTACTACAAACCCGGCCATTGCAACCGGCGATGGTGTGGCCATGGTTTACAGGGCTAAGGGCCGTATCGAAAATATGGAGTTCATCCAGTTTCATCCAACCGCCTTGTACGAACCAGGAATAAGAGGACATAATTTCCTGATAACAGAAGCAGTACGTGGCGATGGTGGTATTTTACGCAACTATGCCGGAGAAGCTTTTATGGAACGCTATGATGAAAGAAAAGATCTGGCACCACGTGATATTGTAGCAAGGGCCATTGATAATGAAATGAAAATTGCCGGTACCGAAAATGTTTTTCTCGATTGCAGGCATTTCAGCAAAGAAAAATTTACAGAACACTTTCCTAATATTTACGAAAAGTGTTTGAGCATCGGCATAGACATTACAAAAAGCATGATTCCCGTAACACCGGCTGCACACTACAGTTGCGGCGGTATTAAAACCGATGAACACGCAAAAACATCCATAAAAAATTTATACGCGGCCGGCGAATGTGCCAGCACAGGCTTGCACGGTGCCAACCGCCTAGCCAGTAACTCTTTGCTGGAAGCCATGGTATTTGCCCACAGAGCTTACCAGGATTCGGTGTCAAACATTGATCTTAGCACAGTTCCTCCGCCAGCTGGCGGAGGCGGAGGGGGTTTTGGGGTTTTTCCGGACTGGAAAACTGATGGCACTAACGCACCCAAAGAAATGATCCTTATCACCCAAAGCGTGAAGGAATTAAAATTATTAATGAGTGATTATGTCGGTATTGTTCGTAACAACGAAAGGCTGGATCGTGCTATGAAAAGGCTTGACCTTTTATACATAGAAACAGAAGCCTTGTATGAGAAAACAATAGTTTCGCCACAACTTTGCGAACTGCGTAACATGATCACCGTTGCATATCTTATTGTAAAATGTGCCGAGTTCAGGCATGAAAGCAGGGGCCTGCATTTTAATACTGATTATCCCGGTAAACTGCAAATGATACAAAATATCGTTTTGTAATTGAGGTAAGCAGTTTTATACTCAGAAGTCAAAATCATTATAACTGCGTAACTTTACGTATTATCTGCCTGGTTTCAGCATTTAAATCTAATAAAATTCAGTACATGTATTTTGTCATTTATGGTTTTTTCTACCTTTTTTCCCTTTTGCCTTTTGCTGTCTTGTATTTTTTTAGCGATGGCATTTACTTTTTCCTTTTTTATGTTTTTGGTTACAGACGTAGGGTTGTAAAAGCAAATCTTAAAATTGCTTTTCCGGAGAAATCAGAAAAAGAGATCCGGCAAATTTCAAAGCAGGTTTACCACAATCTTTGCGATACATTTATGGAAATCATTAAACTGATTTCTATGAGCGATAAAACATTTCATAAAAGATGTAAGGGCGATTTCTCCATAATTGAGGACCTGGTAAAAAAAGGAAAAAATGTACAACTGCATGCAGGCCATCAGTTTAACTGGGAGTTTGGCAGCCTCTATATGTCGAAAATAATTAAAACCATTCCTACCTACGCCATTTATATGCCCATTAAAAATACGCCGGTAGAGCGTTTGTTTTTAAAAATCAGGCAAAAATATGGCACCATATTTATTAAGGCAACCGAGTTCAGGCAGAAGCGTGAGCAGATATTCAGTGAGCGGTTTGTTATCTTCCTGGCTGCCGATCAAAATCCAGGTAACCCGGCATCGGCCTACTGGATGAATTATTTCAACAAACTGGCCCCGTTTATAACCGGTCCCGAAGTGGGAGCCATTAAAAACGATGCCGCCGTTGTTTTTGTACGCAGCCGCATACCTAAAAGAGGCCACTATATACTGGAATGTACTTTATGTACCGAAGATGCAGCATCTACCTCCGTAGGTGAAATTACCGCTGCATTCCGCGATTTTCTTGAAAAGATAATAAAGGAAGAGCCCGCCAATTATTTGTGGACGCATCGCCGTTGGAAATGGGATTATGAAGAATCTTATAAAGAAAAATGGATTGGAAAAGGCAGGGCATGAGTTAATAAGACTTTTAATTTCGATATTCCCGTAAATTTTTTCCGAATTAATAATAAAAAACCTGCCGATTAAGCAGGTTTTTCTCTATTATAGAATACGGATTTAATGAGTAGCTCTTCTTCTTGCTCTTGAACGTGCAGCCCTGCCGCTTTTTTTATCTCTGTGTCTGCCTATTATGTATCCTGCACCTGCGCCTACAGCTGATCCGATAACAGCACCCTGCGCCCTGTTATTTTTATCTAACACGGCACCTAATACAGCGCCTGAACCTGCACCAATGGCTGTTCCTTTTGCAGCATCGCTCCAGCCCTTATCCTGGTTTACCGGCGCTTCGGAAGTTGTAGTCGAAGAATTGTTTCCAGATCCACCACCACTGTTGTTAGAACCTGAATTGTTAACTGTAGTCGTTTTTTGGGGTGAAGTGCCAGCTGGTTTAACTGCTACCGGTTTATTGGTTACCGGTGTTGCTACACCTTTATCGTTTATAACATACTTGTTGTTACCAACATCGGTTAAAACATTGCTTTTAGACAAACCAGTTGTATCAACTAAAACCATGTTTTTAGAACTGCTTAATGTTGAATCTGTTTTGCCTTTACATGCTGTAAAAACCACAGCAATTGTAAGAATGGAAAGAATTTTTTTCATAACGTTTCGTTTTAAATATTTACTGGTAAGTTCATATTTTTTAATACCAGCATAAAATCATAATTCAAATGCATTAGTGTTATTAAAAAAACCGTGCCAAAGTAGTTAAACTTACTTTAGATATTGGCCTTTAATATATTAAGCATATAGATAAAATAATTGTGAAGTAAAAATCATAAAAAAAATCCCCATGTTTTGGGAATTTTGAGCCAAGGACTTTACCTGTTAGCCTCACTCAGCCAATGAAACTGTTTTTCTGCAAGTTGAAAATGCCGGTGGCTTTTGCGCAGCAATACAAAAAGGCTGTCATTATTTTTTTTTCCGGTAAGTGTAAGCATGCTGTCATTGAGAAAGCTGTATCGGAAATGTGCAAATGGAATACTGTCAGAACTCCTTTTTTTAAAAATGAGCGTAGAAGTAATGCTGTCTATCTCGTATGTAAAAATACTTCGGCCATACCGTTTACGGAATGATGTATCTTTTGACTGTATGCTGCCCCGACCACCATTATCAATTATCATATCCTGCCAGCGCAGCGTATCTGTAATTAAAGGCGGAAGCGTATCTCCGTTTACGGCAAAGGTTTGTACTGTATAAATATTGTCCTTAAACGGCGGTTTTATTTTTGCCAGGTTCTCATCTTTATATCGACTGTACGAATTGATAAAAGTATAACTTATTTGCAAAATAACTGCAATCTTTAAAACAATTCTGGTAATGCGCATCCACTTTTTAGGATAGACCCTGCTGTAAAGTGAGCAAGCGGCTGCTGGTTTGTTGAACACAAAAAAACAGGCAATACGGTCTGCTTCATTTACTATAAGATAAAAACAAAGCAGCACCAGGTTCATTGATTGCAATTTCACGGGAATATCATAACACAGGTTCAGCATCATTACATTAACGAATACCACAGTAGCCATAAGCGCACCCATGGTTGCCGTTCGGCGGAAAAACAATAACGATGCTGCAAGAATTTCCATCAACCCGGAAAAAATTTCGTAAGGAGTTGAATAACCTATAAAGAACCACGAAAAACGCATAGGCAACAAATCTCCAAGGGGCGTTGCAAGTTCACCAGTTGAAGGAAAAGGCATTTGCAGGGAGAACACCTTTAGTATGCCGTAAATAAATGCGGTAACAATTAAATGATAACGGACAAGCAGGCATAAAACATAATTAAGCGAACGGTAATTTTTTCTGCCAAAATCAATAGCCGACCAAACCATAGCACCAATAACCGCCAAAGCAATATGTGTATATAACTCCGCCCAGTGAAATGAGGTATCACCACTGCCATTAAACACAGGGTACACTTCTTTTATGCCAAAAACATGAAAGAAGTGGCGGTTGGCAAATTGCACCACACTATCTGAAAACTGGAACCAGGAATCAAGCAAGTAATGTGCGCCAGGAACAGGATCAAGCCAGCTCCATGGTTGTATGCGTAAAAGAAAATAAATAAAAAATATACGGAAGCATATTTTTTGCATCAGGTTCCATGCTTTGGCTGGCATAATTAATCCTTCTTGCATACGTTAGTTTTGAAAATAAAGATATTGAAGAAAAGAAAATTATTTACAATTCTTTTTCTATTATCAAGGCAATCTTTTGCGCCCGGTTTTCAACCCTACCTCCTGTGATGTCTTGTGTAATTCTTACCTGTATGTAGATTTTAGTTTTTCCAGTACTTTCTTCAATTTTATAGTAAATACCAGCAAATGAATTCCACTCGTTTGCTCTTAAGGTTCGATCGGCTAATACAAATTTTTCCAGAGCATCATATTTTCTAATTACATAGCCGCTTGTCCTCAACCCTTTGTCTATAGCTCTTAGAATCGCATCTTCAGAATAAATTTTTGATTTTTCAAAACAATATTCATTCATTGTTTTTGAAGTCCTTCTTTTGCCAGTTGGGTTTTCAGTTTCAGTTGGGCATTTGTTAAAATCAATCTCACTTGCGCTTTTCGGCAAGCTGGTAAGATTTGCCACGGTGCAACTTTGCGTTAAAAGCACAAGGAGCAATAAAAATTTGTATGCTATTTTAAACATAATTACCGTATTTTTTTACAAAATCATCTTCTACACATGCTAGAAATTACATTTAATTTTATGGATTTTAATAACTTTAACTAACCAAAAAAAGATTTTAAATATGGCCAAAAAAAATCCCCAGAAAAAATTCAGGAGATTTATTATTTGAAATAAAAAATTTATTAATGGTCGTGATGATGTTGCATTGCAGCCAACTCTTCAACAGTAACCACTTTTTCTTTTGCCTTTGCCTGTCCTTCAATCCAGTTAAATAATTTATCGGTAATTAAACGGCGGAAGCTGCTGTCAACCTGTTTTTCGTCTTTCATCATACGGTCAATATAGCTTTCAATCCAGCCGGTGTCTTCGCCCAGGTTCATGGTACCAAAATAACGCATAATCTCTACTTTCATATATTCACGCAGTTCTTCATTACCAACTTCCAATCCGTTTTCTTTAATCAGTTTATCGCTTATTAAAGTCCACTTTAACTGGTTGCTGAAAGATGGGAACTCAGTTTCAACCTGTTCAGGTGTTTTTTCTTTATCACCACCGGTTTGTAACCAACGCTTTAAAAATTCAACCGGAAATTCCATCTTGGTTTCATCCAGCAGGTAATGATATAACTGATCCTGCAACTGGTTGCGGCTCTGGCCTTGCCAGTAATTTTCTATTTCTGATTTTATAGCCTCTCTTAATTCAGCTTCGGCTTTTATATTCTTACCGGGATAAATTTCTGTAAAAAACTCTTCATTCAGTTCACGCTTTTCAACCAGGCCAATCTTTATAATTTCCAGGTTAAAGAATTTTTTTGCAGCTTCTTTGTCATCTTTTTCAAATCCCAGATCCTGTAAAAACATTTCCAGTTTATCTTCATCAAATGCCTTGCTAAGCTGTACGGTAACCATTTCGCCCAGCTTTTTCCCCATAAATTCCTTTTGGGTGGCCGCAGTTAAATACTTCAGAATAACAGAATTCTCTTTGCTTACTCCACCTTCAACTACCGTACCGTCTTTATCAGCTTCGGTAAACAGGATGTTCAAAACATTCTCGTCATTATCAACGGTTTCAGGCTCGGTCATTTTACCGCCCTTTATCTGCATCCGGCCAATCTCATCATCAACCATGGCATCGGTAGCGGCCACTTTGTGCAGCGTTACGGTTGCTTTTGCAATATCAGGCATGGTATAATCAGGCTTCAACCCTATTTCAAAGCCAAATTCAAAATCAGCCGGGTTATTCATATTTAAATCACGCAAATCGGTACTTAGTGGCAAAGGCTGACCAAATATTTCCGGCTTTTCGGCATTTAACCAGGTGTATAACTCCTTTTCAACGGATTTTAAAATTTCGTCGCTGAAAATAGACGGACCGTACATTTTTTTGATCATACCTGCAGGCACCATTCCCTTTCTAAAACCAGGTATGTTGGCAGTTTTGCTATACTCTTTCAATTTTTTATCAAAAGCCGGTAAATAATCTTCTTTACTCACTTTCACAGTCAGTTTATCATGTAAAAGACCAATGTTTTCTCTTGTAACTGTTGCCATTGTTGTGTTTTAACTTGTTTTAATTAGTGAATCCCGATATTGCATTGCTCATCGGGATTGTTTTTCTAATACTTCTTTGTCGCATTGAAAAAACTAACAAGGAACAAGGGAGGCCGAACCGTGAAGTTCTGAATTCCTTGTTCCTTGTTTTGTATTCGCTTGTGCGGATAATAGGGGTCGAACCTACATGGATTGCTCCGCCAGATCCTAAGTCTGGTGCGTCTGCCAATTTCGCCATATCCGCTTAAGGGCTGCAAAAGTAACGCTTTTAACTAAAAAACAGAAGACTTATTATAGAAATTGGATTACTAAAATCAATTTAACTGTACCAAATGAATACCCAATTGCCAAAGCTATTTTTTTTAAGTTGGCAAAGCTGCCGGGCTCCATTTGAGCAATTACTATAAATGAGAGAAAAAGAAAAAAGACCTTGGGTATGATTGTTATTAAAGTATGCAGGGGAGACAAATACGAGGCCCGTATATGCAGGATACTTTTTATGTATCACATCCCAATAGTTTTCGCCAGGAGTATCTAATATTATCTCTTTTCTTTTTCCTGAAAGTGGAACTATATTTTTTGAGTTTTTAAAATACTGGCTAACGTCTGTATTAGTTGTATCCAGATTTTGGTAAGTTTTAAGCCATGAGCTATCCAATTTTTTTATTCTTACTCCCTGTTTGATCGTTTGTCGCAAAAAATCTAACTCATCTTTTGAGGTAGAATCCATTATAAACGTTTTTGGTCTTCGGAAATCCTGTAAGCGTTTATTAATGCATGATGAATATATGGAGCCTAAATCTTCCTGTTGAGAAAAACAAGCAATGCTTAAAAAAGCAAAAATAACAATAAAACCGAGTCGTATTTTAAGCATAATACCGTTGTTACCCACAAAAAAAAATCTCTTTTAAACAGCCGGCAAAATCTACCCACTTTCCTCTAAATATTTTTTACCCGGGTCTTCTTTTTGGATTTTGCCTGCCCCAAAAAACAACTAATTCAATTTGTTTGCGGTAAGGTTTATAGCGATAAAATGATTGTAACTTTCCTTTGCAGGCTTGTCATGTACGTATTTCTGTGCTTACTTGTGGGCCTGAACATTTTTGGCCTGGTGCCTATCAACTTAAGTCTGTCATCTACCTTTTGCACAAATTTTTTTACTGCTACATCACCAAAACGAAAAAGAAGATATTCTATAATTGCATCGTAGGTTTCTACTGCTAAAGGCGACCATATTATTTCTTTAACCATTTGGCGTATTTTTTCATTACGTCTTTATGTGGTACCCCTTCGCCTTTGTCTAATTGAGCAAGCCGCTTATTTACTAAATTTTTTTGATCTTCCGTAATCTCATTCCACCAATCATCTTTATTTTCCACATCAAAAAAACGGTACATCAATTCCAGTTCTTTTTCAGAAGCTGTGTTAACATACTCTTTTACCTGGCTACGTAAAACTGATACATCGCTCATCTTTATATTTTTACCAAATTTAAAACTTTTGAATGAAATAAGATAACCACGCATTTCATATAGCCTTTTTCATCTAAATTCGTATGAATGGAAATAACTGAATCCATACCTAAATACAATCTCAACGAAGACGAAGAGAAAAAAGAGATACTGCGGCAATACCGTGGGCTTTTGCGTGTTTTAAAGATAAAATTAAAACCCGGAGATAAGCAATTACTGCGTGTTGCTTTTGAAATGGCTGCCAAAGCACATGAAACCATGCGTAGAAAAAGCGGCGAGCCATACATCCTCCATCCCCTTGCTGTTGCAAAAATTTGTGTGGAAGAAATTGGCCTGGGCATACGCAGTACGATTTGCGCCTTATTGCACGATACGGTTGAAGATACCGATATTACACTGGAAGATATACAACGTGAATTTGGGCCCGAAGTGACCAAAATTGTTGACGGGCTTACCAAGATAAGTACGGTAATGGACACCAACAGCACCCAGCAAGCCGAAAACTTTAAAAAGATCTTATTAACCCTTACCGACGACCCCAGGGTAATTTTAATAAAACTTGCAGATCGCCTGCATAACATGCGTACGCTGGAAAGCATGAAGCGGGAGAAGCAGTTAAAGATTGCAAGCGAAACAATCTATGTGTATGCACCCCTTGCCCACCGCATGGGTTTATACAATATTAAAACCGAAATGGAAGACCTGGCCATGAAGTACATGGAGCCGGACACGTACAAGTACATTGCACAAAAATTAACCGATACCAAAAGGGAGCGTACCAAATACATCAATGATTTTATAAGGCCGCTGAAAGAAAAATTAGATAAGGCCGATTTTGATTTTGAAATTTATGGCCGCCCAAAAAGCATACACTCCATATGGAATAAGATGAAAAAACAGGGTGTTAGTTTTGAAGAAGTGTATGACCTTTTTGCCATCCGCATTCTTTTAAACAGCGCATTGGAAAATGAAAAGGGCGATTGCTGGAAAGTGTATAGCTTGGTTACAGAAGAGTACAGCCCATCTACCCAAAGATTGCGGGATTGGTTAAGCAAACCAAAAAGCAATGGTTACGAAGCCCTGCATACAACCGTTATGGGCCCGCATGGTAAATGGGTAGAAGTGCAGATACGCTCTAAACGTATGAATGAAATTGCAGAAAATGGTTTGGCCGCCCATTGGAAATATAAAGAAGGCACAGCCGACGAAAGCCGATTTGACAAATGGTTTGGCCAGATAAGGGAAGCACTCAACCGTAATGATGACAATTCAATTGATTTTTTACAGGATTTTAAAACATCTTTTCTTGCAGAAGAAATTTATGTGTACACACCTAAAGGAGAAGTAAAGATGTTGCCCATTGGCGCATCGGCACTTGACTTTGCTTTTGGTGTGCACACCGCAGTTGGAAGCAAATGTATTGGTGCCAAGGTTAACCATAAACTGGTACCCATTAGCCATAAGCTGCGCAGTGGCGATCAGATAGAAATTATTACCAGCGCAAAACAAAAGCCGAATATTGAATGGCTGAATTTTGTGGTAACCAGCAAGGCAAAGGCAAAAATAAAAGATACATTAAAAGAAGAAAAAAGAGCAGTTGCAGAGGAAGCAAAATATATATTGCAGCGCAAGCTGGAAGGCATGGGTGCCGCCATGAGCCATTATAATATGGAAGAACTTTCTAACTTTTATAAAAAAGGGTCTTCGCTTGATCTGTTGTATGATATTGCGATAAAAAAAATTGACCTTAAAGAGTTAAAGGACTTTACAACGCATGGAGATAAACTGGTGCCCCCAAAACCGGTTAAGGTTATTGAAGAAAAGACGGACAAAGAAACACCTGCAAAACATTTTGATAAAAAAGATGCAGAGCTAATCATCTTTGGCGAAAGCAGCGATAAAATACAATATTCATTAGCCAACTGCTGCAAACCCATACCCGGCGATGATGTATTTGGTTTTGTAACCACCGGCGAAGGGTTAAAAATTCACCGCACCAACTGCCCCAATGCTGCCAGGTTGCTGGCAAACTATGGGCACCGGGTTGTAAAAACCAAGTGGGCAAAAAATAAGGAGATATCTTTTCTTACCGGTTTAAAAATTATTGGTTTGGATGATGTAGGTGTGATTCATAAAATTACCAACCTCATCAGCGGCGAAATGAAATTTAATATTTCGGCCATGACCATTGAAGCTAAAGAGGGTATTTTTGAGGGTAACGTAAAAATATTTGTACACGATAAAGAAGAACTGGATGAACTGGTTGACAGGCTGGTTTCCATGAGCGGCATTGAAAGAGTGGACAGGTATGATACGGAATAGGAAACCTCCGCCGCCCCCTGCCCTTCGACTTCGCTCAGGATGAGGGGGAACTGATTGCGTAGTAGATAAAATAGAAGATTGTGTTTTGTTTGTTTTTGTTACAAGCAGTTGTTCCCTGATTTGACTTCAGTGGCGACGCTCCGTTCAAATTCAACAAGTAATTGAGCTTTTATCTGAGCGATTCATCAAATAGATTAACAATAGCTTTACTTCAGGTGCAACCCTTTTATTAAAAAACAAGTCATATTTGTACATCAAAATTTAAATTAAAAAATCATGCAGGAATTAATTACACGCCTTACCGAAAAAGCTGGTATCAGCGCAGAGCAAGCAAGCAAAACAATCGACACCATTAAAGAATTTGTAAAAGAAAAATTTCCTATGTTGGGCGGTGCGGTAGATAATATGTTTGCAGGTTCTGCAAGTGATGCTGCAGCAGCATCGGCCGCAACTGCGCCAAAAGCAGAAGAGCATACCATGCTGGATAAAATCAGCGATGTGATACCTGGCCAGACCGGTGAAAAAATTGAAGATTTTGCAAAAAAAGCAGCAGATAAAGCCGAAGATGTTTTTGACAGCGTTAAAGACAAATTAAGCGGAATGTTTGGAGGCGATGACAAGAAGTAATAGGAGAAGCGATAAAATAATTAAAGTAAAGCCATCTGTAAATAATTAGATGGCTTTATTTATTGTCGCAGTATTTCATGATAGCATCTATTTCTGCCTCAGATAAATTAGGGAACGCTGTCATTTGCGTTTTATTCCATTTTGTAAATACTTTTTTTGCATAAGCGTTTTCGTGAACTGATTTCATAGGGTTTCTTATAAAAGCATACATCGCTTTTTTATCTCCACCCCATCTTTGTAACGCTCCTTTTAAAGCAGGGCCCGTAAAATCTCTATCTGATCGATGACAACTGGCGCAGCTTTTAAACAACTCTTTTCCATCAATATTTGCTTGAATAGCTGTTTCATCTATCGAAGTTTTTTTATCATCACTGACGCAGCCAGCAACTAAAAAAAGGGTCGCTATAAAAAAGAGTCTCATCATATTTAAAAAAACTCCGGTAAAATACCGGAGCAATTATTTACTTCAACACTTCCCTGCTTATAACTAATTTTTGTATTTCGCTGGTTCCTTCCCCAATGGTACAAAGTTTACTATCCCTGTAAAATTTCTCTACCGGAAAGTCTTTGGTATATCCATAGCCACCAAATATCTGTACTGCATCTGTACTAACCCTAACTGCCACTTCGCTGCTGTAATATTTTGCCATAGCAGCTTCTTTGGTCATGGGCAAGCCACGCATTTTTAAATCGCAGGCTTGTTTTATCAGTAAATCAGCGGCTTCAATTTCAGTAGCCATATCGGCCAGTTTAAAACTAATACCCTGGAAGTTTGCAATCGGCTGATCGAACTGCTGGCGTTCCTTTGCATATTGCAGCGATGCTTCATAAGCACCTCTTGCAATGCCCAAACCCAGTGCAGCAATGGATATTCGGCCACCGTCCAGCACTTTCATACTTTGTTTAAATCCTTGTCCCACAGCACCCATGCGGTTTGCATCCGGTATGCGGCAATTATCAAAAATCATTTCGGCGGTTTCGCTGGCACGCATGCCCAGCTTAGTTTCTTTTTTGCCTGCACTAAAGCCAGCGGTTCCTCTTTCTATAATAAATGCAGTTGAATTATCTTTTGTTCTTGCTTCTCCAGTTCTGCAAATCACTACTGCCACATCGCCGCTTTTACCATGCGTTATCCATGATTTGGTTCCGCTAATGATCCAGTGATCACCATCTTTAACAGCCGTAGTTTTCATATTACCTGCATCGCTGCCGGTGTTTGCTTCTGTTAAACCCCAGGCGCCAATAAATTCGGCAGTGGCAAGTTTTGGTAAATATTTTTTCTTTTGCTCATCATTACCAAAAGTTAAAATATGGCCCGTACAAAGTGAGTTGTGAGCAGCCAGCGATAAACCGATCGATCCACAAACTTTTGCAATTTCCTGTATAATGATATTGTATTCGTAATAACCTAACCCGCTGCCGCCATATTCTTCCGGCACCAGCACACCCATCAAGCCAAGTTTACCCATTTCTTTAAAAATATGCACAGGAAATTCCTGGCTTTCATCCCATTCCATCAGGCGAGGTTTAATATGTTGTAATGCAAATTCCCGGGCCGTCTGCGCAACCTGGCTGGTAAGTTCAGATGTAGTAAAGTTCATAAATACAATCTTTGAGGGTGCAATTTAAGACATTTTAAATACTAACGCGTGTTAGTATAATTAT
>JBBRCM010000065.1:0-18338 GCA_038204855.1 Chitinophagales bacterium
TTTATTTTTTTTGCAGGATTACCCACAATTAAACTGCGGCTTTCAAAAACTTCATCAGCTTTAATAAAACTTAAAGCACCAACAATACATTCATCGCCCAATTGTACATTATCCATAATAACGGCATTCATGCCTATCAAACAATTTTTACCAATTGTTGCACCGTGTATAATGGCACCATGGCCAATATGTGCGCCTGCCTTTAAAACTACCGTTACCCCTGGAAACATGTGAATGGTACAATTCTCCTGCACATTGCAACCATCTTCAATAATAATTTGCCCCCAGTCGCCACGAATGGCTGCGCCAGGGCCAATGTAGCAATCTTTGCCAATGATTACATTACCGGTAACAGCAGCCTGCGGATGAATGAATGATGATTGGTGGATGACTGGTTTGTATCCCTGGAATTCGTAGATCATATCAGTGTTTTATCGGTACGATAACACAATCCTTTGAACTGTGCTATCAGGTGGTCTTTCTGATTTATGATATTGATATGATAAAGCCCGGTGCTTTTGCCATGATGCAGTTCTTTTGCCTCTGCAGTTAATATATCACCAACATGTACAGGTTTTAAAAAATTTATAGAAGTATCCAGCGCAACTGATAATACATTTCGGTTATTGCAGGCAAATGCAAAAGCGCTGTCGGATAATGAAAAGGCAATGCCACCATGCACAATGCCAAAGCCGTTTATCATCTCCTTGCGTACAGTCATTTTAATTTTACTGTAGCCTTCTTTTATTTCCAATACTTCAATACCCAACCATTGAGAAAATAAATCATTTTCCATCATGTGGGTTACTACCTGTTGTGGGGTTGTTTGCATCGTTTTTTTATTTGCCTTTAAAGTAGGGTTTTCTTTTTTCCAAAAAAGAGTTAATGCCTTCGGCATAATCTTCTGTATCAGCCGCTTTTTGCTGGTATTTATCCTCGATACCAAGCTGTTCTTCCCAGGTGCTTACAAAGGATTGGTTTAAAGCATGCTTTGTGTAAGCCAAACCTTTTGTTGGCATCTGCGATAATGTCTGCACAATATTTTTACTTTCTTCTTCGAAATTTTCATCAGCAAAAACTTTATAGATCATACCCATTTTTTCTGCTTCGGTAGCTGCAACTTTATCGCCAGTCATCATTAAAGCACTTGCTTTTTGCCAACCAATCAACCGCGGCAAAGTGTAAGTACCGCCGCTGTCGGGTATTAAACCAATTTTACTGAATGCCTGTATGAAGGACGCAGATGCAGTTGCCACAACCACATCGCAACACAAAGCAATGTTGGCACCGGCACCTGCAGCAACACCATTAACGGCAGCAACAACCGGCTTCGGCATGTTTCGTATTTTTTGTACAATGGGGTTATAATGCTCCGAAAGTATTTGTGCTATACCTACTTTGTTATCTCCAACCAGTTCCGAAATATCCTGCCCGGCACAAAATGCCTTACCGGCACCGGTTATATAAACTGCCCTCACTTCATGCAGTGAAGCTGCTTTATCCAGTTTTGCCTGCATCAGCAAAGCCATTTCCCGGTTAAAAGAATTGAATTTATCGGGGCGGTTTAAAGTGATATATGCAACTGCATTTTTTATTTCAAATAAAATGGATGGCATAAGAATCTAATTTTTTATGAACACAATTTACAAAACCAAGTCAACTAATTACATTTAAAAAAAATCGAACAGTTCTTTACAATCCGGGCTTTGGTATAAAGCTTTACGGGTTATGCAGCCAAACTCGCTGATGAGTTTTGTATTTGCTGGCTTGTTCACATTCAACGCCATCATTTGTTTTACATCAGACTTGTCAAAAATAATTTAATTAAGATATTTTAGGTTTTAAATTTTATAAAATTTAACTTGAATGCAATTGTTAGAACTATTTACTTACTCGATTAAATAAAGCAAATGCGCTTTTTAAAAAAGTTGAAAATAACAGCTATAATTAATGCTTTATTGCTTTTTTCAGCCATTAATTATATCGGTTGCTCCAAAGAATATAGTTATGAAGGCGGCTCTGTAAACATAACCTACGATAGCTTGCCACCGCTGCCAGCTGTAAAACATGATTTGCCTTTATGTCCTTTATGTGCGGCATATCCTGATCCACTGGAATTAAATCAGTGGAGCCTTAAAGCAGGTAATTCCTCTGCATGTGGTATGTTAGATACGGCAATTATAAATCTGGAAAGAACTGCTTTTACTTTTTTTGGCCCTTCGGCCTGCTCCAATGATACGGGTTTAGTAATGACCGTATATGTTGAAAATGAAACATTAAACCATGATATTACCAATCTTTCAATAAACAGGGTTGCCTTTTATTACTACGACAGAGTCACTCCATCATATATATACATCAGCGACCATAATATTGCTTTTTCTGTGCATATTGATAGCTACAAGCATCAATCCGGAATACCAACAGGGAGTTTTAGGGGAGGTGCATCGCGAACTAATGGAAATGCATCCTCTATTACAGAAGGAAAATTTAAAATTAAGTTGCTCTGATATCAATAGCATTTAAAATAGTCAAAAGGCTCTTTACAGTCGTTACATTGGTATAATGCCTTGCAGGCAGTACTGCCAAACTCACTGATAAGTTTGGTGTTTATGGAATTGCAGAGGGGGCACTCAACTCCATCAACAGGAATTATAAATTTTTTATCGGGTGCAGCAATACCATACTCCTTTAATTTTCTTTTTCCTTCTTCTGTCATCCAGTCTGTTGTCCAGGCTGGTGCCAGTACAGAAGTTATTTTTATTTTCTGATAGCCATTTTCAATCAACGCCAGTTTTATATTCATAGCTATCATATCCATGGCCGGGCAACCGGTGTAAGTGGGTGTGATGATCACTTCAACTTCATCACCGTTTATTTTTACGTCTCTTACAATGCCGAGGTCTGTTATGGTTAAAACCGGTACTTCGGGGTCGGTAACCTGTTCTAAAATGTTCCAAATATTTTTTAATTCTTGTGCCACTAAAAATGCATTAAATTATTTTGAGCTCAAACTCCCCGCTGGGGGATTTAGGGGGCAATTACCATTCGGCATTTGGATAAGTTCTTTGCAAATATTGCAGGTCAGTTAAAATAAATCCTAAATGCTCGGTATGAACACCTGTTTTACCACCGCTTTGCATAAATATTTTTTCAGGAACCGGTAGTGTAGCTTCTTCAAAAACTGAATTTACTTTTTTCATCCAGTCATCTTTTAATAAAGAAACATCAAAACCTGCTTCTATCTCATATTCTGCAGGTGAAAACATTTCTCCTGTATATCTCCATAATTCATCAATTGCTTTTAGCATGCGCTGATGACTTTCTTCTGTGCCATCGCCCAGGCGTACAACCCACTCGCTGCTCCAGCGCTGGTGATAGGTAACTTCTTTTAAAGCTTTTGCAGCAATGGCAGCAAGCTGTTCATCGCTTGAATGTTGTAATTTTTCATAAAGCAGAAACTGGTAAGCACTAAAAAAAAACTGGCGTAAAATGGTTTGTCCCCAATCAGCATTTGGCTGTTCTGCCAGCAGGCAATTTTTAAATTCTCTTTCTGTTCTCAGGTAAGCCAACGAATCTTCAGTTGCATCATTGCCAATTTGTGTGGCAGCATACTGATAAAAGTTTCTGGACTGTCCAAGTAGGTCCAGCGAAATATTAGTGATAGCAATATCCTGTTCCAGTATCGGTCCGTGGCCGCACCATTCTGCATTTCTTTGTGCAAGAATTAAGTTTGTGTCTGCAAGATGCAGTGTATAGTTTACTAAAGAGTTATCCATTATCCATTAAAAAATTATCCATTAAAACTACATATGTCCAACTTCGTCAGGCAAATCATAAAAAGTAGGGTGGCGATACACTTTATCAGCAGCAGGCTCGTACAGTTCGCCTGCTTCATCAGGGTTTGATGCAGTAATGAATTTACTTTCTACAACCCAAATGCTAACACCTTCCTGCCTGCGTGTGTAAACATCTCTTGCGTTTTCAATCGCCATTGCAGCGTCTGTTGCATGCAGGCTGCCAACGTGTTTATGATCCAAACCCTGTTTGCTGCGGACGAATACTTCCCAGAGGGGAAAACCCCCTCCGCTCCCTGAAGGGGGAACTTTGGAGTCTTTCATTTCACTACCTCCTGCATTTTCTTCCGGGATGTCACCATACAGATATTTTTTAAAAAATTGTGTATTCATAAATCCCTGATTAACTTTTTACTTCAATATTATAAGTTACAAATCTTGCAGAATCTTTCGCTGTTTTATCCATGGTCCAGAATTTATAGACTTTAATATTTGTTGATCCTGTTTTAACCGGTACCAATATTAAATCTTTGCTCATGCTTCCTCCATCCATATCGGGGGAATTGTTATCGATTGTAATCACATCCTCCAGTTTAATAATATTCAGGCTATCGCTTATCGTAAAGTTGGTAGATCTTTCATACGCACAACCACGGCAGGTGCTTTCATAAATTACCAAGGTATCTGTAAGCTTAACAACATTTATTGTATCTGTTTTAAGAGATATTTTGTTGTCAAGCATATCTTTTTCATCTTCAACAATATCTTTTGGGTTATTGCTGCAGCCTAATATGGTTACAAATAGCGTAAAAAGTATTTTATTCATTATGCAGCCTGAGTTTTCGGTTGTTTCTTTTTTTCTGCATACGCTGTGGCAGCCTCCCTTACCCATGCCCCTTCATCGTGCGCTTTGTTTCTTGCCGCCAGGCGTTGTTTATTGCATGAGCCGTTTCCTTTTACCACATTCCAGAATTCATCCCAGTTTATTTCGCCAAAATCGTAATGCTTTTTTTCTTCGTTCCATTTTAATTTGCCATCGGGCAGTTTCATGCCCAATACTTTTACCTGCTCTGCAGCCATATCTATAAATTGCTGGCGCAGTTCATCATTTGTTTTTCTTTTTATCTTCCATTTCATGCTTTGGTCGCTGTTGGTGCTTTCGCTATCTTTTGGCCCAAACATCATCAGGCTTGGCCACCACCAGCGGTTAATGGCATCCTGGCACATGGCTTTTTGTTCGTCGGTTCCCCTGCTTAAAACCAGCAGACTTTCAAATCCCTGGCGCTGTTGAAAACTTTCTTCCTTACAAATGCGTACCATGGCCCTTGCATAAGGTCCGTAACTGGTGCGGCAAAGCATTACCTGGTTCAAGATAGCTGCACCGTCTACAAGCCAGCCAACGGCGCCCATATCGGCCCAGGTTAAAGTGGGATAATTAAATATGGAGGAATATTTGGCTTTTCCAATCAGCAGGTCGCCAACCATTTCCTCCCGGCTGCTGCCGAGGGTTTCGGCAGATGAATACAGGTATAAGCCATGGCCGGCCTCATCCTGCACTTTAGCAATTAAAATAGCTTTACGTTTTAAAGATGGAGCCCTGCTTATCCAGTTACCCTCAGGCAACATACCCACAATTTCACTATGTGCATGCTGGCTTATCTGGCGGATATTTGTTTTACGGTAGGCATCGGGCATCCAATCCTTTGGCTCAATTTTTATTTCACTATCAATTTTGTCCTGGAATATTTTTTCGAGGTCCTGTACAGACATGCTTTGTAATTTAGGATGTAAAAATAATAAAAAAACTAACAACTGTTAGTTAAAATTCGAGGCGGTGAAAAAGTAGTTTTTTGGTATTTATACCCAATTATTTTTATGTGCCAGGCTAATGATCTGCGCTTTGCTGTTAACGTGCAGCTTCTGGTAAATATTGGCAATATGCTTGCGGATGGTTAAAACACTGATGTCGAGCATGGAAGCAATTCTTTTTGCATCAAGCCCACTGATGGTTTGCAGTAAAATTTCTTTTTCTCTTTCTGTAAGTAAAACATCCAGTAAATGAGGCTCGGCTATTTTACTCTCCGTTTGTAAACTGGCTTTACCCAGCATTTCAAATGCCTTACGTGCAATGGCCGGGCTCATAGGTGCACCGCCACTTTCTAAAACATTGGTTATAGCGTTGTGCAAGGTTACAGCGCTTTCATCTTTAAGCAAATAACCATGTGCGCCGGCTTTAATAGCTTCAAATATTTTATCATCGTCATCAAATACGGTTAGTACAATAAAAAATATTTCAGGGTATAAAGCCCTTGCCAGGCTGATGGTTTGTACGCCATCCATCTCGGGCATTTCCAGGTCCATAAAAATAACACGGGGCATTTTTTCAAATGGCAAACCCTTTAACTGTTCCAGGCAATCATTTCCATTTACTGCCATAAAGCAAAAATCCAGATCTTCAAACTGTTTTATTTTGTCAGAAACACTGCTTCGGTTTACAGCTTTGTCATCTACCAATCCAATTTTTATGGCCTTGCTCATGCTTATATTTTCATTTTACAAAGAGAGGGTTTTTGTATTCATATGCTATACTTAATTTGTAGTAGCCTGTAAAATCAAACTGGTTCCATTGTTGTTACCGGTAATAATATCTAATTGCATACCGGCCTCTTTTGCCCTGGCCTTCATGTTTAAAAGGCCATTGCCACCTGTATTATCTGTTACATCGCTTATTCCTTTTCCATCATCAGTAATTTGTATTGTAATACCTTCGGCACTGTTTATATTAATTGTGATGTTAGCTGCACCGCTGTGTTTCAAAGCATTGTGAACAGCTTCCTGCACAATACGGAAAATACTCAATGCATGTTGAGAGCTTAGCCGCACATCATTTTTTATTTCTTCGGTAATATGAAACTGGATGTGGATATAGCTGGGTTGTAACTTGTTGAGGTAATTTTTAATGCGGTCGCTTATGCCGGTGATCGTTATGTTCTCTTTATTTAAGACCCAGATGGTGGCTCTCAGTGAGTCAATAATTTGCTGCGAATGTTTTTCAAGATTTTGCAGGGACAGATTTTCTTTTTCAAAAAGATAACCGGTTATTTTTTCTACATCTGCTTTTATGGCAGAGGCATAGGCGCCGATATTATCATGTAGATCGGCTGCGATGCGCTTCCGTTCATTTTCTTCAGCTTTGGCAACAGCCTGAGTGCTCAGGAATTTTCCCTCTTCAAGTAATAATTTGTTCTTCAGCTTTTGCCTTCTGCGGTAATCATTAAATACCAGCCAGGCTATTAAAAGTAAAAGCACCAGTAATCCCATTGAACCAAATAACAGGTAATTTTTTTTAATGAGGGCTAATTTTTGCAGCGCAATAATATTTTCGTTTTTCTCGGATTCATATTTGGTTTGCATTTCTGCCAGGGATTGAACAGAATTTTTCAGGTATACGGAATCTTTGAGCTTAATAATATTTTCCAACACTTCTGAGTACCGGGCAGTATTACCCGTCACTTTGTAATTTTCTGCAAGGCTGCTGTAAAGAAAAAGAAGCTTGCTGTCTGTCTTATATTGTTTGGCCATCGCAATGCCTTCATTACAAATGGCAATACCTTTTTCAGGCTGGCCATTATTGGCATAATAAAGGCCTAACTGGGCCATATCCGAAACAATATAAAATGGATCTCCAATCAGTTTTCTTATTTCCACTGCTTCTTTTAAAGGAACTTCTGCAAATTTTGCCTGCCCCGATCTTACAAATAACTGGGCCTGTATGGCTAAGGAATTGGACAATGCAAAAAGATTCTCATGCTTCCTGGAATAATTGATTGCCTTGTTTATAAAATAAAAAGCTGAATCTGTTTTTCCGAGTCCGTTATAATTAAGCGCCAGGTTTGCAAACAAGATGCCATATTTTTCCAACAACAAAGTATCAGATGGGGTTCGTAATGCTTTTAAATGCCACGATAATGATTCCATTGTTTGTCCCATCTCCAGATAAGCCCAGCCAATCAGCGTTTTTCCTTTTACCTGGAGTAATACATCATTATTTTTTTCTGCAGTGCTGATTGTCTGGTAGCCCATATCAATTGCTTCTTTATACAGGCTCTTTCGCATAAAGCAACGTCCTTTCTGGTTAAAGAGATTAGCCAGCAACAACGGGTCATTCACTTTTCCGGTTAATATTACAAGACATCTGGCAGCAACATTTAATGAAGAATCGATGAGCCCTTTGGTGGTAAGTGCACCTGACAGGTAATACATGGCCTGAACCTCATCATGAACGTTGTTTTGGGCAATCGCAATTTTCCTGGCGTTTTCCGAATACATCATCAGGGTGTCAGGGTGCACCGTATAACCTTGCTCACACAATAAAAAAATAGTTTTTATTTTATCTTCATCAGGTGCCGACCAGATATTTTTTTTCAGGCTATCAATGATCCTTGTCTGCCCCATAACAAAAAGTACAGGCACTTGTAGCAAGCTTACTATCAATATGAACTTTCTTACGGTCATTCCGCTGGTCAATTTTCATTAAAAGTATTCAATAAATAATTCCTGCACAAGGCTGTATCACAAATTGAATGTTACTATTAAAGATGAGCTGCATACTGTGTGATTGTTTTTTATAAAGAAATAAGGTAAATAGTGTAAGTCCTGTCATTTATTTTGGCAGGACTTTATTTTATATCAAAATCAACAACCACTTTTTCTGTTGTTGGGTGCGATTGGCAAGTAAGAATAAATCCCTGTTCTACTTCCTCATGCTCAAGCCCCCAGTTTACATCCATCTCCACTTCACCCTCCAGCAGTTTTGCTTTGCAGGTGCAGCATACCCCGCCTTTGCAGGCGAAAGGCAGATCGGCGCCCTGTTTTAAAGCAGCATCTAAAATATTCTCGCCGTTAAAACCAAGTTCAAAATCAAAACTACGGCCATCAAGTTTTACTGTTATTTCACTGGAAGGTCCATCACTCTTGACTGACGATTCACGATTCACCACTGACGTCTTCTTCTGCCCTGGCGTAGTAAACAATTCAAAATGAATTTTCTTTTGCTCTATACCAGTTGCTTCTAAAAATTCTTTTACGCAAAAGATCATCTCTTCAGGTCCGCAAATAAAAAACTCGTCGGTGTTTTTGTAGTCAACCAGTTTATTCAGTTCGGTTAATTTATTCAAATCTATTCTTCCTGAATTTATAGGCGCATCTGTTTTTTCCCTGCTAAGAATATTGATAAAATTGAAGCGGTTGATGTACTTGTTCTTTAACCCTTCCAGCTCTTCAAAAAAGATAATTGAATGGCGGCCACGGTTACCAAATACCAGCGTAAAACTGCTTGCAGGCTCGGCTCGTAAAGTTGTTTTAATAATTGAAATAACCGGTGTAATACCGCTGCCTGCAACAAAAGCAAGGTATTGTTTGTGGTTTGTAGTTTGTAGTTTGGTGTTGAACCTACCGGTTGGTGGCATCACATCCAATGCATCTCCGACGTTTAAAATACTGTTTGCATAAGTGGAAAATTTACCCCCATCTACTTTTTTTACAGCAACCCTTAATTCATTTTCAAAAGGAGCCGAGCAGATGGAGTATGACCTTCGTATTTCTTCCCCATCAATTTCTTTTTTAATAGTTATGTTTTGCCCTTGCTCAAATAAAAAATCGGGTTTAAGGTTTTGAGGTACATCAAATACAATGGAAACACAATCGGGGGTTTCGTTTTTTATTTCTTTTACTGTTAGCTTATGAAAATGAACCGCCATAGAAATTATTTAGTGATGCCTTTTAATAATAGATTTACCATATCATCTTCCAGTGCCTGGCTATTGATATTTTTTTTATGTTGCTGCCAGAATTCCAGGCCTCTTACTGCCGATAAAATGGTTAACACCGCAACATAAGGATTGATTAGTTTGAAATCTCCTGCGCCAA
Organism: Chitinophagales bacterium; assembly: GCA_038204855.1. Taxonomy (GTDB): domain Bacteria; phylum Bacteroidota; class Bacteroidia; order Chitinophagales; family Chitinophagaceae; genus Ferruginibacter. Next base: position 9,726 of record JBBRCM010000065.1, read on the forward strand.
TACCGCCTTCCATTAAACCGATGAGGCGTTTTTCATAACCCCGGCGCTGCATCAGGAAATTGCTCAGATAAGGTTCTTTTAAATGCTTCCATTCGTGATTGGCAACATATACCTCATCAAAATGGTCAAGCATCATGCTTATATGAAACCGAATAATATGTTCAAGCCTGGTTGCATGGTTGTCTGTATTGTTTTCTGTAGTATCCAGGTAAAGCGTAAAAGCGTTGGCCACTTTAAAACAAATGCCCTGCAGTAACTCGCTTTTGCTGCCAATATGATTATACAGACTTGGGGCTTCAACACCCACGGCTTCTGCCAATTCCCTCATGGAGGCTGACGAAAAGCCCTTGCTTTTGAACAATGCAGCCGCTTTTTGACTAATCACATCTTTTTTGCTGGCATTTTTACCTGGCTTTATTTTTGCCATGCACTTTTTTTAGCAAAACTAATGCTTATTAGTTTTTATAACTTATATTTTGTAAGAATGCGATGCCTAAAGGCCAGGTTGATTTTACGAAAAGCAGGTAATACAAATACAAGCGGTTTAAAGCCACATTAAGTGTTACAGCAACCATAATCCTAAGAAAATGTCAAAATTTAAAAATAAATTATGGAAATATTAAAAAAATAGTAATTTTACCACCTGCTTGGTTACCTGAATTCTCCAATATTATTAAAAATCCGTTTTGAAATATCGTTAAGGGATGTTTTCAATTAAAACTATATTGAGTAATTAAACTAATTATTAGGCTTTTGCTATAAATTTTTTCTTGTGGTTTCAGAGGTAAGCAAGGCCGGAGATTTTTATCTCTGGCCGTCTTTTTTAAAGGAAGTAACGTGAACGATTAATGAAGTGCGGTATTTAAAAAATCAATCAGCGGTTTCATACTTTTAAAAATATTTGCAACATCAGCAACAAAATTCTTATCCTGTAAATCAACATCTGCAAATGACTTGCTTACAATAAAACTTTTCATTTTAAGATACTCAATGGCAGGGTTGTTTTCATCGTATCCCTTTGGTGGCCTCACCAACGTATCGTTACTTTTTAGCCCTTCTGAAAAAGCGGTTTTGAATTTTTTGTTTTCAATTATCTTTTTCAACTCAGAATAATTATAGTCTATTTCCTGGCGGATGCCTGCGAGTACCGGTGCTTCAGGCACCCAAATACCACCCGCCGCAAAGCTTTTGCCCGGTTCTATATGCAGGTAATAGCCTGCACCGGAACCGCTTTTACCAGCCTGGTTAAAGTAACAGGCCATATTATTTTTATAAGGGCTCTTGTTTTTACTGAACCGTACATCGCGGTTAATGCGAAACACACATTGTTTAACGACAAGCAGACCAATGGGTTCATCAAATTTTGCAATAGCCGGGATCAATTTTTCAACCATTGCATAAAAATCTGCTTTTGCTGTTTCGTACTGTGGCCTGTGTGCATCAAACCAGGGTTTATTATTATTTTTCGCTAAATCTTTCAGAAATTTTAATATAGACGGCTGAAGCATTAGTTGTAATTTTTAAAAAGCGAAATTAGTAAAATAAAAAAAGGAACCTGCATGATAACAGATTCCTTCACTGAATGTTCAATTTTTCTCGGTTACTTGATACGTCCCCAGTTTTCACCGCTTTTGATGCGGTATAATGTCATTTCGCTTACTTTATATTTTGCAGCCAGTTGTTTGTAGGTTAATTTTCTTTTTGGATTATTGATGATGTCTTTAATTTTTTTAACCTGTGTGGCATTGAGTTTTAGGCCCACCGTACGGTTTGCCTGGCGAATTTTGTAAGCAATTTTTTCAGGACTGTTTTGCTGGTGTGCGCTTACAGTTTCCAGTGTTGCCCACTTCAGGTTTTTATAAACGTTATCTTTCTTTTTATGATTTACATGAATCACGTATTTATACTTTGGAGAAGGTTTTTTGCAAAAAAGCTTTGCCACTTCTCGGTGTATATAAATGGTGCCATTGCTGCCCTCAACATGCAGGTTTAATGTTTTGTAACCTGATGTGAGCGAGCCATTCAAAAGTTTACCATCTTTTAAAACATCTTCTGCGTAGCTGGCAGCCCTGCCATGAGATGAAATGGCGTATTTTTTACGAAGCTGTTTATGGCCGGTGAATAAAATTTGTTTCCAAACTTCGCCAACGTTTTTTTTAATCATAATCGTAAGATTTTAATTAATTCTATTTAGGCAGTTGGAGAGGCAGCTAACAAATATAATATAATTATTTACTAATAGGTAGCATTTTTATGAATTCTTCTTCACTAATTACATGAATGGCAGGTATTTTTTTTGCTTTTTCGAGTTTACTGCCTGCGCTTTCCCCCGCAACCAGGTAATTTAATTTACTGCTTACGGCGCCAATTATCTTTCCCCCATTATTTTCTACCAGCGCTTCGGCATCACTTCTTTTTAATTGAGACAGGGTGCCGGTAAATAAAAATGTGAGGCCAGAGAGGTTGCCATCAATGAAAGTCCCTTTCTTTTCATTTTTTAATTGTACGCCCACATTCTCAAGTTTCTGCAGTAAATCCAGATTGCCTTCATTATGGAAAAATGTATATACAGTTGTGGCAACCTTTATTCCAACATCTTCCAGTTGCATTAATTGTTCTTCAGAAAATTCTTCCAGGTCTTTAAGATGATCTACTGCATGCGCAAGTGTTTTCGCCGTTGTTTCGCCAACAAAGCGAATGCCCAATGCATAAATGATTCGGTTCAGTGGCTGCCTTTTAGAGTCTTCAATTGCCTGCTGCAATCTAGTAATTGACTTTTCACCAAAACCATCCAGCTTGCCAATTTCATCATAGGGTAAACTGTAAACATCGGGAATTGATTTCAATAATCCCATTTCATAAAATTTACGCACATTTGCTTCTCCAAAACTCCGGATGTCCATGGCATCTTTACTTACAAAATGTATAATGCCTTCAACAATCTGAGCCGGGCAGTTAAGGTTAACGCAACGCCAAACAGCATCTTCTTCGGGCTTGTATAATGCACTTTTACAAACCGGACAATGTGTTGGAAAATTTATTTTCTTTTCATCACCTTTTCTTAATTCCGGAAAAGATTTTACAATCTGCGGAATTACATCGCCGCTTCTTTCAATCAATATCGTATCGCCCAACATTAAATCTTTTTCTTTGATGTACTCTTCGTTGTGGATAGAAATACTGCCGACCGTAACACCACCCACCTGCACCGGTTCAATTTTGGCAACGGGTGTAACAGCACCGGTACGCCCCACTTGAAACTCAACAGCCAGTAATTTACTGGTTCCCTGCCGGGCTTTGAATTTAAAGGCAATGGCCCATCGTGGATGATGCGATGTCATGCCCAACCGGTCCTGTAGGTTTAAATCATTTACTTTTATCACCATGCCATCAATTTCGTAGCCCAGGTTGTCACGTACTTTTTCAAAATCGTGTACATGTTGTATTACTCCATCAATTCCTTTAAAGATCCGCATCTCATTTTTAGGACTGCGAAAACCAAGGTCCCAGAGCATTTCCAGCATGCCGCTATGCGTTTTGGGTTTTGGGTTTTCTGTTTTGGGTTGGGCAGTGGTTGCATGATCATAGCTAACGTGATATAAAAAAGCTTCCAGGTTGCGGCGGCTAACTTCTGCAGTATCTTTAATTCTTAATGAACCTGCTGCGGCATTGCGTGGGTTTGCCAATGGCGGAATCCCTTCTTCAATCAACGCATCATTATATGCCTTAAAATTATTTTTATTCATCAGCACTTCGCCCCGTATCTCAATCTGCTCAATACCGTACTCACTAAATTTTGCAGAGAGCGGAACTGATTTTATCTGTTTTACATTCAACGTAATTTCATCGCCCACTTCGCCATCGCCACGGGTAACGCCTCTTACTAACATATCATGTTCGTACAGCAGCGAAATGCTGGCACCATCAAATTTGGGTTCAACACAATATTCAATAACTTCCAATCCGGATAGTTCTTTTGCCTTACGGTCAAAGTCAAGCAGGTCATCTGCGTTGTAAGAATTCTCCAATGAGAGCATGGGTACCAGATGCTGTGTTTTTGGGAAGTCTTTTATCAAACCCTTGCCCACACGCTGTGTCGGGGAGTCAGGCGTAATTGCATCCGGATTTTCTTTCTCAAAATGCTCCAGTAATTTATACAGGGTATCGTATTCAAAATCGCTGATGAGCGGATCGTTCTGTACATAATACCGGTATTCGTGAAAGCGTAGACAATTGCGTAGGGCTTCTGTATTATTTTTTACTATCTCGGAAATATTTATAGCATTTGCACTTGCCATCCATTCGATGGTCTTCTTTTGTAATGCTATTGTCTGTTCATTGTTGTACATAAAATAAATCTCTTATTAAAGATAAAAAATTTTTGCTTTAAAGACGTTTCGGAAAATCTCCCACAAAGCCGCTAAGCCCATCAAGATTTATTTTATAAAGATTATTGGACCTTTGTGGCCTTTGTGTCTTAGTGGGAAATAAACTCATCTGCCCTCAACAATCTGCTGCAGGTATTTTTGCAAAACCAGTTTCAACTGCCTTTTTACAATGGTACCCATGGTACTGCATGTAGAAAAATAATGGGTATTGAAATGTTTATTCAGTTCGTCTTTCAGCATTTTTATTTTGTGGTATTCAGATATTTCATCCTTGATCATGATGTTCAGCAGCTCCATCAATTGGCGGCGGCTGGCAACCACGCGGTGAGCCATGGCCGTTTGTTCTTCTGCCTGGTATTGTTCAATTACTTCGGGGCTCAGGGTTTTTAAAACAAGCTCAACAAACTCGTAGTTCTCCCGGTAAAACTGTGGCAGGTACAGGTTTTTGCGGCCTTCGTAACTTTGCTGGTCAAAGTCAATGGCACGCAGGCGGTATTGGTTGTCTTCTATATCAGGTGTAATGGCCACCACAAAATTATAACTACGCATATCGCCCAGCAGGCGTGCAAAACAACGTTCATTAAATTTTACAAACTCTTTGGCAATGCGTATTTTGTTGGTTTCGGGCAGGTGCATATAATCTTCCAGAAAAACATCGCCCGGTATGCCGGCAATATGTTCTTCTACCAAAGTGCCCTTGTGCGATAAGAAGGTTATGCGGTTCGGACTTAAGAGGTCTTCCAGCTCCAATCCGTAAATACGGGAAGCATCTTCGGCCTTAATATAATAATGATCGTAATTGTCGTTAATGCGGTTGATGATGCGGATGCGGAAGGGAACGCTATTGCCAAATTCACAAAAATCTATGCGCTCAACATCCAGGTGTTTTATATAATTGAGGTTGCCTTCTGTTTTTAAAGCAGCATAGGTTTTTATCAGGCCTTCTTTTAAAAACTCCATTTCTTTCAGGTCGTAAATGGCCGTTTCCCAATGGGTGAGTTTTCCTTTTTTATTGCGTAAAGCCGTGGTGTGGCGATAATTTAAAAGGTCTTTGTATTCAATAGGCAGCTTTACGTCCCGGCCATATTGGGTCAGGTATTTCTGCAATCGTTCACTCACCGGAAAAAGGTCTTTTTTCATCAGTGGACGGTCGGAATCGTTTTTTATTTTAGCATTGATGATCTCGTTGAACTGCATATTGTAAAGATAAGACCGAAAACCGCACCCCCAACCGTGCCGAAGAATCCTATCGTGTGGACACATCTTTGAATGTAAGATTTTTTAGCACACGGATAACACGGGTTGGATAGATAATCACAGATTTATGCTGCGAAGCAGCATTTCGGATCTGTGATTATACCGGTATGTCTGAAAGAATTTCGGATTTGTGATGCGATAGCAACATAAAAATCCCTGTTAATCCGTATTTTCTGTGTTATCCGTGCCAAAAAAAATGTGTCCCACACGATAGAAAGAATTGTGGCAGGCTTTATGCAATTGGAGAGGGGCTTTAGACGCTGATTTTGTAAAACATCAATTTACATGGCCAAAGTATCTACCTCAATTGATTTGCCTATTTTTGAAAATCAAATAACTGCTATGCTAAAAAGATCTGTTTCAACTTCCTTATTCCTTATTCTTCCTTTCTTATTTCTTATTTCCTCCTGCAAATTTCGCCAAAAGGCTGAGCTCATTATTCATCATGCAAAAATTTATACGGTTGATGATAAGTTTTCTACTGCCGAAGCCATGGCGATAAACGACGGAAAAATTATTGCCATTGGAACCAATGACGATATATTGAAGCAATACGAATCAGATTCTGTAACAGATGCAAAGGGTAAAGCTGTGTTCCCGGGATTTAATGATGCACATGCACATTTTGTGGGTTATGCCATGAGCCTGCAAACTGTGAACCTGGTTGATACAAAAAGCTGGGAGGAAGTTTTGGAAAAATGCAGTGCATTTGCCAAAGCACTACCGGCGGGCGCCTGGCTAACCGGCCTTGGCTGGGATCAGAATGACTGGGCGGTTAAGGAGTTTCCCGACAATACAAAACTGAATGAACTTTTCCCCGACCGGGCCGTAATGATTACCCGTATTGATGGCCATGCGGCAATGGCCAACCAGAAAGCACTGGAACTTGCCGACATAAAGCCCGGAGAAAAATTAACGGGTGGAGATATTGAAGTAAAAAATGGAAAGCTAACCGGCCTGCTGGTAGATAATGCAGTAGATCTTGTTTCTTCAAAAATTCCTGCACCCGATCTTGCGCAGGCTAAAAAAGCATTGCTGCTTGCGCAGGAAAACTGTTTTGCGGTGGGCTTAACTTCCTTACATGATTGCGGACTGGATTTTGGCACTATAGAAAAAATTGAAGCCCTTCAAAAAAGTGGCGAACTTAAAATGCGCATGAACATTATGCTGAGCGATGCCAAAGAAAATTATGACTATGCATTTAAAAGAGGAAAGATAAAAACAGACTACCTGAATGTGGGTTCCTTTAAAGTATATGCCGATGGTGCACTGGGTTCAAGAGGAGCCAGTTTATTACAACCTTATACTGATAAGCCAACATGGTGCGGCTTTTTGTTAAGCTCGCCTGAGCATTTTGATTCGGTAGCCAATATTATTTATGCAAAAGGATGGCAGATGTGTACACATGCCATTGGTGACAGTGGCAACCGCACCATCCTTAAAATTTATGCAAAATACCTGAAGGGTAAAAATGATCTGCGCTGGCGTATTGAACATGCACAGGTTATTAATGAAAATGATTTTCACTTTTTTGGAGATAATAATATCATCCCTTCGGTGCAACCTACACATGGCACCAGCGACATGTACTGGGCTGCCGACAGGCTGGGTCCGGTAAGGGTAAAAGAGGCGTATGCCTATCAGCAATTATTAAAAGAAAATAGCTGGATACCACTGGGTACCGATTTTCCGGTGGAGGACATCAGCACTTTTAAAACATTTTTTGCTGCGGTTGTAAGGCAGGATGCCAAAGGATTTCCGGCCGGTGGTTACCAGATGGAAAATGCATTGACACGTGAAGAAACTATCAGAGGCATGACCATTTGGGCGGCCAAAGCCAGTTTTGAAGAAAAGAAAAAAGGCAGCTTGGAAAAAGGAAAATTTGCTGATTTTATTATGTTGGATACGGACCTGATGCAATGTGAAACCGCTGCCATTTTAAAAACCAAAGTACTTGCAACCTACAGTGCCGGTAAAAAGGTTTATGGTAAATAGCGGGCAATTATAAATTTTCAGTTATTATTACAAAAAGAAAAACAAGGATGAAAAAATATTTATTGCTGTCGGTGCTTTTACTATGTATGGCAACCAGCTTTGCCCAGGAAAGTTATTTTGTTACCATTGTAAAAGGCATTGTTGCCAAAGCTGATGGATCGGCCATAAAACCAGGCTCCAAACTTTTACTAACTGATAAAGTAACCATGGGTACGAAGGAAAGCCTGCTCATATTGCTTCATCCATCCAAGGGACGTATTGTTGTTTCGGCACAAACAGCCACCGCATCAAAGGATAATAAGTTTTTGCTGCTGATAAAAGATTTTTTGGAGCTGAGCCAAAACAATGTGAGGCTTAGTTCCAGAACGCTTGACGATATGCCTTTGCCGCTGGAAGATTATTTTAAAACTGATGAAGACATAAGCAGCAACTTCCTGGTTATTGATACACTTAAAGTAAGACTTTCCCGTGCTTATGCTAAAGCAGATAACAAAGAAAATTTCTTTTTTCTGCAACTCTCATCGGGTAAACCGGTTAACCACAAATTGCAGTGCCGCAATAATATTTTATACATTACCCGGGAAGATATTTTATTCAGCGACAGCCTGTATAAAAAAGCTGATGGCCAGTTAAACCTGGGATATATTGAAAATTATTCCGGGGATAAAAAAGTAAAATTTATTACGCCTGTTGAGCCTGTGTACATTACAAAGGAAGCATGCGTCAATTCCATCAAACTAATTAAAAAAACGTTGAAAGGCAAGTCTGAAAAGGATATTCTGCAAGAGGTATACACACAGCTTTATTACCTGTATGGCAAGCCTGATGAACTGGCGGTAACAGAAATTTACCGCAGCATTAAATAATCAGGGGTTGTTCTTTAAACAAAGAATTCTGCTCCGAAAACCGCCTTCGACAGGCTCCCCGAAAAAGTCGGGACAGGCAGGCTGCCAGCTTTCTGTCATGGTGAGGC
>JBBRCM010000066.1:0-18335 GCA_038204855.1 Chitinophagales bacterium
CATCTTTTTTAGTTTTAGTTTTTAAAATATAATTATGAGTAAATGCTTGTACTTAACCATATCGGAGTAATAAAGATGTTATAACCGAATTATAGGTTCTGCTTTCTCTTTTAATAATGCCAATTCCTTTTACCCAGTAGATTATGGTAGCCTGGTAATTAATGTCTGTGGGCGAAAGCAGGTTATAATAAGAAAAGCTTTGCACTGCTGTATAAGTTATGCCTTCAATGGTCATTGTTGGTATATAGGTATACTGACCCAAACCAAATGATGTAAAGGGGTACCAAAATAAAAGGAGATTGCTTTGCTCATTGTAAAAAGTGAAATTTGAATCAATAATAGTAGCCGACACAATTCCCCCCGGAGATGTCCTTCCCCTTGCTATCCCATTAAACCATATCTGGCTTGTTGGTGGCAGTGCCTGGAATTTTGTAAGTGTAAGCCTGAATACTTCTGAATAGATTGCAGGTGATCCCGGATAACCGGAAGTGGCTGGCTGGAAGTTGGTTTCAATTACACTTTGCGTTACTTTAACAGAGTCTAATGAACCGGTTGCCGAATCTTTATAAATAAAGTACCTGTTTACCGGAAGCTGAATATAATCAAGTGCTGCCTGGTAAAAATGGATATTTACTGTGTTAGGATTTAGATTTCCTGAAAGGATAGATCCGCCTGAATAGCCAGATTTTTTACAGGATAAGGATAGAAAAAATAAAACTGCAAGGTAATAGAAAATATTTTTTTTCATTTTGATAAATTTTAATGTTAATTACCAATTCAGATGAATTTTTACTTTGTATTGATATCTGCCTCTTTATTTTGTTATCTTCTGTTGTGAAAGAGAAATAATTTTTTTTGCAGATAATTTTATACAAGATTACAAGTGCGGAGGAATAAGGGCAACAGGCAATTGGTAAACAGATGGTTTAGGTTGATAGTTGAAGGCTTTGGCCATTCAGGACTATTTATCAGGCGAAAATGTCCAACCGTATGCTACAAGCGGATAGTTATGAACTGTGCTATTAAAAGCGGGAGGAAGTTTATATTTTTAAACTATGGCAATCCCGTATGTTGCAAACTGGTTCTGTTTGTTATATGAAAATTCTGAAAGTAAAGAAAATACTTCAAACGGATATCAGTTAATGTACAATAACAAAATTGGGATATGAATTAACACTACAAATTTATAATTTAAAAGAAAATATTTTTGTGAAAACAGCTGTTATTTTTTGGGGAATACTTACCTCTTTTATTTGCATTGGTCAGCCAAAGCAAAATGTAATGCAAGAGGCCATACCTGTTTTCAAAAAGGTTACCCACCCCTTTATGCCACCCATCACTTCTGAATATTTCTTTTTTTCAGAAGATGGCCTGGTTTGGTTTTCTACAACCCAGGGTTTGACTTCTTTCGATGGGTCTGAACTTGTTTATCATTCCTCTTTGCAGCAGTCTAATAGTTTTGGGTTGAACCGCATTGGTTCAATAACAGAAAACAAAGAACATAATTTTTATATGAGCACACCTACAGGGCTTATATTTTATGACCGGAAAAAAAAATTATTTAATTCAATTCCATATACTTTTTCAGATAATAATAAACAGCCAATCATATTTTTTGGCGCATTGCAGTATGATAACAATGGTATCCTGTATGCAGGTTCGGTATTTAATGGTTTATTTATTTATGATGAAAAAATAAAACAATTCAGTCATTATAATCTAGATGCATCAAAACCTGATAGCTGGAGCGACCGTACTTTTAATACAGTGAGCAGTTTTGCCGCACATGCCACTGATAGTAATAAGATTTGGGTTGGCACTTTTCATGGCATATATTTATTTGATAAACGTGAAAAAAAAATCTCCCAAAATTTTGATATCATAACTGATATAACGCATAAATACAACCCAAATTTTGGTAAGGACAGGCAACTGATTGAAGTTTCAAAAATGGATGTAGCTAATGACAGCATCATTTGGTTTAATTCCTGGGCAGGCGGATTTGCTAAGTACAATACAAAAACCGGTAAGGCATTAATTGTTTTTGGCAGGGATGTCCTGTATAAAGCAAAGGGTATTTATTATGGCTATATTATTCCAGGATTTGTTAAGTTGTCTGCCGGTAATTATTTACTCGGAATTTATAACGGGAAAACTGGAATCTTCAATACTGTTACAAACAGGGCTACCTATTTTAATGTTTCTGAAAATAATTATCCTGAAGAGCAAACAAGATTTGTTGCAAATGACCGAAAGGGTAATCCCTGGCTGCTTCAACGGGGTTTCTTGTATGCAGCCGTTCCTGAAAATATAAGGTTACGTTATGTGGATGTGCCAAATTTAACCTCAGTAAATTTTTCAATGCCAAAAATCCGTGGAATATATTTTGACACCAGCAGCAGGTTTTTCTATGGTGCATTTCTTTATTCAATCGGAATTCATGTATATGACAGCAATTTCATTCAGCAAAAAGCAATACCTACTTCCATTATTAATAATTTTTACAACTACGGTTCAGGCATTGATACTAAAATTACAAAAGATGGCAGCGGCCGTTTCTGGACAACAGGCTGGAAAAACCATATACTGTTACCCGGAGAGAAAAAATTTGTAGCTATAAACAAAAAAATTCCATCACTTGCATGGCTTGGAGCGGAAGATCAATTCAATGATGTTGTTGCTACCCGTAATGGTAATATTTTAATTAAAAGAAGTAATGGAATTATCTATCATGTCAATCATATTTCATTAGCAGTGGATACAATTCGCTGTCCGGATATTAAAGCAGAGGGTATTGTAATTAAAGATGCATCTGACTGGTATGACGAAAAGAGAGATTTAGTTTACCTTACCCGGAAAGAGGGAATTGCACAATTTCATCTTGGGAAAAAAGAAATGAAGATTATTCCTTATGCTTCATTATTTGGTAGTCTTCCGCCAGGCCAGGGTGATTGCACCCCCGCATTGGATGCAGAAGGAAGGATCTGGTTTATGATTCCGAAATATGGTGTCCGGATCATTGATCCGGTTTCGCTGATCTGCGTTGATTCGACCCAATATGGTACTAAAGGTTTGATGAGGGGTGATAACACTGCGATTATCGGCGGATCAGTTAATTATATTTTGTTCCGTTCAAGAAATGGTATTGTGGTATATGACTATACAAAACATCAGTCATTTCTTTTTGATAATTCCAACGGGTTATCCAGTCCCGACAATAAAGCTTTCTTATATTGCAATGGTTACATGATTGTTTCGCAAAGCAGCCGGTTTGAATATTTCAGGCTCTCTGATTTAAGTAATTATTCATCTGCCGTCACACCTTATCTTAATATTATTTCTGCCGACACACTTCCTGTATATCTACGTACAGGGTTGAAGGAGCAATCAACAGTTAAATTATCACATAATCAAAACACTCTTACTTTTTCATTTTCGGCCCCGGAGTTTTTTTTTCCTGAACGCATAGAGTATCCTTATAAATTAGAAAGCATTGATAAAATATGGCATTACACTAATTATTTTAACCGAAAAATCGTTTATAGCAAATTGCCACCGGGTGAGTATAGATTTTTATTAAAAGCGCAAATGCAGGGAGGCAACTGGGATACCGGGCCTGTTGAATACAAAATCATTATTGTTCCTGCTTTTTGGCAAACAGTTTGGTTTAAATTTCTTTGCACTCTTGCTGTTATTGGCCTTATTATATATTTTGTACAGCGAAGAATAAAGTCTATCCGTAAAAAAGAACAGCAGAGATCACAACATGAAAAAGAATTGTTGGAACTGGAAGCAAAGGCGCTTCGTTCGCAGATGAACCCGCATTTTATTTTCAATTGCCTTAACTCAATAAAATCATTGATACAGCAGCATGAAGAAGAGAAATCAGTAAACTACCTCACTACTTTTTCAAAGCTCATACGTACCTTGTTTAGTAATGCCGATAAAAAGGAGATTAGTCTCTATGATGAAATAGAAACCTGTAAACTTTACCTGCAACTGGAAGCTATGCGTTTTGATACTAAGTTTTCTTATGAAGTGAAGATAGACGATAAGCTGGATTTGAAGTCTGTTATGGTTCCTGCATTGATCATCCAACCCTTTATTGAAAATGCAATCTGGCATGGCATTATGCCCAAAGGAGAGGCCGGCCATGTTGAAGTGTCTGTAATGAAAAAAAATAGCTCTGTTGAAATTAGTATTGATGATAATGGTATTGGCAGGGAGGCTTCAAAACAAAACAAATCTGCCAGCGCTTTAATGCACAATTCAAAAGGAGTGAACCTTACCCAATCAAGATTAGAACTGGATAATCTGCTCCGGCAACGAGAGGCAAAACTTGAAATCGTTGATAAGAAAGATGACTATGGTTCGGCAACAGGTACAAAAATTATCATTACCATAAATGAAGAGCTATCATGATAAAGGCCATTATTATAGATGATGAGCAACACTGCATCAAAGCCCTGCTCAGCGACCTGCAAAAAAACTGCCCGGCGGTACAGGTGCTGGAAGCCTGCAACTCGGCAAAGGAAGGTATCATGGCTATAAAAAAATATAGTCCAGATCTTATTTTCCTGGATGTTGAAATGCCCTGGATGAATGGATTTGAAATGCTGGAAGTATTGGGGGAAGTGAATTTTTCTATCATCTTCACTACGGCGCATGATGAATTTGCTGCAAAGGCTTTTAGGATAAGTGCGGTAGATTATTTATTAAAACCCATAGATGCTCATGATCTTATAGAGGCGGTGCAAAAAGTAGAAAGAAAGATAAATGAAGGTGGCGGCCTGCAGCATATCAGCAACCTATTACGAAATATGCGCCAGCCTTCGGCTCAGCAAAAAATTGCATTACCCAACCGGGAAGGATACGAATTTGCTGATGTGGCTTCCATTATTTATTGCGAAGCTGAAGGAGCCTATACAAAGATATTTATGCAGGATAACAAAAAGGTATTGGTATCAAAAACCCTGGGTGATATTGAAGAACTGTTGCCCCCGGAATTATTCCAGCGTATCCATCATTCTACATTAGTCAACATTACTTATATCGCACAATTTTCAAGAACAGATGGCGGCTATGTAGTGTTAAAGAACAATGAAAAGCTTTCGGTAAGTAAAGCAAAAAAAGAAATGTTGATGGAAAGGCTGGGATTGAAATAAAAAAATACAAATCAAATGAACGCTAAAGTCTTTTTATTTGCTGTCATTATTTTTACAGCAACAAAATCTATAGCACAAGAAGAAAATAAAACGGACATTACTAACGTCACAAAAATTACATTTTTAAGCCCCGGCGTAAGCTATGAAAAGCGTATTGGAAAATTTCAATCGCTTTTTGTCCGGGGGGTTATGAGCATTTCCGGAAAAGTAGAATATTCACAGGCATTTGGTCATACTTCTGCTATTTACCTGAATCCTGCATTAACCGCGGGATATAGATATTATTATAATTTTACAAAGCGTGAGAATAAGGGCAGGCGTACAGCAATGAACAGCCTGAACTATATAACCGCAATTTGGGAAACTGCATTTTCAAAAGAAAGGGTTCCTTTTTCAAATGATGTGGTAGGGAAACTTAGGCCAGTGAATACTATTGGCCTGGCCTGGGGATTACAGCGAAATTATGAAAAACGATTTAGTTTAGAGATTAACCTTGGCTTGGGATATTATTTTACCAGAAGAACTTCTCTGGATAATTCCGGAGCAACAATTACAAAAAATTACAGTCAATTTACGCCGGTTGTTAATATAAAATTGGGGTTTTGGCTAAACAAAAGAAAGTAGAACGGTAGCTAAAAATAAAATGATTAATAATCTGCCAGCAATACCTGCCAGGCCTCATTTACTTTTCCGGCATCCAGTAATTCTTTTGCATAATTGTGCAGCTCTTTATCCATATCATCGGGATTGATAGAAAAATACTGGATGATGTTTTTCAATTTATCATCATGAAAGGCAGGGTCAACAAAAGGCATTTCATGTACATTGGCCAACTGGCCTAAATTATTTCCGTTAAGTATTGTGCTTTTGCGGATACTTTCGGGCAAAGCATCAATACCAATACCCAGTTGAGTATTTGGTTTGGCAACTTTAAATAAGTTGGTCTCATCAATTTTTGCATACCAGTCGCCGCCAAGCCGGGCCACATGATGCATTTTAGTTTGATCAATTTTATGGTCGGCATCTAAAATACTTTCATCAATATGCATGCAAAGCACTTCGCAAATTACCAGGTTGCCTGCACCACCTTCGGTACCGATTGGTTTTACTTCAAGTACTTTACATTCTAATTTTATCTTACTTTCTTTTACCATTGGCGGGCTAACCAAGGTTGCCTTTTCTTCAGTAAATCCTGCTTTAACAAACTCATTCATTCCTTTTGGAAACTCACAACTGGCCAGCGATGTTTGCTGCACCATCTCATAATCAACCATGTTTATCACCACTTCGGGTACTTCTAAAACATTTTGTAAAGTATGTTTTGTGGTATTATCTCTCACTCTTCTGGCCGGTGAAAAAATTACAACAGGTGGATTGGAAGAGAATAAATTAAAAAAACTAAAGGGGCTCAGGTTTACATTACCTGCCTTATCAATAGTAGATGCAAAACATATTGGCCTTGGCGCAATGGCATGCTGCAGGTAGTTTTGTACATCTGCCGGTTTAATATTTTTTAAATTAAGGATCATTTTTTATTTTTTTAGCGCAGAGAAAAGGAGAAGCAGAGTTTACGCAGAGGGTTAAAAATTATTTACTATTCTTTTAAATCCGTCTTTTAAATATTGTACATTAAAGTTAATAAGGTAACCTAGTTTTTTTTGATGATATAATTTTAGATAAGTAATTACCTGGAAAATAAAAATTGGAGCCATTGCTTCAACTGATTTATTTTCAATAATTACTTCCTCTTCAACCAGTAAATCAATTTCATAAGCCTTACCTAAAGGGACGTCTTTATATACTAATTCTACGGGCACCTTAGCTCTTACTTTTAATCCCCGTAGTTCAAGTTCTCTTTTCAAAGCCAGCTGATATGCAGATTCCAATAGTCCCGGCCCCAACTCCCTGTGTACAGCTATAGCAGCATCCAGAATTATTCCTCCAATTTCATTCAACCTTTCTGTTGTCATAAATATAATTTCAGCGTAACCTCCTTTTCTCTTTTTCTCTGCGGTTAACTCTTCTTCAATGCTAAAATTGAAAAATCACTTTCATCCTTAACAATGGTATTGCTAAGTAAGCCCAGCTCATCAATCTCCATTTCCACCACATCGCCTTCCTGTAACCACTGGGGTACAAAATCAGGATTGTTTAATAAGCCAGTACCGTTCAGTTCTAAAAAACAACCTGTACCAACGGTGCCGCTCCCAATCACATCGCCGGGCATCAGGTTAACGCCATAACTGCAGCGCTCAATAATTTCGGCAAAGGTCCAGTCCATATCGGCCAGGTTGCCTTCACTAACCTGTATGCCATTAACCCGGCACTTCATGCCCAGGTTCCATGCTTTACCGGTATGATTTTCTTTGCAAGGCACTTCGTATTTTGTCAGCTCATCTAAAGTAACCAGCATGGGGCCAATTACGGTTGAAAAATCTTTTCCCTTTGCAGGACCCAGGTTCAGCAACATTTCTTCCATTTGTAAAGTTCTTGCACTCATGTCATTCATGATCATCAGCCCGCCAATATATTCATCAGCATCGGCCGCTTTAATATTTCGGCCCGGCTTGCATATTACAATGGAAGCCTCCAGTTCAAAATCCAGCTTTTGAAAATGATCGGGCATGCATACAATATCACCCGGGCCCTGTATGCTGTTGTGGTTGGTAAAATAGAAAATGGGGTATTGGTCAAATTCAGGTATCATATCAACCTTTCTATTGCGCCTTGCGGATGCCACATGCTGGCGAAAAGCATAACCATCCCTGCAACTGGTGGGCGTTGGCACTGGTGCAAACAAGGTTGCACCTGCAAAAGACTGGCCCATCTCATTCCGCACCAGCCCATCTTTTACCTTCTGCTCCACTGCCATCGCCATGGGCATTAATTCGTCCCAATAATTAAGAAACATCGCCATCGAATTGGGTAAATCCCGATGTAATTCTTCCAGAGAATAAATTTTATCATTTACCACAATACCCAGTTGGTCATGACCGTCGCTTAAAAATGTTACTAGTCTCATAAAATTATTTTGTTACACCAAAAATAGCCTTTTATGACTAAGGAAAATTGGTAAGGCCATTGCAGTTAAATGATTTTTTCTCTAATTTTGTTATTAATTAACCGCTATGCATTTCGATAAAATTCATAACAAGGGGCAGGCCAGGTTATTTAAAAATAAATACCTGGAGTATTTAACAAAAACGCATCCGCTCGTTATCTGGGGAATGTATTTGCCTCTGGCAGGCTTTATGCTATATTTCAGCTCTTCAAAATTGTCTTTTACTGTTTTACAAACCGCGTTGATCTTTGTGGCAGGTATGATCTGCTGGTCGCTGTTTGAATATACCATTCACCGGTTTGTTTTTCATTTTTTTGCAGAAAGTGAGCGTGCAAGAAAACTTGTTTACCTCATACATGGTAATCATCATGAATACCCAAGGGATAAAGAAAGATTGTTTATGCCTGCAGTACCCAGTTTATTGCTGGCTGTAACCGTATTCAGCATCATGTACCTGTTTGCATTTTTATTGGAGGTCTCGGTGTATGTATTTGCATTTTTTCCGGGATTTTTAATTGGATACCTGATTTATGGCAGCATGCATTACGCCATTCATGCCTGGAACCCTCCCTTTAAATGGATGAAACCTTTGTGGCGCAACCACCACCTGCATCACTATAAAAATGTAGAGCGGGGTTTTGGTGTAAGTTCCACTTTGTGGGATCATGTATTTGGCACCATGTTCGACCTGAAAAAAGAAAAAAAAGATAAGGAAAAATTGCAGGAACTGACGTTCAGTAAAAAAACTGCTTAAACACATTTGCAGTATCATTAATCGTTTACCATTTCTCTTCCTCATCAAAGTTATTATTGCCTCGGCTGAATTGCTCACGGGTTTTTATTTTTTGCTGCTGCCTTTCAATAATTAATATGGCAATAATATTTCCGGCATCTTCGGATGGGTTTTGTTGCAGCAGCGATTTTAATTTCTGTTCATTCACATCAATGCGGTACAGGTAAGTAATGAGTTTATCAAAATCGTTTTTTATAAGTGTATTGATGTAGGCAGATAACTGAGTATGAATTTCGGCATAAGACTTTTGCCCGGCAATTTCAACCGGCAGTTCATTATTTAATAGCCTTATTAATTCTTCATTCTCCATCGGCGAAATCAGCCCATCTAAATCTCCCCCAAAGGGAGACTTGAAAGACACTTTGTATTTTAAGATTTATCATTAATTCAAAAACAATTTTATCTCTGCAATTTGTTCTCCATCACCCCCGTTCCAAATAAAGCAAAATCATACTTTACCGGATCGGCTTTATCCAATGTACGCAAATACGTGGTTAATTCCAAGGCAGTTTGCCAGTTTACAGGTTGTTTTTGTATTAATTTTAGTTGGGTTGAAATTCTTGCCACGTGTACATCTACCGGGCAAATAAGTTGCGCCGGAGCAATATTTTTCCAGATGCCAAAATCAACTCCTTTATCATCGCTGCGTACCATCCAGCGTAAAAACATGTTTAATCTTTTGCAACTTGAATTTTTTTCGGGGGATGCAATGTGTTTCCTGGTGCGTTCAGAAATATCGGGCAACGAAAAAAAATAATGATAAAATCCTTTCAACCCATTTTCAACCGTTTTATCTTTTTTATGCATCCATTGCGTAAAAGCAGTTTCAAGCGAATCATGGTTTGAAAAATGCATTTTAAAAAAGGAAATGAAATACAAAAGATCGGTTGCGTTGAAGGTGCGGTGCTTAAAATGAAGCAGGTTTTTCAATTCTTTATCTGAATGATTAAGGCAGAATGCATGTGGATCATTGTCCATCAGCTGCATCAGTTCTTTAGATTTATTAATGATGGTGGTACGGTTGCCCCAGGAAAATATGGCAGCAAAAAAGCCGGCAATTTCTATATCCTGCTGTTTGTTGAAGCTGTGTGGAATTGAAATGGGATCGTCTTTAATGAATAAAGGTTGATTATATAAATCAACCTTCTGGTTTAAAAAGTATTTTAAATCTTTTTTTATGGCCACTTTATCCAATTGCTTTATTCAAATCCTCAATTAAATCATCTGCATCTTCAATACCTACGCTCAATCTTATTAAGCCATCTGTAAGGCCGTTTTTAATACGTTCTTCTCTAGGTATGCTGGCGTGTGTCATACTTGCAGGGTGGTTAATCAGCGATTCAACACCGCCCAAACTTTCGGCCAATGAAAATAAATGGGTACCGGTTAATACTTTACTGGCCGCTTCCATACTGTCATCTTTTAATTCAAAACTGATCATACCACCAAAGCCACGCATTTGCTTTTTAGCAACGGCATAGCCAGTACTGTCTTCAAAACCCGGCCAGTAAACTTTTGCAACTTTTGGATGATTGCGTAACCAGTGGGCAATCTTTTCACCGTTTTCGCAATGTTGCTTCATACGCACATGCAGGGTCTTAATGCCACGCAATACCAAAAAGCAATCCATTGGGCCCGGCACAGCTCCACAACTTTTTTGTATAAAATATAGTTTTTCTCTCAACCCGGCATCGTTCATCATTAAAGCACCTTGTATTACATCACTATGCCCGCCGAGGTATTTTGTGGCGGAGTGCATTACAATATCTGCACCCTGGTCTAGCGGGTTTTGTAAATAAGGCGATGCGAAAGTATTATCAACACAAAGCAAGCCATTGGCTGCTTTTGAGATGGTTGCAATGGCTGCAATATCAGTAATGTTCATTAAAGGGTTTGTGGGTGTCTCCAGCCATATCATTTTTGTGTTGCTGGTAACAGCACCCTGTACATTAGCAGCATTGGTAGTATCAACATAAATAAATTTAATACCGTAGCGTTCCCACACTTTGGTAAATAAACGGTAACTACCGCCATACATGTCGTTAGCTGCGATCACTTCATCGCCAGGATTCAATAATTTTATTACACTGTCGGTTGCAGCAACGCCGCTGCCAAAAGCCAAACCAAATTTTGCATTTTCAATAATGGCATAAGCATCTTCCAACGCTTTACGGGTAGGATTTTGAGAACGGGCATATTCATAGCCTTTATTTTTACCGGGGGCTTCCTGCACATAGGTGCTGGTTTGATAAATGGGCGTCATAATAGCTCCTGTACTTGGATCTGGTTCAGCGCCGGCATGTATAAATTTTGTAGCAAGTTTCATTTCTATTGCAATTTTAAAGTGATTATTTAAGAAGTGCAAAGGTGAGAAATTTAAAGGGATTTTCAATCAAATCACGTGTGCGGCACACAAGTACCGCCAATCGTAATTTTTATCTGCATGTGCAGGTAGCGGGTCTATCTTTTTATCGACTGAATTTTTTGTAAGAATACCTACATTTGCAAGTTTCTTTTTTGCTTCATGTATGTAATCCTGCACTGCATGATCTTCCATCCAGCTTTTTTGCGGCGGCTCAAAACCAACTTTTTCTTTACGCCATACAATTTCATCCGGCAATTTTTTGTCCATAGCATTGCGCAATAAAAATTTGGTCCAGCCATCATGCATTTTCAATTGTGATGGCAGCGAAAAAATTAACTCAACCAGTTCATGATTCAAAAATGGTAAACGAACCTCTCTGCCATGTGCCATGCTGTTCCTGTCGGCAAAGCGCAGCAATTCTTCTAAACCCATTTCTGTAATGTTAAAATGCAATATATCATTTAACTTAGTTACAATCGGTTTGTGAATACCAACCCACTCCTGGTGTTTTAATTGATTTAAAAAATCAGGGCTAATATCCGGATGAGAAATGGTTTTTCTATATTCTAATTTTTCCAATTGCATAGCAGCATGAGATGGCAAAAAAGCTGCGATGATATTTTTTAAATCCCACCTGAAGAACTGGTTGTTTCTTCGGAAAGCCCGTCTTTCAATTTGCGTAGCACCCAGTTTATGCCTGCTTAACACTTCCTGCAAAAACCAGTGAATGTAACGTGGATAGCCAGCGAGTATTTCATCTGCACCCTGGCCATCCAGTAATACTTTTACATTGTGTTGCTTTGCAAGTTCAAAAACTTTGTACTGTGCAAAAATACCAGACGATTGAAAAGGTTCCTCCTGGTGGTAGCAAAGCTTTTCAAAATCGTTTATCAGGTCAATTGCTGATGGCTGCGTTTGATAATTAGAAATATTCAGGTTTGACGAAACAGCCTGTATGTATTTTGATTCATCGTTTTCAAAACCGGGAAATACTGCTGAAAAGCTTTGCAGATCCTTCCCGGTGTTTTTTTGTATTTGATTAATGGTATAGGCAATGGAAGAACTGTCTAAACCGCCGCTGAGACTGGTGCCAACCGGTACATCACTTCGCAATCTTCTTTTTACAGATAGATTAAAAAGTTCTGAAAATTTTTCTAGTGCATCCTCAGCAGCAATGTCAATTTTCATTTCTTTATTTAAACTCCAGTACCTGGTAATTTTAGAAAGATGGTTTGACGATGGCTGATAGGTTAGGTAATTTGCTGGAGGTAAAGAATAAATATCATCAAAGAAAGTTTGCTCTTTATCTATACAGTTTTGAACATGCCCCAGCGTGATATAATTCAAAAGCATTTTATTGTTTATTTTCTTATCAATGCCAATTGCCCAAAGCGCCTTCATTTCACTGGAAAAAATAAGATTGCCTTCATCCTCATAATAATAAAACGGCTTTTCGCCAAAACGGTCACGGGCAGCAAAAAGCTTTTCTTCTTTTTCATCCCAGATGGCAAATGAAAACATGCCATCGAACTGCTGCAGGCATTTCTCTTTCCAGAAATCATAAGCTGCCAGAATTACCTCTGTATCCGATTGCGTTGAAAATTGGTAGCCTTTGTTTTGCAGAAAATTCCTGATCTCGATATAATTATAAATTTCGCCGTTATAAACAAGCTGGTAGCGGTTTGCAAAACTCATGGGTTGTGCAGCACGGCTGCTAAGGTCAATAATGGAAAGCCGTCGGTGACCAAGATGAACCGTGTTTTTTTCATTACTCCACAACCCTTCACCATCAGGCCCACGATGAGCAATGGCATCGGTCATTTTTTTTACATGATCCGGAGCGGTTACATTTGGGCTATGTAATATTATGCCTGCAATTCCACACATAGTGTAGGCATCTGCCTAAAATTTAATTGGTGGTAAAAATAAGATTTAATTGAAGTTAATTGGTAAAACTGCTTTTACATCGCCCCATGCCATTACCAGATCGCAACCATAAGTTGATTTTTGAAAATGCATAGTGAAGAACTCTACTTCCACATTATTTTTTGCAACTGGTATCTCTGTTTCAGCAATGTCTTTTGTTTTATCAATATGCAAACCCCAGCTATACAGGTTTTGGTTAATTATTACTTTCCATTTATCAGCAGATGGTATGCAATAGAGAATATAACGGCCCGTGGCAATTTTTTTACCATTTATTTTCACCTCTTTAAAAAATTCTATCTCTGTTGCCTCATTGGCACCCAGACGCCAATCCTGACCGTAATATTGTATAACATTTTCTGTTACGGATGAATCCGCAAAGATTATTCTTCCATTTTTTTGGGGACGGCTGTAGATAACCCTGGCAACCGGCTGTTCCATATCGGGAGTAACCATTTTTTGTTTTGGATAATCTTCCGGAAAATAACTCATATCCATGGGCGACTTATCAACTGACAAAAGCAGGCTGTCATTTACAGAAACCGGAATCCGCAATAATTTAGTTTCGTCACCGGGTTTAACAGTTGTTTTTTGTACACAGCCGATAAATAATACGGGCATCCATGCAAATACAACAATTAATAATTTTGTTTTTGAAAAAATAGCCATAGTATTAAAAAGCGTCGGTTAATTTGTGTGATATAATACTAGAATGCTTAAAGATACTGAAATCAACTCTTTAGTAATTCTTCCATCTTGTTTAAACTGTATTTTTTCAGATCTGGAAAAAAATTGTTGTAGCAAATCTGCATGGCAGCATAATGCTCATTGAAAATTTCAAAAGCTTTTTCGCTTTCCGTAAGATAGGCCGCACGGTGAACCACGCCGCCAAAACTTTTTTCAATACCCCAGGTAAACCGGTAATTATAAAGCCAATCATACTCCTTCATATACGGAAACATTTTCTGAAAAGGGGACGGAAAAAAAACTGAAAAAGGTTCCAGCAGATTATAGGTAGCTGTGGCAAATTGTTTTAGATCTGCTTCGGTATTAAATTGCTGTACATCATTTGCTAAAAAATGATCGTACACAACATCTGCAAATGCGCCGGAATACAAGCGGTATTGAGGCCTGAAAAATGATTTCAGCTCTTGTGTAGCCGCATGGGTATCGGTAAAATTATCGATGGCTCGATGCAACTGAATGCCTTTTTGTATAGAAACGGGATAATCGAACTGCTTTTTACCTTTTATATAATCGCAGATCATATTGCCAGTCAGTATTTCAGGATTATTAAAGGAAAGATATGCGTGGGCCAGATAATTCATCTTGACGTTAAAGATACTTAGTTTAAGGTAGCCATTTGCCGCTTTCACTTTTTAACAATAAAAGGTCATCTTTTATCATTTATTAAGAAAAAAGAGCTAACGTAATACAAAGGGTTTTACGAATAAATTCGTAAATATGTCTGAGGGTTTACTTACTGCCTACAAGGTCCTTAACTTTTTATTGACATCACCTGTACATTATTGCTTTTACCAATGATGGGGTGTTACTACTTTTGGTTTGTAATTACGCTGCAAGCCATGAAGCAGCAATTTTTAAACAAACAAAAAGTATAGTTATGAAAAAAATAAAAACCGTTTTTACAGCAATCCTAATGCTGTTGTCAATCAGTTCATTTGCAACAGAGCCCGAAAAGGTGACCCAGTTGTAAAAGCTGCATTTGAAAGTGATTTTACCATAGCCAGCGTGGTAAACTGGGACAAGACAGATGAATTTTACTTTGCTTCTTTTTTACTTAACAACGTACCTGTGCAGGCGGCCAACACCGAAACCGGGGAGCTGTTAGGAACTTCCAGAAAGATTCTGGCAGATCAGATGCCGTTGAGCATTTCGCTGGCTCTGGCCGAAAAGTATAAAGGATACCAATTGGATGATGTGGTTACAGAGTTAACGTATTCATCGGTAACGCGGTATTACGTTACTGTTACAAACGCAAAGCAGGCTTTGCGGCTTAAATGCTTCACCGACGGAGTCATACAGGTAGAAAGTAAAGTTAAGAAATAGTGTTTTTTGGTTTATGAGTGAGCCCCCGGTTGAATGCCGGGGGCTTTTTTATATCGTTTTTTACACTTTAATTTTCTTCCGTTTAGAATTATAATCAATATCCATTTAACTTCACACTTTTAAGCCTGCAGATTTATTCATGATGCAAAAGACGGATAGTATATATATAGCGGGGCATACAGGAATGGTGGGTTCGGCCATATTACAGGTGTTGATTGCAAACGGCTTTACCAATTTAGTTTGTCGCACCTCAAAAGAGCTGGATTTGCGCAACCAGGCAGCAGTTGAGGAATTTTTCAGCGAAGCAAAGCCACAATATATTTTTATGGCAGCAGCAAAAGTGGGTGGTATTGTTGCCAACAATACTTACAGAGCCGATTTTTTATACGATAACCTGATGATTGTTTCCAATATCGTTCATGCGGCTTATAAAAACGGTGTTACCAAACTCTTGCTTCTTGGCAGTTCATGCATTTATCCCAAAATGGCACCGCAGCCTATTAAAGAAGAATACCTTTTATCCGGATTGCTGGAACCAACCAACGAACCTTATGCCATTGCAAAAATTGCCGGCATTAAGTTATGCCAAACATACAGGGAGCAATACGGGGCAAACTTCATCAGCGTTATACCAACCAACCTGTACGGTAAAAATGATAATTACCATCCCGAAAATTCGCATGTATTGCCAGCCCTGATACGCAGATTGCATGAGGCTAAGCTACAGGGTTTACAGGAAGTAGTAATATGGGGCTCCGGCATGCCAAAAAGAGAATTTTTATTTGCAGATGACCTGGCCGAAGCCTGCTTTTTTTTAATGAATACCTACAATGAAAAAGAAATTGTAAACATTGGTTGCGGAGAGGATATATCCATAAAAGAACTGGCAGCACTGATAAAAGACATAACAGGCTTTGAAGGAGCACTTGTGTATGATACAACAAGACCTGACGGCACAGCACGCAAATTTCTGGATGTAACCAAAATTAATAACCTGGGCTGGCGCTATAAAATCAAACTAAAAGAGGGCATACAATTTGCCTACCAGGATTTTTTAAAAAAATATTCATTACCTGTTACCGGACAAAAAAACACAAAATGAAAACTGCTTTAATTACCGGGATTACCGGCCAGGATGGAGCTTACCTTGCAGAACTATTGCTGAGTAAGGGTTATATGGTGCATGGTATTAAAAGGCGTTCATCGCTTATAAATACCAGCCGCATAGACCATTTGTACCAGGATCCACACGAAAAAAATATCCGCTTTAAAATGCATTATGGTGAATTAACCGATGGGCCAAATCTAATCCGCATTATACAGGAAACAAAACCGGATGAAATTTATAACCTGGGTGCCATGAGCCATGTAAAAGTAAGTTTTGATGTACCCGAATATACCGCCAATGCAGATGGTATTGGCGCATTGCGCCTGATGGATGCTTTGAGGATATTGGGTGTGGAAAAAACAACAAAAATGTACCAGGCTTCCACTTCCGAAATGTTTGGTTTGGCGCAGGAAGTACCGCAAAGCGAAACCACCCCTTTCTATCCAAGAAGCCCTTATGCCGTTGCTAAATTATATGCTTACTGGATTGTGGTAAACTACCGCGAAGCTTATGGTATGTTTACCTGCAATGGAATTCTATTTAATCATGAAAGTCCGCGGCGGGGAGAAACCTTTGTGACCCGGAAAATAACCATGGCCGTTGCTGCGATTGCGCACGGCTCGCAGGATACATTGTATTTAGGAAACCTGAATGCACAAAGAGACTGGGGCCATGCTAAAGACTATGTGGAAGCCATGTGGCTGATGTTGCAGCAGGATACAGCCGAAGACTTTGTAATTGCCACGGGTATAACAAATACCGTACGGGACTTTGTAATAATGGCATTTAAAGAAGTGGGTATTGAGTTGACTTTTACCGGCAACGGCGTTGCAGAAAAAGGAATTGTTGCGGCATGTAACAATCCGGCGTATCAGTTATCGGTTGGTAAAGAAGTGCTGGCAGTTGATCCTGAGTATTTCAGGCCTACAGAAGTAGATCTGTTGATTGGTGATGCCAGCAAAGCAAGAGCAAAATTGGGCTGGCAGCCTAAATATGACCTTGCCGGATTGGTTAAAGAAATGGTTGAGGAGGATGTAAAGCTGGTTAAGAAATCGTTGTTAAAATAAATCTGTTAACGCCCCGGTAAAGGCACCACCGGCAAACTTTCATTACCGGTTTCATTAACAGATTGTACTGCAAAAAAGTAATTATCTTTTGACAAAGGCAAACTCATTTCTGTTTCTGTAGTATAAATTTTTCTTTGCCAGAAGGCGCTAGTAGTTTCTCTTACCAATACATAATAGCCATTTACTTTCCCAACTTTTGGTGCCTGCCAATATAATAAGGTGTAATTGGATAATTTTTTTACTTCCATTTTTACGGAGTCGGGCATGTCTGGTGCTTTGGATAAATTAGCAAGATTGGCAAGATTTACGCCAGTATTTTTACGCAGGTATTCGTAATCAATATGCTCTTCCAGGTCGCCATACCGGATGCCGTTTTCCACTCTTACATCCTGATGCTGGTGTGTGTAATTCTCATTCATCTCTGTAATACGCACTGCTGCAAAGCCGCGTTGCACGTAGGGTGTATGATCGCCTCTGCGTAAAAAACGATCGTTGCGATAGATCAAAACCACTTCCATATTGTCAACATATCGTTCGCCAATCTCCTTTACATAGCGGGCAAGCTGGCGGCCTTTGCCATCGTTCTCCAAACCAAGATTACGGATATTGGCAGCCACTTTCTCCGTTTCGTAAGCCGGGATACCCTCGCTGAAAACTCGCACTTTGCTGTTGTTGATGATATTGGTTTCGTTGCTGTTATTACTGCCCATAATATCGTTATTCAACACGGCAACAATATTCCAGTTTTCTTTTTTCGCTTTTTCACTCATAAAGGCCGAG
>JBBRCM010000067.1:0-18104 GCA_038204855.1 Chitinophagales bacterium
GTTGCCACAGAGGCACGGAAACACAGAAAAGAAATTAAAATGAGCTGTGTGTAAAAGATAAAAAGCACAGCATTAATCAAATTATTAAAAATGTTACAAAAGCAGGTAAGCACATTTATTATGAAGAATACAAATTCAGTGATTGCGTGCCTCAGTGGCAAATAAAAAAAACCAAGATGAAAAAATTTTGGATTAAAAAAGGATTGATGATACTGGTATTTGGCATTATAGCCGTGTTGGTATTTGGTTTAGTAGTTATGAGTTTGTGGAATGCTATTTTACCTGCCGTACTGGGCGTAAAAGCAATCTCATTTATACAGGCACTGGGGATTTTATTGCTGAGCAAAATATTATTTGGAGGCTTTGGCGGCGGCCGCCACAAAGGTAGCTGGCGCAACAAAGAAAAGTGGATGGAAATGAAAGACAAATTTGCCGGAATGACACCTGAGGAAAGAGAGAAATTTAAGACCGGGTGGAAAGATAAATGTGGCAGCAGGAAAACCCCCTCCGCCCCCTAAAGGGAGAACTTAAGCAGCTCAACACCTTATTAGCTTTTAAAAACACAACTTATCCTCTTACATAATGAAGTCAATGAACTTACATGATGTCTTAATAGTTTCTCCGCCGGTTGGCGGAGGCGGAGGGGGTATGGAATGTTGACCTGCATGATTGCGCAAGATACCAAGAGTGGTTGCAGAGCGTGTTGCAGCCAATGATGTAGAACAAATTGTTTTTAACGCCGGCCATTTTTGTGAAGAATTACAATAATCATAATAAATACAGGTGAAGTAAGCTTTTCATATATCTTTGTTTTTTAAAACCCAAAAAATATGAAAATGAAAACTCTACTCACAATCTTAACCCTTTTAAGTATTACTTCTTCGGTGCTGGCGCAGGATTCTTATGATGAATTGATGCAGAAATCCCGCAGGGCGAGAACCACCAGTACAATATTTGTTGTAGTAGGCCCGGTTGTTGCCGTAGGCGGCATTGGCACATTAATCTATGGTTTATTGGCGAATGAGGTAGGAGACGGAAATGCAATTTATAACCAGAACGGTTCTTTTATTGGATACGACAATAAAAAGCACACTACCGAAATTATAGCGGGCGCAGCGGGTACATTGGTTGGCATTGGCCTGGCCCTCACCAGTATCCATTTTTCCAACAAGGCAAGTGATTTAAAGCGTGAAGCAAGAAAAGCAAAATTAAAAACCTCTACAGACCGTATTAATATCCCCGGTTTGCAAAATGGCGTTGCCGGTAACAGGGCAAGGCAGTTTAAAGTTTCGCTGGTTATTCCTTTAGGCAGATAATAAAAATTGATTTATAAAGAAAGCCGTCTCCACCTTTGGTGGAGACGGCTTTCTTTATCAGGCAACTCCCCACGAAAAATATATGCAATCTTGAATTTAAGATTGAGAAACCGGAGGTGAGTAATACCAAATATAATTTCATTACAGGCCAATGTGTGCTGGCTGACATCCTGAGCGTAGACGAAGGGATGTGCGATGGCGCAGTGTGATAGGATTTGGTAAACCTGCCTGCCGTAGGCAGGTACCGACCTGTGCCGTTTTTTTCGGCATTGGACTAGCTAAAGAGTATAATCGGTATAAATTATGTTATACTGGTAAAAGCCCCTGTTAACCGGCAATTTCGAATTGATTATCATATTGCGCTACCCGTTTTTGAAAATAACAAAAACTGTAAGTACCGCCGTAGCAGTTTATGTATTGATAGTTATGATATAAAACAGCTTCTCCGGGGCTTAATATCATAAATTAAGATACTGCGCCACCAATTAATAGCCGTACCTTTAAGTTGCCTTAAATACTAAATAATTACAATTGGCAAACTTACCCCACCATATTATTGCCATTGGCGCCTCGGCAGGTGGCATGGAAGAAATAAATGCCTTCTTTGATCATACGCCGCAGGATGGCGTTTCTTATATTATCATTCAACATCTATCGCCCGACTTTAAAAGCAGGATGGCTGAATTACTGGCAAAGCACAGCGATCTGCAGGTGCTGGAGGCAAAAAACAACATGCAGGTAATTTGTAATTGCGTGTACCTTATTCCCTCCGATAGTTTTATGACCATCAGTAATAACAGCTTACTACTTACTGATAAAGAAAATCAAAAAGCGCCGCATCTTACCGTAAATACATTTTTTAATTCGCTTGCAGCAGATTATGGCAATAAAGCAATCGGCATTGTTCTCTCTGGCTTAGGTTCAGATGGTACACAAGGTGTTATAGCCATTAAAAAGGCAGGTGGCATGATAATGGTGCGTAACCCAAATAATACTGAATTCTCCGGCATGCCCGAAAACGCAATAGCAACGGGTGTTGTTGATTTTGTGCTGGAACCCGAAATGATGCCCCAAACAATTGAAGACTATTTAAAAGATGAAGAGCACAACAAGGTACTCACAAATAATAAGGATGATGAAAACTTCATGGAGGCTATTGTCGATCTTATAAATGAACATTCGCCACTTGATTTTTCAGACTATAAACAAGCTACCATACTCAGGAGAATAAAAAGAAGAACAACTGCTAAAAACTTCACATCACTTGAGCAATACTTTGAGTATTTAAAAACAGATGAAACCGAACTTACAGCCCTTTCTAAAGAATTCCTGATAAGTGTAACTTCTTTTTTCAGGGATAAAGATGCTTTTGAAATACTGGAAAAAAGCGTAGTGCCCGACATGATTAAAAGATTAGGGCCCGATGAAGAATTAAGGCTTTGGGTTGCAGGTTGCGCCACCGGCGAAGAAGCCTATTCACTGGCAATGATTATATATGAGCAGATAGCCAACGGCCATAATAATTTAGTTGTAAAAATATTTGCTACAGATATTGATACGGCCGCACTGGCATTTGCAGGAAAAGGAATTTACGCTGCTGCCTCAGCAAGTGAAGTATCTGCCAACCGGCTGGAAAGATTCTTTTTAAAAGATGGAGAAAATTACCGAGTAAAGCCCGAAATACGCAAAATGGTAATTTTTGCACAGCACGACCTGGTGAAAAATCCACCGTATTGCAATATGTCGTTTGTTAGTTGCCGCAACCTGCTCATTTACATGAAACCGCCGCTACAGAAAAAAATATATTTAATGCTGCTGTTCGGGCTTAAAATGAATGGCTATTTATTTTTGGGTGCCAGCGAAAATCCTTTGTCCATTATTCAAAGCCTGGCAGTGGTAGACAAAAAATGGAAGATCTTCAGAAACATCGAAACAAACCGCATGCTCCGTTTCGATGCATTTTCGCTGCCATCCTTCCAGGAAAACAAATTTTCTACACCAATTTCATCTAAAACAGACGTTACCAATAAAGCAATTAATAATTTAGATGAGGCTGTAAATGTTGAGTTGATCAATGAATTGAATTACCTGGTTGTTTGCATTGATGAAACAAACCGGGTTGTAAAGAGTTATGGTGATACAACAAAGTACCTGCTGCAAAAAAACTTCTATTCAGATCTTACCGAGCTGCTTCCTAAACCGCTTGCCGTTGCATTCAGCAGTTTAAAAAAGACTGCTTTAAAAACCGGCAAAAAAAATACGCTGAAAGGCATTCAGGTAAATAATGAGGAAGGTGCCGCTAAAATAATACTGTCTGTAACTCCACTGTTGTTTAAAAAAGGGGAACACAATTTTTTGATGGTTAATTTTTGTAATGATGTGCCCGGCAGTTCTATAACAGATGCACCCGTTTTTGACGAGGCTTTATATTTTAATGAGTACACTCAAAATATGGAGGACGAGCTGAAGGAAGTGAAAGATAAACTTTTTTTTGCCAATTTAAAGATTGAAGACTTTAACGAGAATATGCAGTCTTTTAATGAAGAGCTGCTATCGGCTAATGAAGAAATGCAAAGTACCAACGAAGAAATGCAAAGCGTAAATGAAGAGCTGCACACCATTAATACAGATTACCAGTTAAAGAATAAAGAGCTGCGGGAAATTAATGACGATCTTAATAATTATTTCAGAAGCAATGTTAACGGCCAGTTGTTTGTTGATAATGACCTGAGGTTGATGAAGTTTTCTCCCGGTGCGGTAAAGCAGATAAATCTGCTGCCCACCGATATAGGCAGGCCGCTCAGCAATATTTCTACCAACATAAAGTTTGAAACCATTGCCGAAGATATAAAAAGGGTAATAGCTGATGGAAGCGTTATTACAAAAGAAATTGAAACAGCCAATGGCAAATGGTACCAGATGATGACGATGCCGTACATACAGGAGATAAGTAACCTGGCCAAGGGTGCTATTATAACTTTTAACGACATTACCGAATTAAAAAGTACCCAGCAGGAACTTGATAAAAAGAACATAAGCCTGCTGCGTATAAATGCCGACCTTGATAATTTTGTGCATACGGCATCGCACGATCTTTTAGCACCATTGGGCAATATACAAATGAGTATAGAAGTGATGAATGCCATAAAAGTGGTAGATCCGGAATTAAACAGATTTTTGCAAATAATAAATACATCCGTAAAAAAATTCCAGACGCTTGTAAGTGACATTGCCTTTGTTGCCAAACTGGAAAACGATATGATAGCAACCGAAATGGTGGATGTGGATGAAATAATCAATAGTATTGAATGGAGCCTGGAAGACAAAATAAAAGCATCGGGTGCGGTGATAAACAGGAACCTGGAAATTAAAAAAATACGCTTTTCAAAAAAGAACCTGCGCAGTATTGTATATAACCTTATTTCAAACGCCATAAAATTTAAAGGCAGTGGGCAGCTTGTAGTAAATATCAATACCGTTAAGGAAAAGGACGGTATCATCTTATCTGTACAGGACAATGGCATCGGCATATCAGACGAACATCTTCATAGAATTTTTGACATATATACCAGGCTTCACAGCGATATAGAGGGACAGGGTATAGGTTTATACCTTGCAAAAAAAATTGTGGATGCCAGCGGTGGAAATATCGTGGTAGAAAGCGAGTTGGGTAAGGGAAGTAAATTTATGATCCATTTTAAAGATGAGCCAGATCCAATAATGGTGTCGGCTTCGCAAAAAGGTGGCACGCAGCAGGGCATTGTAAATCCGGTGAATAATGGCGGAAAGATGAGTTAAAGATTTTCGTCAACGACCGAAGTAAGGAAATGTATCGTCTTAAAAAAAATCAGCAATTACATATTCCTCCTATACTGCCCGCCAACCGAATACAATGCATTGGTAATTTGCCCCAGCGAACAATACTTAACCGTTTCCATCAATTCTTCAAAAAGGTTTTCGTTATTAACTGCAGCCTGTTGCAGGCGTTTTAACATTGCAGCACTTTTTGCTTCGTGCCGTTTGTGAAAAGCCTGCAGGGTTTTTATCTTCCGTCCCAGCGGGGTTTTCGCCACGCAATCATCTTCTTCAAAATAAACTTTCTGCAAAACCCCGATGCAGAAAGACTCTTGCGCTATAATGCTGCCATTGCTTATCTTTAAAGTATGTCTGTTAAATATAAACATGCCGACATTCCGTCCCAGCGGGGTTTTCGCCACGCAATCATCTTCTTAAAAATAAACTTTCTGCGAAACCCCGATGCAGAAAGACTCTTACGCTATAATGCTGCCATTGCTTATCTTTAAAGTATGTTTGTTAAATATAAACATGCCGACATTTACCCTATGTACTTCTGTACATTTACCTGTTTCAACTGGCTTCCGCTGATTGAAACCACAAAAAGTTATGACCTGGTTTACAACTGGTTCAATATTTTAAAACAGGAAAGGGTATTTATTGTTGCTTATGTAATCATTCCCAATCATCTGCATTATATATTACGTTTTCCAGAACCCAATTTTGACCTGAATAAAATCATCGGCAATGCAAAACGCTTTGTGGCTTATGAGATAGTAAACCGGCTTGAAGAAAACAAAGAAACAGCTTTACTTCAATTGCTTGCTGCATCGGTTACTGAGCGTGAAAAAAAGAAAGGCCAGCTTCATAAAGTATTTAAGAATTCCTTTGATGCTAAGCCCATATTTTCTGATAAATTTTTAATACAGAAAATAAATTACATCCACCACAACCCGGTTAGTGGAAAATGGAACCTGGCGAAAGATTTTGTTTCGTATGTACATAGCAGTGCATCTTTTTACGAATTGGGGATAGCACAGTATTGTTTGCCTGCACATTACCGGGATTTATAGAGTGGCAGCATAATGGTTGAGCAGCATTAATCATCGGGGTTTCACGTAAGGGCGTAATAAATAATACAGCAAGCTGTGAAAACCCCGCTGGGACATCACATATAGGGGATGGAATGTTGACCTGCGTGATTGCTATAAAATTTTAAGAGTGGTTACAAAAGATATTGCTTCTGCCGAAGTAGAAAACATTGTTTTTAGTGCTGGATATTTTTGCGAGGAGTTAAAATGATTTTTTGAATTATTAACCGAAGTAAGTTTTTCATATATCTTTGAACTCTAAACCAAAATATATGCAAATGAAAACTTTACTATCTGTTTTAACCCTTTTAAGTTTTACATCATCAGCTTTTGCACAAAACGGAGGCGATTATGATGAACTGATGAAAAAATCCCGTAAGGCCAGAACGACCAGCATCATTTTGGTTTCTGTTGGCCCTGTTATAGCAGCAGGCGGTATCGGTACATTAATTTACGGCCTGGTTAGTAAAGATGATGGATATTATGGTATTAATGGCGGCTATGGTTCTTCAGGCAGTAATAGTTATAATACAGAAATTATTGTAGGTGCTGCTGGGGCCCTGGTTGGGATAGGCCTTGCATTAACCAGTATCCATTTCTCTAAAAAAGCAAGTGATTTAAAGCGTGAAGCCAGGAAAACAAAATTAAAAACTTCCACAGATAATATTTCTATTCCCAGATTTCAAAACGGGCTTGCAAATAATAGAAGCAGGCAGTTTAAACTTTCGGTGGTAATTCCGTTGTAAGCATATAGTTTTTAAGCCCCCGTTTTTCAACGAAGGCTTTTTTATTTTAGTGACTTAATCAAAAAAAATATTTGATTAGAAAAGATGACATCATTTGAAAAGGTGTCATCTTTATACATTTGCGCAGTTAGTTAACAAAAGATAAACCGGCCTGAAAATAAATTATTTACTTGGTTTTAAACTATTACTACCAAACCATTTTTTTATCCATGTAGTTACAGGGCCATCAGCAGGCACTTGAATTGGGGCATCATTTTTTATAATTACCCAACAACCTTTTGCATTTTTTTTGTAAATGCCAAACCCATCACCACTGGCTTCCAGTTCTTTGTATTGTCCAGAATTATTACAGATTATTCCAGATGTTGGCGGACAACTAAAAAATAAATATTTACATTGTTTGGGTGCGCTTTGTGCTTGTACAAAGTAGCTTACAATAATTAACGTTATAGTTAAAAAAAATTTATGCTTCATGATATTTTTTTTTAGATAGTTTGATTATTAATTTACTTAGCCCTACTTCAATATTTAAATTAATCGAATAAAAATGTAGTTAACTCTACATTTTTTATTGCAGGACTGCGACAATGATTTGTTTTGAGCATGTTAATATTGAAAGTATTAATGTTAGTCGTATCGGCTTGTTAATTAGCTAAGGAGAAGTTGCGAAAAAGAAAAAAATCTTTTTCAAATTCACTCATTATTAATTTATTTTTTGCCCTTTTGTTACTGACGGTTCTGCTCCCAAAAAATTCACTACAATTTTACTAAGTTCCTTACCCTTGTCGTCGAAAGGTAAAACTTTTACTGTCTTACCCTGATACTCTATTATTATTGGATATGAAGTCGTGTTTGAAGTGTACCAGTTAACTGTACAATTAGATGTCCCGGCACTTATATATTCTTTTGTTTTAGTATCAACAACCTTTACTACTGCACCCGCTGGACTTGTTGTAACATTTATTGGTCGGTCAGTCCAAGTAATACTACTTACAGTTTTTGGTAACCTTGATTTAGGGAATGATAATGTTCCAGCACCTTTACAATCAGAACATTTATAATGTACAATCCCAGAACCAGTGCAATTAAAGCAGGTATAATATTTTCCATCAAAAATATTCTTTGTTTTTCCACTCCCACCGCAAGTCTTACATGTATATGCTTGTGGGTCAACGCCAGTTCCAGTACATTTATCACAGCGTTTCGATTCTATCAAAGACGTTTCGTAAGAATAAGTTATCTGTTCTTGTTTTTCGACTGTTTGCTTTTTACACACAAAAAACCACTCAAAATTTTCCCGCTTTTTTATATTCCCCCCCTCGTCCATTACTGTGGGAACATCATTTATAAATAAGTAAACAAGTTTTGCGTTAATCAAGCTGTTAAACTCTGGACCTGAAATTTCATAGTTAAATACTCCATCTTTTATAATCATTCCAGCATACCAATCTTTGAGTGACTCTTCCGGAACGTTGTAGGTAATTCCATCTATCTGCATTAGCAATGCCGTTTCTCTAACTTTTAAAATTCGTTCTTGATTATTTTTAATTTTAATATTAAGTTTAAAGTGTTCAGGATAAAACTCAGCTACTGGAGTATGTTTAGTTTGAAAAACATCATATCCTGGTTGAGTAGGATCCGCATAATAAACTTCCCTCTCTGCCTTATCTTTAACCGAAATATTAAATGGCACTATTTCGCATGTAACAGTTACCCCTCCTTTTTTTTGTGTCTGTGTTGTTTGAGCTGTTGGTGTTATTATCGGTAAATCGTAAGTCAACAAAAATGGTTCAGATTCCTTTTTCTTAGTTTCTTCATAAGTATTTTCAGTGCTTGTTGTAGCTTGCTTAGATGACTTAGATGCCCAAAACAATAAAGCAAATACAAAAAATACCAACGCTGTGGAAAGGTTTTTTAGTGTTTTCATTTTTTTATTTTATGGTGAATAATGGTTGATTAATTTTTTGAAAATTGATGGAATAAAATATTACTGCGGTTGTGTAAGCAAGCAAATCATTTAGATCAAATGTCCCCGGAACGAAATGAAATGCTTGAAAAATTTCTGTGAGATAACTAAAAATAATGGCGGAAAGCAACCAGATATAATAGTATTTAGAAGAATTATTCCAGATTATAGTTACTGAAGATAGTAAAGCGTAAAACCAAAGACCGTCGGGTAAGTTGTATTTTATCCAATCGGGAACGTTTGCAGAATAAAAGGGAAAATATTTTTCTGATGGGTCTATAAAATAAAGGCCACGCCAAAAAGCGTAAACTGTCGTTCCTAAAAAAATTGGAACAATAATGTGAATTAAAATTTTGAGATACTGTTTCATACCATTATCCTTTTACAACTTCAATAGGTTCTAAATCCAAAGTATTTATAAAGGCGACGGAATAAACTGTTTTATGTATGTTGGCTTTACAATTTTATATGTAAAATCCTTTTTTTGTTTTGGTCTAATTTATTACTGTAAAAAAGCAGAAATGAATGTTGTAACAATATTATTTGTTTTTTAATGATTTAAATTATTTTTTAAGTAGTTTTACCTTACGTTAAAGTAGTCCCAAACAACTTATGAGTATTGATAACCTTACCATTGGGCAAAACATTGCCAAATTCAGAAAATTAAAAAGTATTAAAGCTTTTGATATTGCGCAAAAAATCAGCTTGTCTGAATCGGCATATACAAAGTATGAACGTGGCGAAACTGCTATCACCATTGACTTTGTACAAAAAGTAGCAGATGTTTTGGAGATTGACCCTTTGCAAATTCTTGCAACATCACCCAATAATATTCTTGAAAATATCAGTAACTCGTCAATAGCTATTCAGCATCACAGTACTTTTCAGTCATATAATGAAAAGCAGACCCAACAGGTTCTAAAGTTGATGGAAAGTGTTGTTTTGTTAAATGAACGGCTTGTTACGTTAATTGCAGATAAGTAATTCAGAGTTTGATGAATTACTTTTTTATGAGCGCCTAAATTTTGTTTACATATTCCTCCTGTACTGCCCGCCAACAGAATACAATGCATTGGTAATTTGCCCCAGCGAACAATACTTAACCGTTTCCATCAATTCTTCAAAAAGGTTTTCATTGTTAACTGCGGCCTGTTGTAATCGTTTAAGCATGTCAGCACTTTTAGATTCGTGTCTTTTATGAAAAGCCTGCAGGGTTTTTATCTGAAATTCTTTTTCTTCGGTGGTAGACCGTATTACTTCGGTTGGTAAAATCGTAGGGCTTCCATTTTTATTTAAAAAAGTATTTACACCAACAATGGGATACTCACCGGTATGTTTTAAGGTTTCGTAGTATAAACTTTCTTCCTGAATTTTATTGCGCTGGTACATACGTTCCATAGCGCCAAGCACGCCACCTCTTTCTGTCAACCGCTGAAACTCAGCCATCACGGCTTCTTCCACAATATCTGTTAACTCCTCAATTAAAAATGCACCCTGGTTTGGGTTTTCATTCTTTGCGGTGCCAAGTTCCCTGTTTATAATAAGCTGAATCGCCATTGCCCTGCGAACACTTTCTTCGGTTGGTGTTGTAATGGCCTCATCATAAGCGTTGGTATGTAAAGAATTGCAGTTATCGTAAATGGCATACAGTGCCTGTAAGGTGGTGCGTATATCATTAAAATCAATTTCCTGCGCATGCAAACTGCGACCAGATGTTTGAATATGATATTTTAATTTTTGAGAGCGGCTGTTTGCCTTGTATTTATTTTTCATCGCCTTCGCCCAGATCCTTCTGGCTACCCGTCCTATCACACTGTACTCAGGATCCATACCATTGCTGAAAAAGAAAGAAAGGTTTGGTGCAAAATCATCGATGTTCATTCCACGGCTTAAATAGTACTCAACATACGTAAACCCGTTTGATAAAGTGAATGCTAATTGTGTAATAGGATTTGCACCCGCTTCAGCAATATGATAACCACTGATACTTACGCTGTAAAAATTTTGCACCGCATTTTTTATAAAATATTCCTGCACGTCACCCATCAGCTTCAGCGCAAATTCTGTCGAAAAGATACAGGTGTTTTGTGCCTGGTCTTCTTTTAAAATATCGGCCTGCACTGTACCACGTACAGTTGATAATGCTTTTGCTTTTATTTGTTCGTAAATTTCCGCAGGCAAAACATCCTGTCCGCTTAATCCTAACAGACGTAAACCTAAACCATCATTTCCTTGTGGCAACGCTCCTCCTAATTCTCCTTTTACAGGAACAATTTCTTTGCCATCCACACCAACATATTTTGGAAGTGAGTCAATACTGTATAAAGCTTCAATCTTTTTATTTACTTCATCCCGCAGGTTATTCTCCAGTATATATTTTTCGCATTGCTGATCAATGGCGGCATTCATAAAAAATGCCAGCAGCATAGGTGCCGGTCCGTTGATCGTCATACTTACAGAAGTTTTGGCATCGCAAAGATCAAAGCCACTGTACAGCTTTTTTGCATCATCAACCGATGCAATACTTACACCACTGTTACCCACCTTTCCATAAATATCCGGGCGGTAATCCGGATCTTCTCCATATAACGTAACACTGTCAAAAGCCGTACTGAGGCGCTTTGCGGGCTGGCCAATACTTACATAATGAAAACGCCTGTTGGTTCTTTCGGGGCCACCTTCGCCTGCAAACATACGTGTTGGGTCTTCGCCCTCACGCTTTAGCGGAAACACACCTGCGGTGAATGGAAATTCGCCCGGCACGTTTTCCTGTAACTGCCATT
The DNA here is from genome assembly GCA_038204855.1 of Chitinophagales bacterium. GTDB lineage: Bacteria > Bacteroidota > Bacteroidia > Chitinophagales > Chitinophagaceae > Ferruginibacter. The sequence continues at coordinate 11,698 of JBBRCM010000067.1, forward strand.
TTAAAATATCGCCCCAGTCTTTATATTTTGGTAAGATGACTTTTGAAAGCACGGTGCCCGACAAACTTTTGTAAGTAAGCGGTTGCTTAATTATTTTATCTCTTACCTTAAATTCGTAAAATTCTTTGTTGTACCGTTCAACAACATCAGGCCAATTTTCAACTAATTTTTTACAGGTTGGGTGTAAAGCCGCTTCTAAATCTCCCCCAATACTTAAAACTTTAGACTCTTCATCTTCACCGAGCTTTTCTTTTATTAAAGAGATTGTTCCATTTAATTGATAAAGTTGCGTAGCAATTTTAGATTGCTCTTCCACCCACGTATCATAAGCCACAATGGTTTCAGCAATCTCCGCCAGGTATCTTACTCTTTTAGGCGGAATAATAGTTGACTGGCTGAATGTATCTTTTGTGTGGGCATGATGTGTGATCTCGCCTGAAAATCTTACATCACATTTTTCTGCAACTTTTTCCATCAGCCTTTCAAACAATTCATTTACACCAGCATCATTAAACTGTGCGGCGATGGTGCCGATGATGGGTAACTCTTCGTCCTTGGCACTCCACAACGTATGGTTTCGTTTGTATTGCTTACGTACATCATGCAATGCATCCAATGCGCCGGCCTTATCAAATTTGTTTACACAAACCACATCGGCGTAATCCAGCATATTTATTTTTTCCAGTTGAGATGCGGCACCATATTCGGGTGTCATTACATACATGCTTACATCTACATAATCCAGTATCGAGGCATCGCTTTGTCCAACGCCTGCACTTTCCAAAATAATAAAATCATAGTTTGCTGCTTTGCAAATGTCAATCGCTTCCTGTACATATTCGCTTAATGCCTTATCACTTTCCCTGGTTGCCAGGCTACGCATGTAAGCCCTTGGGGAAGAGATGGAATTCATCCTTATACGGTCGCCCAGTAAAGCTCCGCCGGTTTTTTTCTTGGATGGATCAACAGAAATTACAGCGATGGTTTTATCGGTATATCCATTTAAAAACCTACGGACAATTTCATCTGTAACACTACTCTTTCCAGCGCCGCCGGTTCCTGTTATACCCAGTACTGGTATCTTTGCGGCCCCCTCTAAATCTCCCCCCACGGGGGAGACTTTAGACCCTGATAATTTATGAAACTTTTCTTTTATAGCAGCAGTTACGCCATCAATATTTGCAATTACTTCGTTATTTGTAAACCGAATTACTGTATAGCCCAATTCAGTCAGCCTTGTCGTTCGCAGTTCATCATTTTCTTTATTATCCGGTAGTTGATGAATAGCTCCATCAACTTCAATAATTAATTTATTTTCTAAAGAAATAAAATCAGCAATGTATTTATCTATAATATGCTGTCTTCTGAATTTAATTCCATCCAGTTGTTTATCTCTTAAATATTGCCATAAAATATTTTCAGCTTCGGTTGGTTTACCTCTGTGATTTAATGCAAATTCTTTTAAAGATTTATAATAAAATGTATCGGCAGTTGCAAAATATTCATGTACTGCTTTTCCATTAAACAAGTGTTTATAAGGTTCACCATTTTCAGCTAAAGTAATTGCATGAGCAATCTTCTTAACATCCCGCCACTCTCCAAGTACATAACTACTGCTAACGTTAGTAGAGTGCGAAGTCTCCCCTGTGGGGGGAGATTTAGAGAGGGCTGCAGGTACATCGCAGCTTTTAACCACATCTTCAATCATACCTTCCAGTCCCATATGCCTTCCGTCATCGGGGCTATAAATTCTTGTGATTCCGTAATCGTGTAATTCTTTTATTTCAGATGGAAGGATGGTTCCGCCACCACCGCCAAATATTTTTATATGCCCGCAACCATTTTGGTTCAGCAGGTCTTTCATGTATTTAAAAAACTCTACATGGCCGCCCTGGTAACTGGTAATGGCAATGCCCTGCACATCTTCTTCAATGGCGCATTCTACAATTTCTGCAACGCTGCGGTTGTGGCCCAGGTGAATGATCTCTGCACCTTTGCTTTGCATAATGCGGCGCATGATATTAATGGCAGCATCGTGCCCATCAAATAAGGCAGCAGCAGTTACAATACGAACTTTATTTTGAAGTGTGAATGACATAAAATCAGCAATTATTTTTTATACTTTACCCATGGGCATAAAGCAATACAATCGAATTGTAAAATTACTGATTAAAGACTGGAAAAAATAATTAGTGAAATAAGGAGCTTACTCGGCTTTTTTAGTAAATAACTTGCCTACATCAACCCAGGTGCCTACCGAAAAATTAAATTTACGATAGTCAAAATAGTTTCCTGACATTAAAAAAGACAAGCCTGCCTGAACTTCAATACGCAAACCGGGAACATTTTTAAAACCAAAGCTGCTTACAGTGGCCGGTTCAAAAAACCATTTTGTCCGGTCGCTCAAACCATCCAGGTGATAATCGTTTAGCTGGCTGGCACTGTAACTGGTTTTTATTTTGCTGTAACTGATGCCGCTGAACCTCAGCGCAACCGAGGTGGTAAAGCTTCCTTTACTTTTAAAAAGAATGGCCGGCTGCAGGTAAACTTTTGTAATGTTGGCCTGGTGGTAATTAGCCGCTACCTTATCAACATCGGTAAAACTAAACCGGCCCAAACCTGCACCGGCAAAAACCTGAAAAAAGACATCTTTCTTATCGCCCAACGGCAAATAATATCCCAGCCCTATCTCGGTAAGGCTTCTTTTATATTTTATGGTTACGGTGTCAGTCGTGTTTTCCGTGCTCTCCCAACGATAGGCGTGGCTGGCCTGTATCGCAAAATAATCAGTAATTGCCACTGCGCCCTGCAGATCAAAACCCCGGCTGCGCTTATCATTACTGCCTCCATCCTGTCCTTGATTTCCTGCTGCATTGGTTGAATAAACAGCGCCTATCTTACTGTCGCCTTTCTTTGTAAGTACAGGCACATTGGTTGCTGATGGACTGTAAGCATACCGTGGAGTTTTGCAGGATGTTGCAATAGCTATTATGCAAATAAAAATAAGGCCTGATAAAATTCTGTCTTTCATTGTTAGTTCATTTTAAAAGTAAGAATTGCAAAAATACAGATTGTATTTGCGGTAAAGTTGCTGCATGATAATAAATAAAAAATGTTCACCAACTAAAGCAGGTGAACATTTTTTTATTAGCAAATCTAATTATGTACTTAAACCACGTTCATAAGCTCTCCCAGTTTTTTAATTTTAAAAACCTGCCGCACCAGGTAAATTAATGTACCCCAAACTCCAATGATTATGGCAAAGGCAATAACCAGCAGCCATATTGGTGCCCGGTTACCGGTTGACCATAGTGTGCGGTGCCAGAAATTTGCTTCTGCCTGTAACGGTTTACCCCAGAATACTGATTTTTCCGCAACCAGGTTACCGTAGATATCATTGTCTTCAACCCTTGCAACCAGCACTAGGTTTCCCTTTTCATCACCCGGCATGGAATCTTTATTAAATGCTGCACTGGCTGTACCGGTTGAGTCGGACGTATAAGTTTCTGCTTCGCCCACCGTTAAATTACCCAGCAGCTGCTTAATACTAAGTTTCATTTCAATTTCTTTAACTGCCACCCACTCATCTCCTTTTTTTTCTTTCAGCATTCCGGTAACTGTTCTTACACCATCAACCGATAATGTATCAATTACCAGTATGGCTTTTTTAATAGTTATGTCGGCACTTAATAACTCTTCCCCTTTTGCCGGCACAGATTCTGCTAAAATTTTAAACTCATCAAGTGAATCCCAGTTTGCTTTTAACGAGGCTGGAAATGCAACCCTTCCTTCGCCATTAACTGCCGTTACAATTTTACCGAGTAAATTTTTTTCTGCTACTTCGCCGTAGTAAACATTTACCGGTATATTTTTTACCGGAAGGAATTTCCTTTCCACTTTCTTTTTAGTATTCACAATGATGTAGGGGATTTTATTTTCGGGCAGAAAATAACGTAAGCTGAGTAATACTGGTGATGCAGCAGCAGAATCCTGTGCATGTAATTTACCAATAGCAGTTGCAAACAAGAACAAAAAAATGATTAACAGTTTATGATGGTTGTTCTTCTTCATGATCGGTTATTGTTTTATAAATTGAGATGACCGGAAATATCCTGGCCAAAAAAGTGATGATGAGTAATACACCGGCCAGCGAACCCATGGCTATGGCCCACTCCTGCCAGCTTGGAAAGTAATGACTGTATCTTGCAGGTGCATCAAATTTGGGTAAAAACGGATGGAGCATGGTTGGCGTTACAATCAGGTAACGTTTAAACCAGGCACCCACTACAACCATTACACCGGCCACAAACATGGCATTTGGTTTTCTTCCTTTTCGAAACACCAGGATCGATATTGGAATGATCATCCCTACAAAAATGGCAAACCAAAACAGGGGAGCATATTCGCCGGCAAACAACCCTGTCAAATGTTCTTCTTCCGATTTTTTCATCTTAAATGCAGGAACCAGATATTCATTTACATTAAAATACAAATACAGCAATGCAAGCATCACCAATATTTTTCCCATCTTATCAAAATGCCTGTCGGTAATATAATGTTCAAGTTTATATACCCGACGAAAAATATACATGGATACTACAACTCCGCCTGCGCCTACCAAAAACGCACCCGAAACAAAGTATGCACCAAAGTTGGTACTGTCCCAGCCGGGGCGGTAAGTTGTTGCAAATAACCAGGAGGTAACGGTGTGAATACAAAATGCAACGGGAATTATTAATACACAAAGTATGGTAATGCTCTTATCTCTCAACTTCTCCTGCGCCTCTGTTCCTTTCCAGAATGAGCCAAGCCAGTTGTACAATTTTGAAAAACGTTTGCCCAATTTTTCTTTAGCGTTGATCATGATCCTGATATCGGGCAGCAACGTAATGTATAATAAAAACAAGCTGATACAGAAATAAGTGGTGATCACAATCACATCCCACATAATGGGCGATTGTATGCGGCCATGTGTAAACAGGTAATACAATCTTTCGGGGCGGCCCATATCAACAATAATAATAAGGGCTGCAAAAGTGATGGCCGATATGGCTATCATTTCTGATATCCGTGTTAAGGGTGTACGCCAGGGAACACCGGACAAACGGAAGATGGCAGTGATGAGCGAACCCACCAGGCTAATGGCTACAAAAAAGACAAAGTTCGAAATATAAATACCCCACGAAACATAATCACCCATGTTGGTAACAATCAATCCTTTTCTTAATTGCTGTATATAGGCAAATAATCCAACAGCACACATGATGAGTAATATGGCAGTCCATATAATTCCCCTGCGGCCAAACTTTTGCGGCAGTAAATCACTGACGATTTTTTCAGGAGAGAATTTTTGCAGCTTTTCCACGATGATAGTTTAAGATTTTTTTTCGGCTGGCACTTCTTTTTTAAGGCCATCTTCAAATTTAAAATTCCGGTTTACAGGAGGCAGGTAATATACCCTTGGTTTTGTTCCCAGGTCTTCCATCAGTCGGTAACCGGCTTTATCTTTAATGAGTTCGCTGAACCTGAACGTTTCGGCACCATTGGTTACAGAATCTTCGTTCTCGTCGCCAAACATAAAAACGCCGTTAGGACAAGCCGATACACAATGTGGCAGCATGCCCATGCGTGTCATATCTGCACAAAAATCGCATTTGCCTACTGTTCCTTTTATTTGTGGTAAACTGGTTTCGCTTGAATAAGGCTGGTCAGGATTTACTTCTTTATGATGAAGCGGATTCTCGGCTTCAATGGTTTGCACGGGTTCTTCCCAGTTAAAAACCCTGGTTGAATAAGGACAGGCAGCCATACAAAAACGGCAGCCGATACAACGGTCGCTATCAATCAACACAATTCCATCCTGTCTTTTAAAAGTAGCATCTACCGGGCAAACTTTTACACAGGGTGGCTCATCGCAATGCATACAGGTGGTAGGTTGCCAGTAAGGCGCAGTTTTATCTGCATCCTGCGCCGGATACACTTTTATCCAGTTCTGTCCTGGATGCACCTGGTGTGCATGGTTGCAAGCACTCTGACAAAATTTTAAATTTTTACATCGGGCTAAATCAATTACCATCACAAATTTTTTGCCATCTATTCCTTTTCGCATTTCGTTATTACTAACCGATGGCATGTGTGGTACCGGTTTTAAAAACGCTTTATCAACTTCTATTATTTCCCCATCTACCGAAAGCAGTTTTATTTTTTCACCTGACAGTTTAATATCGTCTTCAGGAGTAAAAGGTGATTTATTAGAGTTGCAGGCTACTGCTGCTGTGGTTAACAGGCCGGCTGCTAAAAATTCTCTTCTTGATTTCTTCTTATACATTCTTTTGTAGTTTTATTATGCCGGTCAATTATTTTTTAATCCAGTTCTGCAATTCTACATCAGTAATTTTTTTCTTTTT
>JBBRCM010000068.1:0-18062 GCA_038204855.1 Chitinophagales bacterium
GTGTTCATCAAATTTTTTACCTACCAGCCGCTCGGCAGTAAAAGCTTTTATAACACGCAACCCTCCCAGTGTTTCATCTAAAACAGAAAGTGCCTCGCCCTGTTTTATGGCAGCCGCATTGGATTGTTTTTTTAAAGAACGACTTACACGGCCAATAATAAAACCGGTAACCGGTAAAAACACCAGTAAAAAAAGCGACAGTTTAGGACTGATAAAAACCAGGGTCGCAAGCAGTATTATGAGGTTCAAGGGATCTTTGATCAATCCTTCCACCGTGCCAACTACCGAGTTTTCCAATTCGCCCACATCGTTTGTCATACGGCTCATAATATCACCTTTGCGTTGCTCGGTAAAATAACCAATGGGCATGATGAGTATTTTCTGAAATAGCTCCCGGCGCAAGCGGTTCATTACGCCGTTGCGCATGGGCGCTAAAATGTAGTAGGACAAATAGGTAAACAGATTTTTTAAGAACACCGCTATCAGCACCATAATGCAGATAAGCGCCAGCACATAGGCCTTACCATTTGTTTTAATAAGTTCCTGCAAATAATAGCTGATGTAACGTATAAAATCCTGCGAGTTGCTGACGGTTTCCGGCTTTATTACATCTGCCTTTCCTTTTGTAAAGATGAGGTCGATAAAAAAAGGCAGAGAGCCAATAGACGCCACGGAGAATACGATGGCCAATATGATGAATAAAAAGTATAGTGCTATATTGGATTTGTATGCAGCCAGGTATTTAAAAAGCCTTGCGTATTTCTTCATGGTTTTATAATTCGATCAAATCAGGGCAAAGTAACTAATTTTACAGCAAACGCCGCCCCGATTATTAACCGGAGAAGCGGGTTTCTTAAATACAGACGTTTAAACCGAAAGAATATGTTAGAAGGCAAAAGACAAAAGATGGTGGCGGGGTTGCTTAATAAAGAATTGAGTGATATTTTTCAACGATTGGGCTTGTCGATGATGGATGGCGGTATGGTTTCCATATCCTCTGTAAAGATTACACCCGACTTATATGAAGCAAGGATTTACCTAAGTTTTTTTCAGGTAAAGGACAGCTTTGATGCTCTTAAAAAAATTGAAGAGCGTAGCTGGGAAATAAAAAAAGAACTTACAACAAGAGTACGCCACCAATTGCGCAGCATGCCAAAACTTACTTTTTTTATTGATGATACGCTGGATTATGTAGATAAGATGGACAAGATATTTAAGGAGATAAAGAAAGACGAAGACAAATAATGTTTGTGGTTTGTTGTTTGTAGTTAGTGGTTGCCTAAACGGCAGGCTGCCCTTAAACAACAAACCAAAAATCACAAACAACAAACCAAGATGTATTTCACCTTTGCCTGGAGATATTTTAAAGCAAAAAAAAGCACCAATGCCATCAATATTATTGCATGGGTTACGGTAGGTGTTATTGCTTTTGCCACCTGTTGCCAGGTTTTGGTATTGAGCGTTTTTAATGGGTTTGAAGATCTGGTAAAATCTCTTTACTCTTCTTTTTATGCTGATATAAAAATTTTGCCGACAACCGGTAAAACATGCATACTAACAGCAGCACAAATCGCTTCCATAAAAAATCAGCCTTTGGTTCAAAATTTTTCGATGATTGCCGAAGAGAAGGCCCTGCTTAAAAACCAGGACGCACAAACCGTTATTTACCTGAAAGGCGTTGATGCCGGTTACGAACAAGTAAGTGGTGTTGCCGCTAAAACAAACCGGGGGAAATATTTTACCGGTACCACCGAAGATCCCTACCTGGTAACCGGTTCGGGGATACAGAATGCCACTGCATTAAGTTTTGACAAAGCTTTTTCTTCAGATAATGTAACAGTCATCTTACCAAAAAAAAACAGCAGCAATAACGATCCCATGCAATCCCTCAGCGAAGGCTTCATCACCCCTTCGGGTTCGTTTACCATTCAGCAGGAGTTTGATGATAAGTATGCCATTACCAATATTGGCTTTGTAAAACAGCAAATGGGTTTTGCCGCAGACGAATACAGTGCAGTGGAAATAAAACTTAAGGACAAGGTTGACCCCAAAGAGGCACGTAATGCTCTGGCATTATTGCTGGGAAAAAATTATAAAGTACAAACCAAGTATGAACAAAATACCAGTTTATACAATACCATGAAACTGGAGAAATGGGCCATATATGCCGTGCTTACTTTAATTCTGATTATTGCGGCATTTAATATGATAAGTGCTTTAACCATGCTGGTATTGGAAAAAAGAAAAGACATCAGTGTGCTGCAAAGCATGGGAGCTTCTGAAAAAAGTATTTTAAAAATATTTTTAAGCGAAGGCTTATTGCTCGGCGGCATAGGTACGCTGGCCGGATTAGTAATGGCTGTCATCATTTGCCTGTTGCAACTAAAATTTAAAATTATAAAACTTGCCGGTGGCTCTTTTCTCCTCGATTATTTTCCGGTTAAACTGATTGCAGCCGACTTTATTTTGGTAGCTGCAACTGCTACTGCCATTGCTTTTTTAGCTGCCTGGTTTCCTGCACGCAAGGCAAGCAGCCAACCTTTTGAATTGAGGTAAACTTACGACCCCCAAACCCCCTCCGCCCCCTGAAGGGGGAACTGGCGCCTACGATATTTAAAGGCCTCCTAAAAATCAAGCGACTTAGGTATTTATAAAATTTAACTCTTAAATGAAATAAAATAGACTTTCGTTAATGAACTCCAAAGTTCCCCCTTCAGGAGGCGGAGGGGGTTTGGCTTCTACCTCAACACCATCTGCCTGTCAGCATCCAGTTTTATCAAAACAAAAATAAGTATGGTAAATGTTAAGAGCGAAGAACCTCCATAACTCATCAATGGTAATGTGATACCAATTACCGGCGCCAGGCCAATGGTTACACAAATATTAACAGCCACATGAAAGAACATGATGCCGGCAACAGCATACGCATACACCCGGCTGAAAGTACTTCGCTGCCTTTCGGCAATTTTTACAATGCGCAAAAGAAATAGCAGGTACAGCAACATTAAAAGTCCGCTACCCAAAAAGCCAAAGTTCTCACCAACAGAGGTAAAAATAAAATCGGTGTGCTGCTCCGGCACAAAATCACCACGGGTTTGTGTTCCCTTTAAAAAACCTTTACCTAAAAAACCTCCGGAGCCAATAGCGATTTTAGATTGCTTTACATTATAGTTCTGCTGATCGGTTTTGTTTTGCTTTTGCTTTTGCTCCTCATCAGATAGATCAATTTTAGCTCCTTTATCTGCAAAAGGATTATCAACACCAACCATACTAAAAATCCTGTCGGCCTGGTATTGCTTAAAAACGTGTTTAAAAGTAAACGGGATAACCAACCCAACAAATACCGAACTGATACCCCATGCTGCAATTATGACTACCAACAGGCGATTATTTCTACGGATTTGCCGGCGGTTAAAATAAAATGCCAGCACCGCAAACACTGCAAATGCAATCAGCAATGTTTTTGTAGAAAACAGTAACGAAACTACCAGCAAAACTGCCATTGAAAAGCCCGCAATTAAATAACCCGGCGGCAAGCCCTCCCGGTACATAGGTATGAGGAATGAAAAATAAACCAGCGCCAATCCTGTTTCTCCCTGCAAAATAGATAACATAGCAGGTGCAAATGAAATGGCTGCAGCGATCAGTTGCGATTTTGGCTTTTTAAAATCTGTTTCGGGCATCGACAAATATTTTGACAATGCAAGTGCCGTAAAAATCTTACACAGTTCTACCGGCTGCAGGTTCATAAAACCGAGTGGTATCCAGCTTTTAGAGCCTTTAATTTCTTTACCAATAACAAAGGTTGCCAGTATTAATAAAATGCCTACCAGGTAAGAAATATTGGACGTAGCAGTAAAAAATTTACTGTCGGTTAATAAAATAAAAACAGCCAGTAACGCACTGGCACCAAAAAAGAAAAGCTGTTTGCTGTAATTTTTTTTAAAGCCGGTCAATGTCTGCACAAAATTATCGGTGCTTTTATACTCAACAGAATAAATACAGATGATCCCAAAAATTACAATAATGGCATACAGCCAAACCATCAGCCAGTCTATTCCTTTTGATATGGTGGGGTTTTTGTGTTGCATTACGTGAGTAGTGAGTGGTGAGTGGTGAGTTTAGTACACGATCATTTTACTGAGTATTTTAAAAGTTTTAATTATCAATTCACCGGTTTGCATCAAATCTTCTTTCTTAAAATATTCCAGTTCTTCGGCAATATCTAGTACTGTATCAATTTCAATAACAGAGCCTCTTGAGATTTCATAAAATCTTCTTCTTTCTATCGGCGATTTTCTTGAACTGCCTTCCGCTATATTAAGCTGAACAGAAAGGGCGGCTCTCCTCAATTGTTGCGTCATATTAAATCGTTCATCGGGTGGTAATAATTTTGATACTTTATAACAGCTTAATACAAGCTCTTTACCCGTAATAAAAACATCCAGTTTTGTATGAGCTAGTTCTAAAAACATAAAAATTATTTCATAGTTAGAAAAAACATCGGTCTGGTACATGCCTTCTAAAACTCGAATTGATGGCCCTCTCCCTCACCACTCACGATTCACGATTCACCACTCACGACTCACCTCTCACGCTTAATTATTCAACGTATCTTTTATTTCCGGCTTCTTTTTCTCGTTTGGCAGAATTCCTTCTGGCTTTATGATCTGTTTATTGTTTGCGCTGTCTTTTTTAGATTGATTTTTTTTCAACTCCTCTTTGTCTTTTTTTATCTGGTCTAAAATTGCTTCTTCATCGGTTGCATCCACATCCATGGTATCACGTATCAATGTGATGTACCCTTTTGCAATCAGGTAGGCCGAATCTTTTGCATGCAGCATGGAATCAACTGTTTTCATCTCTTTATAAATACGCGGCGGTATTAAATTTAATTTTTTGAATTTGTCAACAATGGCCTGCCTGTTCTTTGCAATGGTATCGTGCAGGTATTTTTCAATCATCAAACCAACAATAGGCGCCGCATAAGTTCCGCCAAATCGGCCGCTGTTTTCTACCACACACATAATAGCAATCTTTGGGTTATCCCGTGGCGCAAACCCACAGAAGAAAGCATGGTTAGGTTGTTTTACACCACGATAATAATTTTCTACCGTACCTGTTTTTCCGCAAATATCAATGCCCGGTACTTTGGCGCCGCCACCGGTTCCGCCTTCAACCACCCGCTGCATGCCGTCGTGCACAGCTTCAAAAACGCTGTCGGGAATATCAATGGTGCTGTGTTTTTCTTTAAACTTTGTCAGCAGGTTAAACTTATCGCCATCTTCTATTGAATCTATTAGATGTGGAATTTTATACCAGCCTTTGTTGGCGATATACGCCATTTCGTTGGCTGTTTGTATGGGTGTTGTTAACACCTCGCCCTGGCCAATACTTACCGAACGGAAAGTGCAATAGTTCCATTTGCCACTGCCGTAAATTTTATTAAAATATTTTGGCGTGGGAATATTGCCTGGCTTTTCTGAAGGTATATCAACGCCTAATTTATGCCCCAGTCCAAATGCATACATGTACTTGTCCCAAGCAATAAGACTGCTATCAACATTAGGATATTTTGGGTTATTGATAACACGTTGCATTACCGTAGCAAAATAAGTATTGTCGGATACACGAATGGCGTTACGCAGATCAAACGTGCCGTAGTCAAGGCATTTCATAGGGTTGCCGCTGCCACAACCATAAAATGCGCCACTGCACGAAACCGTAGTGGCAGTAGTTATAACCCCTTCGTGCAAACCAATTAATGCCTGCAACGTCTTAAATGTAGAACCCGGCGAATAAGTTGCGGTTACAGACCGGTTGAACAATGGCTTAGCAGGGCTAAGCAATAACTCAGCATAATGTTTTTTTCTTTCAGCACCGGTTAATAATTTTGGCTGATAAGTAGGGCTGCTGATCATTGCCAGTATGCCGCCGGTTTTAGGATCGATGGCTACAATAGAACCGAGTTTATTAACCATTAGTTCTTCGCCCAATGCCTGCAATTCAATATCAATAGAGCTGTGCATGTTTTGCCCGGCAACGGCAACAGTATCAAACTTCCCATCTTCCAGTGGATCGGTAAGGCGGTTTTTATTATCTCTTTTCCAAAACTCAATACCCCGCTGGCCCATCAACACTTTTTCATAGGTTCTTTCTAAACCGGTACGGCCAATATAATCGCCCATTACATAACCTTCGTAAACGGGATTTTTTAAAATATTTGAATCTACCTCGCCCAGGTAACCAAAAATATTACCACCTGCGGCAAAAGGATAATCACGTACAGAACGCTCCTGCATAAAGTATCCTGGAGATAGCTTATACAGGTTCTCATTCAGCTTAGCCATTTTTTCGTTACTAAGCAAGGGTTCAAAAACCGAAGCCCGGTAACTTTTATTTTTTATGATGGCAGCTATGATGCGTTTATGAAATTCTGCGGAATCAATTTCCAGAATCCTGCAAAGGGTTGCCGTATCGGTTCCTTTTATTTTTCCGGGAATAACCATCAGATCGTAAATGGTAGTGTTTTGCAGAATGGCTTTCCCCTTTCTGTCATAAACAATTCCACGATCAGGATAAATTACTTTTCTGAAAATGCCCTGGTTATCGGCATCTACCTTGTATTTGGAAGAAAAAAGCTGCAGGTTTATCAACTGTGCAAGTATAATAACAAACATACCGGCAAAAACCAGCATGATGACATTTTTTCTTGATTGATTAAAAACAGACAAGGTTGAGTTTTGAGTTTTGTGTTATGAGTTTGGTGTTTGTAGTTTGTGGTTAACCTGCATTAAATTTTAAACAGTATTGGTTTTAAACCGTTGCTGGCGGGTAAATAATAATTCGGTGATGATTATTAAACCTAAACTCACCGCAGTTGACAATAATGTTTTTACCAGGAAGTACCAGATATTTCCAAACTGCCAGGCCTCGAGCAAAAACAACCAGCCATGATGAATGATGGTAAGAACACCGATAAAGATCATATATGGTACAAACCCTCCCAAACTTTTAAACGATGGTTCTTCGTAATTGTTATCGGCACCTTCCTGCGGTATTAAAAGATTTACCAGAAAGGGACGGATATAGGCTATCAACACACAGGCTGCTGTATGAAAACCAGGATTATGACGGAAACTATCCATAACAAACCCAAGTGCAAAAGCTACAAGCATTTGCTGTGTGCGGCCCATACGGAAAGGAAGCCAGATAATGAATAAAAAATAAAGGTAGGGCGTAACCATCTGATGCAGGTGAATTTTATCCAGCACAAAAACCTGTGCCAGGATAAATAAAGAAAAGCGTATAATATTTTTTGCCAGCGTATTCATATTTTAATCTGCCTACTGCGTTTTTCTGTTTACCGTATCTAAAATTGCCTTTATGCTTTCAGCCTGCTTATTGTCTATTACAAATACAAATTCAACATTAGAAAAATCGACCGACGATTTAAATTTAACCAGGTAGTTGTTGGTACTTTTATCAGATTTTACTTCTTGTACAATGCCCATCATCATACCCTTGGGAATACTGCTGGTGCTTAAGCCACTGGATATGATGGTATCGCCTTTGGCAACTTTGGCACTTTTAGTAATACCGTTGAGCGAAATGATATTGGGCATTTTTCCATCCCAGTTCAAAATACCGCTCTCACCGCCTTTTAATAATGTACCGCTGAGGTGGCTGTCTTTATGCAGCAGGCTCATTACCACAGCATAATCGGCACTTACTTCTGTTACAATACCTACCACCGCACTGTTGTGGTCTATCACTCCCATCCCTTCCTTAATATTCTGCGATGATCCTCTACCTAAAACAATAAAATTATTTTGCGCAGCTACCGAATTGTAAACTACTTTGGCCGGAAAATAACGATACTTTCTGAACCGCTCCATCGAATCTACTTTAATAGAATCAATCTTGAAATTGCTGGTTGTATCGGGCATTTCAAAATCGGCCTTTAATTTATTATACAGCTTTTCGTTGGCAGTTACCAGGGAGTCGTTTGTTCTTTTTAGCTGAAAATAATAAGTAAAGCCATTGTACTTTTCGTTGATTTTGCCGGTAAACTGGTTAGCTGTTTTACTAAAGATAGCTTTGTGGTAGTTGCTGTAATGAACAATTAAATAGATACTGAAACCCTGCAACAAAAGAAACAGGATGAAATTAAAATACCGGCGAATGAAAAGAAAAATATTACGCACCTGTGTAAGGAATTAGGAATTTGGAATTTAGAATTAGGGTGCGGAGATTGGCAACCTAATTACCAATTACTAATCCCCAATTCCACCGGCTTATCTCATCACAAAAGGATACCTGTCGTAATGCTTTAAAGCAATACCCGTACCCCTTACCACACTCTTCAACGGATCATCAGCAATATGCACCGGCAATTTTATTTTAGCATTTAACCTTTTATCCAGTCCACGCAGCAATGCACCACCACCGGTTATATACAAGCCCCTGCGGTAAATATCCGATGCAAGTTCCGGAGGTGTTGTTTCCAATGCCTTCAATATCGCTTCTTCAATTTTAAAAATACTTTTGTCTAATGCTTCGGCAACTTCCTGGTAACTTACCATTACCTGCTTGGGAATACCGGTTACCAGGTCACGTCCGTTTACAGGAATATCATCCGGCGGATTCTCCAGGTCTTTCATGGCGGCGCCAACCTGAATTTTAATTTGTTCAGCAGTACGCTCACCAATCAGTAAACTATGGTAACGACGCAATGCCTCCATAATGTCGGCAGTAAATTCGTCGCCGGCAATACGGATACTCTGATCGCAAACTATACCAGCCAATGCAATAACCGTTATACCGGTTGTACCACCGCCAATATCAATGATCATATTGCCAACCGGTTCTTCCACATCTATACCAATACCCAAGGCTGCTGCCATGGGTTCGTGAATGAGGTAAACTTCTTTGGCCCCGGCCTGTTCAGCACTGTCCCTAACCGCACGTTTTTCAACTTCTGTAATGCTGCTCGGTATGCAAATCATCATGCGCCAGCTTGGTGCAAACAATGGCTTTTTAGGGTATATGAGTTTAATCATTTCCCTTATCATGAGTTCGGCTGCGTTAAAGTCGGCAATAACACCGTCTTTTAGCGGACGAACTGTTCGTATGCTTTCGTGGGTTTTTTCATGCATCATCAATGCTTTTTTGCCCACGGCTAAAATATTCTTTGGATTATTACGGTCTAATGCCACAATAGATGGTTCATTCACCACTATTTCGTCGTTATGTATAATGAGGGTATTTGCGGTACCAAGATCTATTGCAATTTCCTGCGTAAAAAAATTAAAAAGGCCCATATTATTTTGTGTGAAAAAGGATTTTAATCAATGGCAGCAAAGTTGGTGGAAATTATTTGAATTAACAACGGCAAACCCTTTATTTTTCAACATTTTACCGAAACTTTTACATTGTGCTGCTTTGCGAAAGAATTATGTTGAAAGTGTTTTATCAATACGATTCAAAAATAAAAATGTGTTTGTAATTTTTTATCTACAAAACTATTGATTTATTCATCTGAAAATGTCTGTTCATTAAATTCATAACCGATATCTGTGCGGTAACGCATGCCTTCAAAATACAATTGCTCCATCATGTAGTTTGACAGCTCGGCTGCCTCGGAAATATTTTCACCAAATGAGGTAACAGCCAATACCCGGCCGCCATTGGTAACAATTTCATCACCCTGTTTAATTGTTCCAGAATGAAAAATGATGCTGTCTTCAAACGGTGCTTTTTCCAGTCCGCTGATAACTTTTCCTTTTTCATAATCGCCGGGGTAGCCGCCACTTACCGCCACTACGGTTGCAACAGACCGTTCATCGGTTTCAATTTTTATTTCGTTGAGGCGCCGGTCGGCAGTTGCAATCAACAATTCAACCAGGTCGTTTTTAATGCGGGGAATTACCACTTCCGTTTCCGGATCGCCCAGGCGGCAGTTATATTCAATCACATTGGGTTCGCCATTGTCATTCATCAACCCTAAAAAAACAAAACCTTTGTATTCCAGGTTATCTTTTTTAAACCCGGCTATTGTGGGCTCAATAATGCTGGTTTTTACTTTCTGCAGAAATTCATTTGTTACAAATGGCAGCGGGCTAACAGCCCCCATACCGCCTGTGTTAAGCCCTGCATCGCCTTCTCCCACCCGTTTATAGTCTTTTGCTTCGGGTAGCAGCACATAATTTTCTCCATCAGTTAAAACAAAAATGCTTAGCTCAATACCTTTCAAAAACTCTTCTATCACTACTTTTTTACCTGCCTCGCCGAATTTGGAGCGTAATAACATCAGTTCAAATTCGGCAGTAGCTTCCAGATGGCTCTGGCAAATCAACACACCCTTTCCTGCTGCCAGCCCATCGGCTTTTAAAACAATCGGGAGCTTTTGAGATTTAATGTATTCCACACCCTCCAGGTATTTATCTGATGTAAACTCTTTGTATGCCGCCGTTGGTATGTTGTGCCGCTGCATAAATGCTTTGGCATAAGCTTTACTGCCTTCCAGTTGCGATGCCTCTTTTGAAGGGCCAATCACTTTAATATTTTCAAATCCTTTTTTATTTTTAAAATAATCATAAATGCCTTTTACAAGTGGTTCTTCCGGACCGACGAGTATCATATCTATATCATTTTCCCTGCAGGCCGCAGCCATGGCATCAAAATCTGAAACTGAAATGGGTAAATTGATACCACACAAGGCGGTGCCGGCATTTCCGGGGGCAATAAACAATTTACTGCATAGGGGACTTTGCTTAATTTTCCAGGCTAAAGTGTGCTCCCGGCCGCCGGAGCCAATTAAAAGTATATTCATTAAAAAGGGGGGTTAATTACCTAAACTATTGGTTTGCGAATTTAAAATTCTAAAGCATCATTTCACAATATTTTTTTTGAACGGCATTCTGTATATCTATTTTTCTTAATTCCGAAACAGCAGCTGGATGGTATCTTTTTTAAAATAGCAGCCATCATTTTGTTTATCTAGATATAATTTCACTATTTTGAGTAATTAAACAAACCAACAAGCATTAAAAAACTACAAACATGAGTGAACAAGCAGTAAAACAAAGTCACCCCAAAGGATTGTGGGTTCTTTTTGGAACCGAAATGTGGGAGCGCTTTAACTTTTATGGTATGCGTACCATATTAACGCTATTTATAGTTAACGCTTTAATGATGAGCAAAGAGCAGTCTTCCATTATCTATGGCGGATTTTTGGGCTTATGCTACTTAACACCCATGCTGGGCGGGTTTATTGCCGACCGCTTTTTAGGAAACCGGCTTTGCATTATGCTTGGAGGGCTATTAATGGCTACCGGGCAAATGTTATTATTTGTTAGTGCAAGTACTTTCGGTTCAAATCTTGAGCTGGCGAGAACCTTGCTATATGTTGCATTGGGTATCATCATCCTGGGTAACGGTTTTTTTAAACCTAACATTTCCAGTATGGTGAGCAACCTGTATCCAAAAGCCGAAAGGAGTAAACTGGATACTGCCTTTACAATTTTTTACATGGGTATAAACCTGGGTGCTTTTTTAGGCCAGTTGATATGCCCTTTAGTAGGTGATGTTGTTGATAAAAGCGGTGTTAGAGATATTCATGCATTTAAATGGGGTTACCTGGCAGCATCTATAGCCATGCTGATAGGCGTTACAACTTTCTATTTCTTAAAAGATAAGTATGTCAGAACTCCAGAAGGCAGGCCTATCGGAGGTTTACCATCAAAAAATGCGGCAGAAGATTACGAGGAAGGTGAATCACAAAAAGCGTCATTTAGTTCAAAATCGCTTGGCCTTGCAGTAGTTGCTTTTATTGGCTTAGGCCTGCTCTTCTTTTATGTTTTCGGACAAAATGTTATCTATTCAATCATTTATGGCAGTGGTATTACACTTGCTGGTTTAATTATTTCTGATGGGTCAATTACCAAGATTGAACGTGACAGGATTTTAGTAATTTATATTGTTTCATTCTTCATCATTTTCTTTTGGGCTGCGTTTGAACAGGCTGGTTCATCACTAACCTTTATTGCCGATAACCAAACTGACAGAAACTTTTTTGGCTGGCAAATGCCGCCCTCTATGGTGCAGATCTTTAATGGCATTTTTGTAGTTGCTTTTGCAATTCCATTTAGTATTTTATGGGATAAATTAAGGGCAAAAGGAAAAGAACCCATTTCCCCTTTTAAACAAGCCATTGGACTGGCTTTGATTGCCCTGAGCTATTTCATAATTGCCCATAACGTAAAGAATTTAGGCAACAGCGGTTTACTGGCTGTACAATGGCTTATCCTTCTTTATCTTATTCAAACTTTTGGTGAGCTTTGTTTGTCGCCAATTGGTCTTTCGCTGGTGGGTAAACTGGCACCAAAAAGATTCTCTTCATTGTTATACGGTGTATTCTTTTTATCAAATGCTTCAGGTTACGCATTGGCGGGTACATTGGGTTCTATCTTACCGGCAACCGGCGAACAATTTACCAAAGCAAAAGAATTGGGCATTGACCTGCAGGCTGTTTTAGACAAAACCGTTACACCAACAGCCGACCAACTACAATTACTTGTTACCAATAAAATCAGTGCAGTAAACCCAACTTTCGCAGGCGTTACCATTCACAATCTTTTTGAATTCTTTATGGTGTTTGTTGTATTGTGCGGTGTTGCTTCGTTATTATTATTTTCTCTTACTCCTTTGCTTAAAAAAATGATGCACGGTGTAAGGTAATTTAATTTCATATTTTTTAAAAGGCGACGTTCAGGTCGCCTTTTTTTATTTAACTTGATGATAAAATATAACACTTTCTAAACCTGAATATTTTTATGGACCTTACTGAGCAAAATAAAACAACAGATTTAACAACCAGCGGCCAACCCAAACAGCTATACCTCCTTTTCTTTGCCGAAATGTGGGAACGTTTTTCTTTTTACGGAATGCGGGCCCTGTTGCTTGCTTACATGGTAAGCCAGTTACATTATGATGATCCAAAAGCTTATGCCATACTTGGCTCTTATGCTGCCCTGGTTTATACTATGCCTATGTTTGGAGGTTTTATGGCTGACCGGTTTATCGGCTACCAGCGCTCTATCATTTTTGGAGGCATTTTAATGACGCTTGGGCATTTTATTCTTGCTTTACCTAACGATTGGAGTTTTTTTTATGGCATGGCTTTTATTATTTGTGGTAATGGTTTCTTTAAACCAAATGTCTCTAGCCTGGTTGGTACTTTATATAAAGAAAATGATCCCAGGAGAGACAGTGGTTTTTCTATCTTTTATATGGGTATTAATATTGGTGCAGCCGGCGGCGGATTTTTATGTGCTTATGTAGGCACCGAAATAAACTGGCATTACGGTTTTGGATTGGCAGGTATTTTTATGGTGCTTGGCCTGGTTGTTTTTTTATTGGGAAAAAAATCACTTGGTGTTCGGGGACTACCGCCGAATATAGAAGCTTTGCAAAAACCTGTGTTTGCATTTATCAAACCCGAACACCTTATTTACGGTGGAACTTTGCTTATAGTTCCATTAGTTGTTACACTATTTAATCAATACCAGGTTATGGACTATGTGATGTTTGGACTTGGTTTTATTGCATTAATTTATATTCTTTACCTGGGGTTAAAAATGGAAAGAGAAGCAAAGTTGAAATTATTTGCTGCCCTGATCATGATGATCTTCTCCATTGTATTTTGGGCAGTATATGAACAAAGTGAAGGTTCCATGAATCTGCTGGCAGAGCGGAATTCAAAAATGATCTTATTTGGCATCGACCTGCCTGAATTATCTGTAAATAATTTTTTGCCACCCGGCTGGGTGATCATTTTAACACTGCTGGTAGCACCGCTGTGGCCCTGGCTTAATAAAAGAGGTAAAGAACCCAGTACACCCTTAAAATTTGCACTTTCTTTCATCATGCTCAGTGCAGGTTTCTTTGTTTTCTATTTGGGTTGCCTCTTAAATGAAAGTACGGGCATTATTCCTTTATGGCCTTTTGTGTGGGGTTATTTTTTCTTTATCCTGGGTGAGCTTTGTTTATCACCTATCGGGTTATCAATGGTTACTAAATTGTCTCCGGCAAAAATGGTTGCGATGATGATGGGGATATGGTTTTTCGCCACGGCTATTGGTGAATTCCTTGCAGGAAAAATCGGCTCCATGATGAGCGTGCCTGAAGCAATACTGGCAAAGAAGGATCCCATTCTTTCCCTGCCCTATTATGCAGATATTATTTTAAAGATAAGTATTGTATCAGCTGTGATTGGGGTATTACTTATGCTAACTGTACCTTTTATCAGAAGGTGGATGGGAAATGTGAGATAGTTTAAATAAAATTCAGGTGCGAATATTTATTCCCCAATATCATCTTATCATCAGCCCCCAGCCATTTATTTAAAACCGTAGCGTACACATTTTTAAAGTCAACCTTGTGTTTTAAATCGCCGTCGTTTAAATCACTCAGATCGGGCATGGCGTTTAAAACGCCTTTTTCTTTTAAACCGCCACTGATGAAGAACATATTATTAGCTGTACCGTGATCGGTTCCGTTGCTGGCATTCTGTGTAACCCTGCGGCCAAATTCGCTGAACGTCATCATCAGCACATCATCAAAGCGGTTATTGCTTTTTAAATCGGCCGTAAAAGCTTTTACTGCTTCATTTAATTCAGTGAACAAACGTTTTTGTTGATTCTCCTGTGCCACATGGGTATCAAAACTGCCCAGGCTAACGTAATATACTTTTGTATTGATGTCAGACAAAATCAGTGAAGCTATTGTCTTTAAATCTTTGCCCAGGTTACTGTTGGGATAGGTTTGCGTTGTTGGGTGAACCTTGCTTTGCTGGTAAATATAATCGGCACTGCTGAGTGTTGCACTCATGGTTTTGTATAAGTAGTCAATAGTTTCCTCCCCATTTTTATGATCGGCATTTACATCTTTTAAAAACCTTCCGTTGCTGGTATTGAAAAGTTTTTTAGGATCTTTAAACGCCAGGCCCTTATTTTCTGCTCCCTTTAAAGCAAGGCTCAGTACATCATCCAGTTCCATAGCCTGGGTTGGCTTATCGCAGCCTTTGCATTGTGCATCTAAGTAGCGGCCAAGCCAGCCCGTGTTTACATATTGATTACTTTCACTGGCGCTATGCCATATATCCATACTGCGAAAATGTGAGCGGTCGGGATTTGGGTAACCTACACTGTTCATGATTGCCAGACTTCCATCATCATATAATCCTTTAAAAGCTTCCAGCGCAGGGTTCAGTCCAACCTCATCCGTAATCAATAAAGATTGGTCTTTTGCAATGCCCAGCTTTGGTCTTTCCCGGTAATAAATATCGTTACGAACAGGTATCACGGTATTCAACCCGTCGTTACCACCGCTGAACTGTATTACCACCACCACTTTATTACCCGGCGGCACCATCATCGGTTTTTCAAAAGCTTTTAAAAACTTGGGCAGCATTAATGATGCTGTTGCCAATGAACCGATCTGCAGGAACTCTTTTCTTTTAATAACCATAATTTTAAGCTTTTAGCCTTTAGCTGTTAGCTATTAGCTAAAAGCTAACGGCTTATAGCTAAAAGCTGTTTAACACAACTGATATTCCGGTGTTGCCATCAAATTTACAACTGCACTCTTGATAAAATTTTCCCTGCTGGCCGCATTCACGTATTTATCCAACACTGCGTTACTGACCTTGTTTTTTGTTTGTAAAACAGTGGCTTCAATTGTTTCAAGCAATTTTTCCCGCTGCACTTTTTCAAATATGGTATTTACGGCGTTCCAGTCAATGGTTGCCGTGCCACCCTTAACTGCATCTTTCATTTTCCTTACTCCCTCCATCATCTGCCCCATCTGCACATCATCATCTGCTTTGGGCATAATATCCAATACATCATTTGCCGAAAATATTTGTGGAATGCGAAGGCGAAGCATTAAAGAACTGCTGTCTATCCAGTTTTTACCGCCGGGCCAACCGGCCACATTAGGCGGATAAAATAATATTTGCCCCAATGCCCGTTGAAAAAGCAGCTGGGACTGATCTTTCTCCAGTTGCATGGGCAACAGCCTCCTGATGCCTGCCAGTAATTCTATAGGCGATTTTATCCTGGTACCGATATTTTTTTCATCGTAAAACCAATCGCTGGTATACATATCCTCCAGCAGTTTTGCAATATTATAATTGTTGTTATAAAAACGGTTGCTTAACCATTGCTGGTTTTGTTCATTTATATTTTCATTTACAAAATACCGGTATATTTTTTTACTGATGTAGTTAGCAGTTTGTTTGTTTTCCAACAGCATATTTAAAATATCATCACCATCAAAATTGCCGGATTTTCCTAAAAAGGTTTTAGTACCATCATCGTGCTGATTTTTTTTGAAAATAAACTCGCCCTGCGGATTAAAAGCCCAGCCAGTAAAAGCACGGGCGGCTTCCTTCACATCATTCTCGGTATAATTTCCCCGGCCCATAGTAAATAGCTCCATCACTTCACGTGCAAAATTTTCGTTGGGCTTTTGTTTTCGATTTTGCTGGTTATTTAAAAACTGCAGCATGGCAGGCGATTTACTCACCGCCTTCAGCATATCGGCAAAACTGCCCAGTGCATTGGTACGTATTGTGTGTAAGAGTTCCTGAGCATAAAAACTGTTTAATGTACGGCATGCAAAATGACCATGCCAGAACAGGCTCATTTTTTCCCTTAACTGGGCTTCGCTGTTAACCATGGTTTCCAGCCATCGCAAGTTCATTACTTTCAGGTCGTCCCGTGATTTTTCCCTTAATTTTTTTCTTTGCTCGGGATCCTTTACAGCCTTTTGCATTTCTTTTGCCTCAGCGCCAGCCATCATATATTCATCCGCCGGGTTCTTTGTTACCTCAATTTTTTCAACCGGCTTTGATGATGTATTAACTAAAAGCGTCCAAAGGTTTTTTGGAGAAAAAGTGTCTAAGGTTGCAGCATTCTCGGCCATAAGGCCAAAAGCACTGCGCCATAACAAATGTTGATTTTTTAAGCGGTTGGAGACAGACATAAAAATAAAAATGATTTATATAATTCAGGCAATGGACTTAAGACTGCTTTTACACCCAATAGTTTAATTCATTAAAAATACGTACTTATACCGATTATACTCTTTAGCTAGTCCAATCGGTACCTGCCTACGACAGGCAGGTTTACCAAATCCTATCACACTGGGCCATCGCACATCCCTTCGTCTACGCTCAGGATGTCAGCCAGCACACATTGGCCTGTAATGAAATTATATTTGGTATTACTGCAGTTTTACCCTTAATATATGACAGCACTTAATATTGGTTTCATTATTGTACTGGATAATGAATGAATATTGAAACCGTTATTGGTATTGCTGCAAGTACAGGTACTGCTGTATCCCTTATCCCCCAACTTATAAAAGTTATAAAAGAGAAAGAGGCAAAGAATGTATCTATAATGATGATGTTGATTTTATTTGCCGGAATAGGACTATGGATAATTTACGGGATTTTGAAAAATGACTGGATCATCATTATTTCAAATGCTTTCTCCTTTATCATTAACCTGCTGCTGGGCATATTTACCTTAAAATACAAAAATAAATAAATAAGTTTTTTAAGCAACTGCAAAAATTTATAATTTTTGTACTGTTTTTTTAACGCCCGAAAAAACACTCTTCCACAACAGGTTAAAAAACGATTTGGTAATGTCCCGCTCATAATCAATATCACTTGTGCGAACCACTCCATTTTTAGGATTGGCATCTTTTATCAGCGCATTGGTTAGTAAGCTCATGAAATTCTTCTTCTTCACTTCCGCAGAATCCTTCTTTAAAAGTTCTACTTTAAGATCGCTGTATAAAAAAGTAATATTCCCAGTGGCTTTATAATCGTTGCCTGTTAACTTAAAATCAAGTTTATTTATTTTACCACTTTTAATACTAGCCATACCCAATGGTTCTATCATTGGGTTCAGGTCTGGGCCATTAAAAGGCTCGCCGGTGCCGGTTACTTCAAAGGCACCGTTGTTGCTGTTTAACGGGAAACGCCA
>JBBRCM010000069.1:0-17841 GCA_038204855.1 Chitinophagales bacterium
AATTGGCTGATCGTATTCTACATTGTTAATTTTATCCAACGGACTTTCTTTGGAGTAGCGGGTAAAAAAACCACTTTCATCAACTACCCTCATATTGGTAACCGCCCACAGGTTGTATTTCCAGTTAATGTATTCTATCATGGGGTAAATGGCTGTTAATAAAATAACGATGAGGTCAATCTTATAATTGGTAACAAACACAAGCAATAAAATTGCCAGCAGCAGCCACGCAAAAATGGGCAGCACTAATTTTACCCAGTGCTGGCGGATTATGATTAGAAGCTTTTCGTCTTTTTTAAGTTGTGTTCTCATGCTGTTTTATTAATGTAACCGTAAAGTACAAAAACGTAGTGAAAAAAATAGCCGGCAAGTAGGGAAGACGTTTATTTTATTTGTGTTTTTTATCTTACTGAAGATTAGCCGGTAAGTCGGGAAGACGTTCTTATTTTTTTTCGTCTTACCGACTTCCCGGCAAAAAAATATTCTGTTGAGTGTTTACCAGATATTTACCCTCAAACTATCTGCCCTGTACATTTTATCTGTTGGCTTAATATTGAAGGTTGTATAAAATTCATCCACATCTACAAAAGGCCCGTTAACCCTGTATTTCCCGGGACTGTGTACATCGGTAAGCAGGCGGCTTCTTTGCTGCTCCTCACGGGTTTGGCCAAGCCAGCCCAATGCATAACCCATAAAATAGCGCTGCATGGGTGTAAGGTTGCTGATGTTTTTATTTTCTTTAAACTGGGTTGTTTTTTTAAAGGCTTCAATGCCCAGTAAAATACCACCCAGGTCGGCAATGTTTTCGCCCAGCGCTGCTTTACCATTGATGTGGTAACCTTTTATTGGTTCGTAATCGTTAAATTGTTTTACCATCACATCGGCCCTTTTGGTAAATGCTTCTTCGTCGGTTTTTGTCCACCAGCTTTTTAAATTTCCCTGTTCATCAAATTGTCTTCCTTCATCATCAAAGCCATGCGTAATTTCGTGGCCAATGGTGCTGGCACCGCCGTAACCATACACCACGGCATCATCCAGTTCTTCATCGCGGTATCCCGGTACGGTAAAAATACCGGCAGGTAAAACAATTTCGTTATTGCTGGGGTTGTAATAGGCATTGTAGGTTTGCGGGTACATATCCCACTCATCACGGTCAACCGGTTTGCCCAGTTTATTGTAATTGTAATTATGCCACCACAGTTTTGAATTCATATAATTCTTTGCAAAACTTTCTTTGCCAATATCCATGCTGCTGAAATCTTTCCACTTGTCGGGATATCCAACCTTGCTTTTTACAGCTACCAGTTTGATATATGCTTTTTGTTTGGTGCTGTCGCTCATCCAATCTAATTTGGCAATCCGTTCTTTCAATGCCTGGCGGATGTCTTCTACCATCGTGGTGTAACGTTGTTTGGCAGTTTCGTTAAAAAATTCCTTTACGTACAACTGGCCCAGCATTTCACCCATGGCATCTTCTTCCATTTGAATGGCACGTTTCCATCTTGGTTTTCTTTCTTTGGCACCGCTGAACAGTTTACCATAGTTAAAGGCAGCAACACCATACGCATCAGGCAACACAGCCGCCATATCACTTATGAGGTTGAACTTTACATATTGTTTCCAATCGCTGATGGGCGTTTTGGTTAAGGCATCATTTAATGCAGTGAAAAATTCGGGCTGGCCCACAATTACCGAATCTACTTTTTGTACACCGGTATTTTTTAAATAAGATATCCAATCAACATTGCCGGCCATTTTACCCAGATCGGTAATGGCCATTTTGTTATAGTTTTTATAAGGGTCACGCAGGTCTTCAATTTTGCGGCTTGCGGTTGCCAGTTTGGTTTCAAGTGCTAAAATATTTTTAGCTGCTGTGGCTGCAACGGATGCATCTTCGCCAGCCATGGTCAATATTTTGCTGATATAGTTCACATACTCGTTGCGAATGTTGATGGTTGCCGAATCCATTTTAAAATAATATTCCCTTTCCGGCAGGCCCAGCCCACCCTGTGTAAGGTTGTAAGCCATCACATCGCTTTTTTTAGCATCCTGGTAAACATAATCACTGAACAGCGTATTGGAGCCAATCTTTTTTAAATCAGCAACTGTATTCAGCAATGACTTTACGTCGGTGATTGTATTTACTTTATCCAACAAAGGCTGAATGGGTTTTAAACCACCAGCTTCAATTGTTGCGCTATCCATGGCAGTACTCCAGAAGTCGCCAATCTTTTGATCGTTACTGCCTTTGGCTGCATTGGATGCTGCGGCTTTTTCTGAGATTTCTCTCAGCCTTTTCAGGTTTTCTTCAATCACTAAATTGCCAATGCCCCAGCTTGACTGTTCGCCGGGTATGGGATTCTTTTTTAGCCAGCCACCATTGGCGTATTCAAAAAAATCATCGCCGGGTTTAACGGTGCTATCTAAGTTGGCTGCCAGTATATCGGGTTTTGGCGCAGTATTCTTGTTATTGCAGGAAACAATAAATGCGACGGTTGTAAATGCAAGCAGTATTTTTTTCATGTAAAATGTTTTATGCCTAAATGTAAAGAATGATTGTGGAGATGCCGTTCTTTTTTTATAAGCGGAAGATGCAGTCACTTCCGCTTATTCAAACTTTCAAAAATTTAAATACAGTAGAAATACCTGTTGCATTGCTGAATATTTCATATTAATTTTCGGGAAGATTAATAACCTCCAATCATTAAAATGAAAATTTCTGAAATTTACTACTGTCGTGAATGCCGTGTATCACACCATAAATCCATTAAAAGGCTGAAAGATTCTTTTTTAGAAAAGCCGGATAATTTCAGGGACCTTTCAAAAGTGGATATGTCGATTCTTGAAAATTATGCAGCGAAGAACATCATTAAAAAACCTGCTCATTTTACTTCCTTATCAAGGATGGCAACGGAGATCAGCACCGAATGGAAAAGCGGCAAAAGACTTACCGTATCTTTTATGGGCGGAAAAAAGCAGGTGAAGGACCGCATTATCCGCCACGCAAAAATATGGATGGACTATGCCAATATTGAACTTGATTTTACGCCACGTAAAACCCCCGGTAACGTGCGTATTGCATTTGATGAAAATGATGGCTGCTGGAGTTTGACGGGCACCGATATACTTTCGGAAGATAAGACAAACCCTACCATGAATTTTGGATGGCTGACATCCACAACTGACGACCTGGAATATAACCGGGTGGTGCTGCACGAGTTTGGGCATACACTGGGCTGCATTCATGAACATGAGCGGCCCGATAATGGCATACCCTGGGACAAACCAAAAGTGTATGAATACTATAAAAAGGTTGATGGGTGGAGTAAGGGGGAGGTAGATGACCAGGTTTTTGATAAATACGATATAAGCCAGATACGGGCCAATAAGCTGGACAAAAAATCTATTATGATGTACCCGGTGCCCGAAGCACTTTCGAAAGGCGATTTTCGCATTGGCTGGAACAACGGTTTGTCGGATGCCGATAAAAAATTCATTGCAAAGCTTTATCCTAAAAAGTAAGATGCTTTCTATAATTTTATCAGATCTTAAAAAGATTTCTTAATTCATTTTATGCAGAACATCAGAAAAGTTTTTGTTGCCATACTTATTATAATTGCCGGCATTTATAATGCGAATGCAAGGGGGCTGCAACCGCGTATTTTTTTACCGGAGCCTTCATTTTATGAAGATGATAGCTATGATGGCACGGATACGTTTCCTGCAAAGCAATTTATGAGAATGCAGCCGATAAGATCTACCCAACTTAAGGAAACACAACAGCCGCAACCGGGAAAACTTATACAGGTAAAACCCGAACTTGTTACCAGGCAGATACAACCTGCTAATGTGATATTAGTAACCCCACAAAAAAAAGATACTGCATTGATAAGAATGTTGTATGAAGGATTTAAACCAAAAATAAAAACCAGTATAGCTGATAGAATTAAGATCAGGCATATTATAGATTCAGTTGTAGCGATAAAAGACGATCCTCAAACATCCACCGGCAGCACGGGACCCAGCTATCAGGAATTAGTGCATATTATTGATTCGTTGCTGAAGGCCGATAAAATTGATTCAAGTAAAGTAACTGTTATTGATTCGCCGCTTGTAAAAAATGACCCTGTTATGCTAGATACTACATCGGGTAAAGACAGCTCAGGAAATTTTATGCAAACCTATTGGTGGCTGATAGTACTTGCTGCGCTGCTTTTGGCAGGCCTGGCTTATTTTATTCTGAAAAGAAAAAAAGGAGCAGCAGCAGCAGCGCCCAAGATATTTTTTTCTTACGCCTGGGACCAGGATGAAGCCCTGATCATGCAGTTGTACAACAGTTTAAAAAATGACCGGTTTAACGTGATTAAGGATAAGGAGAACATCGGTTACAAAGGCGTTATTTCAAAATTTATGAATGAAATTGGCAGTGCCGATTTTGTGATAGTGGCCATCAGCGATAAATACCTGAAGTCGAAATTCTGCATGTACGAATTGTACGAGATCTTCCGCAACTCTGGTATGAACCGGGATACATTCGGTAAAAAGATCTTTCCGATAAGGATTGATGAATCGCTTAACCTGGGCGATCCTGATGTGGTGAATGGATATATCCGGTACTGGAAAGGGCAGGAGCAGGAATGGACAAAAAGAGTGAAGGACGAAAGCGATTCGATAACGGAAGAGCAGGCCAGGCAATTTCAATTTATTAAACGCCTTGTTATAGATATCAGAAATATTTTATCCTGCTTGGCAGATATAAATTCCCTGAATCTGAGTACGCTTAAATCGAACAATTTTGCAGACGTAAAATCTGCTTTACGGAATGCCATGAAAGCGGTGGGATAGTTATGAATGATAGGCAGTCCGCTTGCTAAAAGGCCTGCCTATATATCTCGCCAGCCTGCTTATTTCACAGGCCGATTTTTGTGTTCAATCTGTTTCCGGCACATATTGGCGGGTATAAAACACTAACAGGGGCACTGAAACCCAAAAAACAACCCTGATCATTTAACCCAGATTTTGCAGTTGAAATCTACTGCGGCTTCCAAATCCTCCACAGCTAAGCCTTTCAGAACATTTTTTGAATTCAGAATAGTTCACTGTTCTTTCATACAAAAAATAACCTGAAACCCTTATCTGTTTTGTATTTGAAACCCTCGCTACGATTTCAACTGCAAAATCTGGGTTTAACCAAATAACCGGATAACACTATTTTCTGTT
This sequence comes from Chitinophagales bacterium, assembly GCA_038204855.1. GTDB lineage: Bacteria > Bacteroidota > Bacteroidia > Chitinophagales > Chitinophagaceae > Ferruginibacter. Next base: position 5,221 of record JBBRCM010000069.1, read on the forward strand.
GTCTTATTCTCTTTATTTTTTATCTTTTATTAACGGGGGCAACAAATACAGGCACGCAAATTGCCGGTATTTGTTTTTAACCACTTTAAAATTTAACAACTATGAAAAGAATAATCCTTGCAATAACAATTTTTACAGCGGTTTTTACTGCCTGTAGTAAAAGTGACAACAACAATACCGCATCACTAAGTACGGCTGCTGTAAACTCAACAGTAACTTCCGGCACCTGGAAAATTGCACTTTTAAATAAAAACGGAACAGATAAAACAGCAAACTTCAATGGCTTTAAGTTTATGTTTGCATCAAACGGCAGCCTTGCCGGCGTAAATGATATATTATCTGTAAATGGCACCTGGAGTACACGTATAGATAACAGTAAAATAAAGCTTACCATTAATTTCCCAAGCCCTTCCATAAGTGCATTTTTAGATCTTAATGAAGATTGGGAAGTTACAGGCCGTACTGATACACAGGTTACCATGCAGCATGTAAGTGGTGGTGGCGGAGGAACAGATTTTTTAACTATTCAAAAAAATTAGTACTTAATAAAATAAAGCAATACCCCGCCGCGGTGGAAGATATTTGTTAAGTATGATTTTCTAAATTTTACTCAATAATAATTTTAGTTAAGTAATACATATCGGGATCTATTACCGGCAGGGTAGTGCTCTTTACCAGCGTACCTTTTTTATTTACTTTAATAGTTTGCCTGCTATTGTCGGCAACAATTTGCAGCGGTAATTCCATATCAAGATTATCAAAATTTACCAAATAGCCTTCCATGGTTCTTTTCATGTGAATTTGTAATTTATCGGTAGAGCGTATCCAAAGATCGAAAACAGGTTTTAAACTGCTACCGTATTTTTTACTAAAGAAATCTTCTACATCTTTTGTGTTTACCAGGTTGTCGTACGTGTATGCTGGTGCTGTTGCAAACTCTTTTAAGGCCGGAAAGAAAATTTCATCACTGATAATAAACCGAAGGCTGTGCATAAAAAAAGCGCCTTTGCCATAAATATCAGGAATGTAGGCAGCTTCTTCATCCAGATCTGTACCTTGTACGATGGGCAATTTGTTTTGAAAACGTAGGGCATTTTGCTGAAACCTTTTCAGATATGCCTGTTCACCTGCTAATTCCAAAACCTCAAGCGCATCACCAAATGTATTGATGCCCTCGTGTATCCAAAAGTCTGACCAGTCATGTACGGTTATTTTATTTCCCCACCACTCATGTCCAAATTCATGACTCATTAACCAGTCAAAATCATGATCGCCAACTTTGTCATACCTGAATTTATTTCCGTAAGCATTCATGGTTTGGTGCTCCATTCCCAGATGTGGGGTTTCGCAAATACCTATCTTTTCTTTCCACCAGGGATATTCACCAAAATATTTTTCACGGTTTTTTACATTTTGTTCCAGTATACTTAAATGATATGCTGCCTTGTTTGCATTTTCTTCCAACACATAAAACTGCATAGGAACTTTGTGGCCGTTTACGGTGGTATAATCTTTTGATACCACTTTAAATTTACCTACGTTAAAAAGTATGCTGTAATTATTAATGGAGTAATTGGTTTGCCAATGATAAGTTGATTTGTCTTTTTTCGTGGATACTTTTTGCAATAAACCCGGTCCTGCTACTACCAACCCTTTGGGTACAGTAATGAACAGATCTGCGCCTTCGTTGGGTTCATCAGAAGGATGATCCTTGCAGGGGAAATAAATTTTACCGCCCGTACCTTCGGCTGTAACGGCCACCCACGGATTTCCGGTGGAATCTTTTGTCCAGGTAAAACCATCGTCCCATGGCGGACGAATGGCCGTGTGCGGATGCCCTTCATAATCTACTTTCACAAGTGCTTTGCCGGCCGGTAACCCGTTATCCATGTTAATACTGATCATGTTATTTTTATAATCGAAATTTTGTTTTTTACCATTCACAGTAATGCGATGGATGATAAAAGAATCCAACAGATCAAATAAAAGAACTTTCGTTGGCTGCAGCATATTTACATCTATCAGGGTATAACCGCTGATGTGTTGCTGGGGTATATCAATATCCAAGGCAATGGTATAATGCCTGATATCCATAATAGCCTGTTCCGGTTTCAGTTTACCACCAGAAGTAAATTGCTGCTGTGCATTGCTGGTAATAAAAATACAGATGCTCAAAAGTGAAAGAAGATATTTCATAATAATTTCCTGGTTTAAAAAATAAAATTAATTATAGCGATCATAAGGAGTTTCTGCTAACCTGAATAAAAGTTGCGGGTAGATTATTGTTGAAGTTAAAAAGAAATTTTGAAAGTGCTGCTGATAGATGCAGCTACCAACAATGCCGATCGGCGCTAGAAAAATATTAATTCCCAAACCCAACCATCTTATGCAGCACATGTGGATCATATAACTGTCCTTCTTTTACAACCATCGAAACTTTCCGGATATTACGTATTTCCGAAAGCGGGTTGGCATCCAGTATCAGCAGGTCGGCCTGCTTACCAACTTTTACTGAGCCGCTTAACTTATCCATATTCATTACCTGGGCAGGCACTATGGTAGCCGTTTGAATTGCCTGCAAGGGTGTAAGCCCCGATTGTACATACAATTCAAGTTCACGTGCCACGCTGTACCCAGGGAATCCCATATCGGTGCCCGCTATTACTTTGATACCATTGTCATGTAATACTTTTACCAAACCAATCAAGGCGTCCAGTGTTGGTTTAAAGATTTTGGCCTGTGCTGCAGGTAAGCCTGTATTTACAAATAAGGCCTGCAGTGGTAAAGGCAGGTTATTAAAATTGGGTTCCATGTCCAGGATATTATCTTTCACAGAACGGTAAGACATTTCAAATACCCCAACAGTAACATCAATTACGGTGTGATGTGCTTTTAAAAAATCCAGTGCAGCAATACTCATGGAATCATTCAGGTTAAGCGAGCCATCTTTGTTCTTCTTCATCATGCTGTACACATATTGTACGTGGTTCACCTGGTTCATTCCAGAATCTATACCAGCCTGCGTGGTCATCTTCATGGGAATATGACCCGTAACGCTTAGGCCAAGCCGGTGTGCTTCATCGCAAATGGCTTTTACTATATCCGGCTTTACCGAACTGTAAATTTTTATTTGTGCAAAACCATTGTTCTTATACATGTTCACTACCTGAATGGCTTCTTCCTTTGTGGCCGCCCTTACTATACCCAATCCTTTTGGGCCAGGGCCGTCAACAATACCCGCCTTAATGATGAGAGGGCCCACGCCTTTGTGTGTGTCGATAGCTTCTTTGATGGAATTGATATAACCAAATTCATTGCCGCAATCCCTTACCGTGGTAACACCAGCCGCCAAATAAGCAGGTCCCCATTCTGCCTGTTCAAAATGTGCATGCATATCCCACAGGCCGGGTAATATTGTTTTTCCTTCGGCATGGATGATGGTTGCGTTGGCAGGTATGGTTATATCTGCAGCTTTGCCAACCTGTTTTATCAAACCATTTTCAATCAATATAACAGCGTTATTAATATTGTTGTTTCCTTCCACATCAATAATATTACCACCCGTAATGGCCAGTACCTTATTGGCTGTAAAATCCATCTTCATAGAACTGCTGAACAGCTGCATGCCATAAACAGCAGCTTTGCTTATAAAATCAGGCAGCAGGCTTTCATAGGCTTCCCTCATCATCTCCAGTTTATCACCTTCAGCGTCGTTGGTGATGAGGCAGATGAGGTTTCCGTCTTTATCTGTCCACACAACTTCGTTACCCCATATCAGTCCGCTGATGATATATCTTTCAAGCATCAATGGCTTGCTATTGAATGTAAGTGTGTCGATACCTTCTTTTTTAATAACCATTTTACCCTGCGGTAACATGGTTACAGTTTTAGGCTTACCATGATTTTTCCAGTATTTAATAAGTATCATTTGCACCGTGCCGGGAGAATAACCTCCCACAGGAAATGTGTGCGGATCAATATTTTCAGTACGTATAGAATCATCCACCTGTATAACCGCTTTTTTATTTTTAATACTGATGGTATCATTAATAGTGGAAAAACGGGATGTGCTTCCCTTTATAAAAAGACTGATGGGATCATGCTTGACGGTGGTAACCAGTTTAGCTTTCAGCGGTACAGCGCTGCCTCGGTCGGTGAATTTAAAATCGATGGCATACGTAAGTTCATTCCCATTTTTGCTGATGGTATAAGTTTCTCTGCCGATGTTCTGCGCAAACTTGTGCAGGAAAAAACTTCCGCTGTCGGTTACATTGGTTTGTGCAAATACTATGTTTATAAAAATTACAAAAGCAGCAGAAAGCAAATATCTTTTCATGTGTTTGGTTTTGGTAGCTTACTATTCACCAATATAAGTCATTTACCGGATAACAGGCAGGAATTGAGGATGATATCGGTTTTGCCAGTTAACTGGCGCAGATATGCAGCATGGCTTTGTGTGTAAGCGTATCTGTGCCAATGATGATTGATCATGGGTTCTAACTGTATTATTCCTAATAAACCCTCTCCGCCGTTATAGTCTGTAGCACTGCTGTATAACCAATCTCCTTCTTTAGTTACTAAGCCTGCCTCAACGGGATTGTAGTGAATGTAGTTTAATTTCTGATGAGCAATTGCCGCAGTGCTTAATTCTATCGGGTGACTTTCCGGTTTCCACAATTGAAATTTGTTATCTTCTTTTACCTGCTCTTTCAAACATCCACAGTAACCACTCTCTTCTGCTTTCTGTGCTGCTTTTTGCAATGGCAGTGTGTAAGGTTTCAGAACTATGTCGCTTTAAATCTCTCATAATATTGCTCAATGAATTTCCCTTTGTGCCTACAATCAAATGCACATGACTTGTCATGATGCACCAGGCATGTACTTCCAGGTCTTTGTGTTGCTGGCAGTACCTGATACTTGCAAGTACAATATCCTTGTAATCGTTTCTTATAAACAGGTCTATCCAGTTGGTAACTGTAAAAGTTACAAAATACAGTTTGCTGTCATCCCTGAATTTGTATTTTCTGCTCATGATATTAAAAGTACAAAATTTTTAAGATGTTGATGCAGATGTACAAGGTTGCTGGCGCAGATATGCAGCACGGCCCTGTGTGTTAGCGTATCTGTGCCTGTGTGAGGCCTGGCAATTTCGGTTTTGGCAGCATTCGTTGGCACAGATACGCCACCGCACTTTTCTAAACTGCATATCTGCGCCAGTAAATGTAAGACTGCGCCATATGGGAGTCCTGGGCTTACTGACTTGCCTCACCAGAGACTCGCCTGAGAACTCAAAATCTGTTTATTCGTCGCTGGTGAAAACACCAGGCGACTGCGAAGATGAGAGCGAAGATTTTTGCGGAACATCTGGAGCTGCAAAAAGCCAGTGGGGACACCTGCGCCATTTGGATTGCTATGATGCCATGAAATACAAGTGCTGATTACAAAAAAACTGGTATTTTCAATATAAAAAATGAAACGCTTTTTAAAAGGAATTAAAATATTTTTCGTCGTTACGATTATACTAATAATCGGACTACTGGTATTTTTCTTTTATCATACTTCGGTTACATCAAGCCTTGACAGTTATGAGTATCAACTTCCGTATTCACCTGGAACCAGTCACCGGGTTGTGCAGGGTTATGGGGGACTCTTTTCTCACCGGCATATTGCGGCAATAGATTTTGAAATGCCGGTTGGTACAGCCGTTTTTGCTGCAAGGGAAGGAACAATATATAGCTACCAAGACAACAGTGATGAAGGTGGTTTTTCTCCGGGGTTTAAAAATAAAGCGAATTACATAATTGTAAAACATGATGACGGAAGCTATGGCTGCTATTGGCACTTACAGAAGAATGGGGTATTGGTTAAAAGTGGCCATGTTTTAAAAGGTGAACAAATTGGAATAAGTGGTGCTACCGGACTGGTATTGAGTCCACATCTTCATTTTTCTGTTAAGCCGCAATTAAATTACCAGTTGAATTCTTTTGTGAGAACCAAATTTAAGACCACGGGTGGTGTTACACTTTTATCAAATGGAGAAACTTATGAACGGCCAAAAGATTAATTTATAAACAGCTTAAATAAAACACAATTAAAGCTCCCAATAGGTATGCGGTACAACTGAGATTCTTCTTTTCTTTTACTAAAAGAAAAGGATAACAGAACAAGTTCACAACGATGATGCCATAAAAACCAAATGCTTGTCCCAAAAAAAATCCGAAGCTTACAGGCTCCGGATTTTTAAAATAATATTTTAAAGTCTATCCTTTTTTATTTTTCTTCATCTTAGGTGTTGGCAATTCCTGTTTGTTTTCGCCCGTGAGGGTGGCGGCCAGTTTTACAGCTTCGTACGCATTTACAATACCGCCGGTTTTAGACAGATCGCTCATGGGTACTTTTTCATCGGTACCGGGTTTTGTAACTTTTTCTTTTGGCGCTACGGCTGATTTCTCAATTACATATTTTAACTGCTTTGCAGTAAGGGTAGGGAAGTACTCCAGCGTTAAGGCCGCAATACCGGCTACCAACGGGCAAGCCATGCTGGTGCCACTTAAGTTGCCATAATTATTGCCGCCGGGCAAGGTTGAATAAATTTTTACGCCCGGAGCAAATACATCTACTTCTTTTTTACCAAAATTACTGAAGGAAGCAGTGTAACTACCCGATGTAGGCTCGGCACTGGCACCAACAGTAATGGTAGAACCAGACCTGCCGCCATTTACAAAAGCCGGGTTTGGGAAATTATAGGCAGTATCAATATTCTTAGAATCGTTGCCTGCTGCATGAACCAGCAATACATTTTTACTTTCGGCATAAGCAAAGGCATCATCAACCCATTGCTTTTGCGGCGAGTAACTTTTACCAAAACTCATGCTGATGATCTTTGCGCCATTGTCAACAGCATAACGGATCGCCAGGGCGATGTCCTTATCATGCTCATCGCCATCGGGTACAGCACGCAGCATCATGATGCGTACATTATCAGCAATACCATCCATACCCTTGCCATTGCCACGTACAGCACCAATAATGCCTGCGCAGTGTGTGCCGTGCATGGAGGTTTCGGCCATTAAATCGTTATTGCCGTAATTACGGGCATTAAAATTGGTTTCATCATCGCCTGTAATATCCAGGCGGTATGCTTTGGGTGCTTTTACTTTCGCCTCAGCCTTTCTTTGTTCGCCTTCTATAAATTCAATATACTCCTGCAGGCCGCCTGTAAATTCCTTATCAGACTGGTCCATCATGTTGTTGCTCTTCATCATGCCCAGGAAATCATTTTTTGCCCGACGCTCTGCAAAAGATTTTGTTACAAACTTATCAAGCTCATTACCGGTGAAGGTATCACGGCCCATGGCTTTTTTTAAGATGCTGTCGCTTTCGAGCAAATTAGCATAGAGTGTTTTTAAACCGGCAACATCCACATCTTTAAATTTGTCTTCCTCTGTATCGGCTCCTTTTAATTCGGCTTTGGCCCTTTCAAACATTTCGTATTCATACAGGTCGGCTTTTGAAAGTTTTGATTTATCAACGTTCTTGTTATCCCATTTATCTTTCAAACCATAGTAAACACGACCGCGTTCGTCACTGTCAACTTTTACATTACGTCCATCTTTGCCGCCCAGAAAATTCCAGCCGTGTATATCATCTATGTAGCCGTTGCCATCATCGTCCTTGCCATTGCCGGGAATTTCTTTAGGGTTGGTCCAGAGGATGGGTTTTAAATCTTCCTGCGCTGTATCAATTCCAGAATCTATAACGGCAACTATTACCGTTTTGCTTTTAAGATTTTTACTTTTTAAAAATTCGTAAGCTTTATTGGCGCTGATACCGCTGACGCCATCTGAAGCCTTATCCATCATGTGCCAGCCGTTGGGTACCACACTGTTTTGTGCAAAAGACGAAAGGCTAAAAAATACCAATCCAATGAGAATTCTGAGAGATCTGATCATAGTAATTATTTATTTTTTGTAAAAGTAAATGGTATGCCCATAACAGCCATACCATTTGTATTTATTTGCAAAACTTTATAGATCGAACCGTATGCCTTGCGCCAACGGCAGCTTATCGGTATAGTTTATGGTGTTGGTCTGGCGACGCATATATACTTTCCACGCATCGCTGCCGCTTTCACGCCCGCCGCCGGTTTCTTTTTCGCCGCCAAAAGCGCCACCAATCTCAGCACCGGACGTGCCGATGTTTACGTTTGCAATACCGCAATCGCTGCCTGCCTGCGATAAAAACTGCTCGGCCTGCCGCATGTTATTGGTCATGATGGCAGATGATAAACCCTGAGGTACGCCGTTTTGTAGCGCAATGGCTTCATCCAGCGTTTTGTATTTCATGATGTATAAAATGGGTGCAAAGGTTTCGTGCTGTACAATGGCAAAACTGTTTTTTGCTTCGGCAATGCAGGGTTTAACATAACAGCCACTTTCAAAACCTTTACCTGTCATCACCCCGCCTTCCACAATAAATTTACCGCCTTCGGCTTTGCATTTTTCAATAGAGTCGAGGTACATTTTTACAGCATCTTTATCAATCAGTGGCCCTACATGATATTTTTCGTTGAGCGGGTCGCCAATTTTTACCTGGCCATACGCATGCACCAGTTTATCTTTAAACTTGTTGTAAATTTTTTCGTGGATGATCAACCTACGGGTGCTGGTGCAACGCTGACCGGCTGTGCCAATAGCACCAAATGCTGCACCAATAAGCGCCATATCCAGATCTGCATTTTCGGTAATGATGATGGCATTGTTGCCACCCAGTTCCAGTAAACTTCTTCCCAGGCGCTGACCAACAGATGCACCAACGGCCTTGCCCATTTTCGTACTGCCTGTTGCAGAAATCAGCGGTATTCTTGTATCGTTGGCCATTGATTGGCCAATATTTCTACTACCAGCAATGATGCATGAAACACCCTCGGGCACATTATTTTTTTTGAAAACTGACTGAATTATATTTTGACAGGCAATGGCGCAAAGCGGTGTTTTTTCGCTGGGTTTCCAAACGCAAACATCTCCACAAACCCAGGCAAGGGCTGCATTCCAGCTCCATACAGCTACCGGAAAGTTAAAGGCAGATATTACGCCCACAATGCCCAGCGGATGGTATTGCTCGTACATGCGGTGGCCGGGCCTTTCGCTGTGCATGGTTAGCCCGTGCAACTGGCGGCTGAGGCCTACAGCAAAATCGCAGATGTCTATCATTTCCTGTACTTCGCCCAGGCCTTCCTGCAGGCTTTTGCCCATTTCGTAACTAACTAATTGTCCCAAATCGTTTTTAGCTTTTCTTAATTCTTCGCCAACCTGCCTTACAATTTCGCCACGCCTGGGTGCAGGCCAGTTGCGCCATTCGGCAAAAGCGGTTTGTGCTTTGTTTATAACGGCATCGTAGGTTTTTGTATCGGCACCGGTTACCGTACCAATTAATTTGCCATCAACAGGAGAGTAGGAGCTTAGTTTTTCGCCATTACTTTTTAACCAGTTTACACCGGTAGAAACGCCATTATTGCTGGCCTGTATCTTTAATGCTTTTAAAAATTTCATATCGCTAAAATTGAATGTAGTTTTTAATTGAGGGCTGCAAGTTACGAAGAACAGTTGGCAGTTTGCAGTGGGCAATAAACCGCTTTTGAATTTAGAAAATTGTACGGATAGCTAGGGTCTGATTGCCGACTGGCAACTGCCCACTGCTAATATTGTTCGTTTTCGTTTGGAAAATCTTTGCTTTTTACATCGCTGATGTATTGCTTAACAGCACCATCTATCTGTTCGTATAAATTAAGATACTTTCTGAGGAACCTTGGTTTAAACTCAACATTGATGCCTAGCATATCGTGCATTACAAGCACCTGCCCGTCGCAATCGCCACCGGCACCAATGCCAATGGTTGGTATGTGCAAACTGTCACTTACTTCCTTTGCTAATGCTGCCGGAATTTTTTCAAGCACAATGGCAAATGCACCGGCTTCCTGCAAAAGCAAAGCATCTTTTTTCAGTTTGGTTGCTTCATCGGTTTGTTTGGCTCTTACGGTGTAAGTACCAAATTTATAAATGCTCTGTGGTGTTAAACCCAGGTGCCCCATTACCGGAATCCCAGCACTAACAATTTTCTTTACAGAATCCATTGCTTCTTCACCACCTTCCAGTTTTACAGAATGGCCACCGGTTTCCTTCATTATTTTAATGGCAGATGCCAGTGCAATTTCTGAATTGGATTGATATGAACCAAAGGGCATATCCACCACAACAAGACAACGGTTAATACCCCGTACAACACTTTGTGCATGGTAGATCATCTGGTCGAGTGTAATAGGCAGCGTGGTTTCGTGGCCGGCCATTACATTGCTGGCGCTGTCGCCTACAAGGATGATATCAATACCGGCCGTATCAAAAATTTTTGCAAAAGAAAAATCGTAGGCCGTTATCATGGAGATCTTTTCTCCGGCAGCTTTCATCTTTTGCAGCGTATCGGTGGTAACTTTTTTAATTTCTTTATGAACAGACATGGTGCTTTGTTTTAATTAACTAAGATGCTGGTGGAGTTGGCTCTGCATTAGAATAAAACAAATCCGGGGAGCAATGAGAATGTAAATGTAGAAATAAAATGAATCGAAAATGATTTTAAGTTTTAATTGAGACGGGCTGCTGCTGAAAAAAACCAAACAGGCTATCAAACAAGGAAAGCCGGTAAATGCATTAAAGTGACGTGAATTTTTGAATTCATCAAATGAAAATGAGAAATAGAAGCGCTATCTGAAAACTATTTTTAAAATGGGCGATGCTTTCTCGTCTTCTCCTTTTGTTGTCCATTTTTTAGGCATAAAAAAGTGTAGTAAGTATTATTTAAACTACAAAAACACCAGTCCTTTTTCCATTGATAAAACTGCTAAACTAGTGCGGCTTTTGCAATTAAATTTTTCAAAAAGAGCATTTCTTATATATTCTGTATGCCTTTCCGATATATTCATTTCATCTGCAATTTCTTTATAGGTTTTTTCTGTACAAAGTAGTTTTAAAAAACTAACCTCTTTGTCTGTAATATCATCTTTATTAAAATGGGTGCCGGTTCGGATTGCTTTTTCAACCATTTTAGATGCAGTATGATCCGAAAAAAAATATCCTGCATTTACAATTTGATTAATAGCCTTTTTTAATCTGATAGCATCATCGTTTTTGTTTACAAAACCCCGTGCACCTAATTTTATCAATTGGCATACCATCTCGGCACTATTATAAGCAGAAAGAGCCATTAGTTTTATTGCCGGATACTTTTCCTTAATAATTTTTATGGTTTCATATCCATTCATTTCGGGCATAGCAATATCAATCAACGCCACATCCGGCAGGTTATTATTAAGCCTCTCAAGTAATTGGCGGCCATTTGCAGCCTGAATAATTACTTTACAATCATCCCATGTGTTTATTTGTGCACAAATGGCTTCTCTAAACAGGCAATGATCATCTGCTACTGCCAGCTTTATTAAGGTATTACTATTTGAAGCTTGCATGTTTTGGATATAGGGTTAACGGAATTATAGAGCAGTACGGGTTCAGTGTATGCGGGGGGGGGGGGGGGGATGTAAACAAGTTAGGATACTTTAATTAAATTTCACATAAATATATTGCAATTTATTATTCCAATATTGTGAATTTTCACAAAATATTACTAATAAATTATTTCATCTTTATTACATAAATGGTTCTTTGATATTTTGTGATACTAATAATTTGCTTTTGGTAGCAGTTATTTCAATTTAATTGTTGTGAATTTTCACAGGTAAATTCGGAGAAAATCTCAACTTATTTTGTGAAAACCTGCTTTTTTCGGCTATTGTGTACTGGTACATTTGTTTATCATTGGCCAATGAGCCGGGTAAGCCGAAAACCGGAACTATAAAAAGAGTAGGCAATAATTAAAAGTATAGCCATGAAAAAGTTTAAAATAATTTTTTTAGCATTATTCAGTTTTTGTTTTTCCGCCATTTCTTTTTCGCAGGCATCAACTGCAAATGGAAATTTGATGAATTTTTCGGCAGTTGCCTCTTATGAGCCCTACACAGAAGATGAAAGCACATGGGCCGGCCTTAGAAATATTGCCGTACAAAGCAGTACTTTAACTACCATGGCCGAATATGCAGTAAGTGCCGGAATAGATGCCGATACATTATATCCAGAATTTTTGAAAGAGGTATTAAATTTGGATAAAATATTTCAAATTGGAAATTACCTTATAAAAATTGATTTGATAAATGACAGGGGGCTTATGATTGCAGCAACTAATGTTAATGCTTATTCATCTTTGGTAAATGATAATTTATCTGCTACCGGGATGATGGTGTTGGGCGTTGATGAAGATTTTGGACTTGAGCTTTTAGAGGCTTTAGAAAGCAATACAACTTCACCCGCCGATTATCAAACTTTTTTAAATACAGAAAGAGCATGCGGAGGGGCAAGAAGAAGAACCGATAAAGATATAGAGCAATGGGTTACAACTAATGAAGCATGTCCCGGAAACTCAACAATCGGGAGAACTTATGGCATGGATAATAAGGTAGTGTATCAAAAGGTTATATTTTATTTTTCGCTGCAGTCTAAAATAAAGAGCCTTTGGAGG
>JBBRCM010000070.1:0-17786 GCA_038204855.1 Chitinophagales bacterium
TCACATGAACCCTACCGCCCATAGTGAGTTAGCTAAAATACTACAGAGGCACACGAAAATGTCAGTAACCGTGGCTGCTGAGGCAATGCCGATCCTTGCGAATCATGTTTACGTAATTCCTCCAGACTCAGATCTTACTATTGAAGATTATCGTTTTAGAGTAACCTCCCCCCGCATTAGCAGGAACAAACAGGTAGATATATTTTTTATTTCCCTTGCAGAGGCAATGGGCGCACGTGCGGTCGGCATTATCCTTTCCGGCTATGATGGCGATGGCACGGAGGGCTGCAGGCAAATCAAGGCCAAGGGTGGGAAAACCTTTGCTCAGGACATGTCTGCCGAAGTTGACTTCATGCCGCTCAGTGCACAGGCAGCAGGTGTTGCTGATTTCATTTTGCCCCTTAATAAAATTCCAGATAAGCTAAAAAGATTGGCGGTTGCGCTTAAAATGTAGAAATGATTTACAAAATTTCAACCCTGCGTTTGTGGCACAACTAACGCAAATAAAATGTTTAGTGTACCAAGAACTAAGGCAGTGCAGCTTTGCTGCAGACCTTATCGGTTTTTGCAGCAATTCGTTTCGTGTGCTACCAAGGTGCAGAGATTTTTTTTCTACCTGATCCTATACAATAATTTAAAACCTACCTGTACTCCGGGATTTCCTTCTAATGGCGTATCCGTGGCGCCGAATGCAGAATTAATGCTAATGGTATTAATTATACAGGTATTAGCGGGTTGGTTAACTAATTTTTCGGTAGTATGTTTCAAGGTAAATCCTGCTGAAGCTTCGTACCAAAGTTTCCCTTTTTTAGATAGCTGGCCTGTGTAGCCCCATTTAAGTACAGCACCTGGTATTTCCTTTCTTATTTTATATGTACTCCATTTTTGATAGGCGGGCACACCTGCGGTACAATCCATACCCAGCCAGCCGTTGTTATTGTAACTATAATTTTTATAGTAGCCCATAAGCTCCACAAAACTTCTTTTTGATTTTGAGTAGTGCCAGCGCAAAGCTATTTTAGAGAGTAATCCTTTTGTATTATCATTACGCACTTCATCGCTGCGGGTGGAGTTAAAAATATACCCAACATCGGCAGCCACCGACCAACGGCTGTGCAGCATATATGCAGCCCCAACTGTTATTGAATTATCTAACGGGTTTATTAAATCAGTAACGGTGAGCCTGGCAAACAAATCGCCTTTATTAAGGTGTTGCCTGCGCTGTGCAAATAAAGCTGTGCTTATAATAGATAGCACAACGCACAGTAATACAATTTTCTTCATCAAATAATTTTTGAAATAAATACGGGATCAAATTTATTGCTGATGTCGAACAAAACTATCCCATCCCTTACCCAGCAAATAAGTGTGTTGCCGTAAGGTATCACATCTACAAAAGCATTACCACTAATTTGTTTTACCAAAAGAGGCTGATATTGGTTGGCAATATTAAACACCAGTAAGCTGTTACTATTGCATACATAAAGTGCATTACCTGTATAACCAAGTCCGTAAGGTTCTGATACAGGTACCTGGTATACTTCCTTTGGGTTAGTAATATCCTTAATATCGTACACAGCTAAAATACTTTGTACACCGCCGCATGGGCCGCTGCTGCGTAAGGTTGCATAAGCTACCGAGTCTTTTGCCACCACAGGATCGCAACGGCGCAACACCGTTGGCGAAATGGCGGTGCTTAATTTCACGGGCAGCTCGGGGTTATCAATTGAAAATATATATACAGCAGTACTAGACCCTAAAAACAATTTATCTTTAAAGGGATAAATGGTTTCAATATCAAAACCGGCAGCAACGGTATTTTTTAAAACCGGGTTAGCAGCATCGGCAATTGAAAATACTTTTAAATCCTGCTTATCTACGGTATATAAATAGTTGCCCACAATTGTAAACCTGGCAAGCGATCCTCCCTGCCCGGCCGGGCTGGCACCCGCTGAAAAATTACCACCGCTGTCTTTAGTGCAGCTTAAGCCGCTGCATAACAAAACTAAAAAGCTACAAGCTGTTATTACTGTTTTCATATTTTTATCTTTTACAGGCGGGGTTAGTAATTTGTTTTAATTCCCAATCTACCACAATACCCTTTTCAGCATCGGCACATTCAAAATAAACATTGGTTTGCGACGGATAATTTTGATTAATTATTGGAAAAGCATTGCTGACCCTGTTAACTAACTGGGGTTGCTGCGGACTGGCCAGATTAAATACCAATAGATCGCTTACACTGTTAGTATATAAATAATTGCCTTTTATTGCAATTTCGGTACTGAAAGGGATTTTTAAAAAAGCAATTTTTTTGGGATTAGCCGGTACAGCGTTATCAATAATGTGAATACCGGTATTTAAATCGTTTTGAAAAATATAATTGCCGTAAGCATATATTTTGCCTGCTTTTATGGTGGCTTGCGGCGGCAATGTAGCAATGGCAGAAAGGTCGGCAAGTTTTGCATACACTGGTGCATATGCCGATCGGGTGCCTGTATCAACAGAATGCTGCCTTTCGCAGGCAGTTAGGGCAATACTAAAAAAGGCAAGGAGCGTTACAATTTTCATGAGCAAAGAATTTTAGGTATTATTAAGACGTGTAATTTGAGGAAAACGTTGCTTTGTTAATTAAAATAAAGTGTCTCGATTACTGGCGCAGATATGCAGCATGGGTTTTGTGTGTTGGAGTATCTGTGCCTATGTAAAAGCTTTTAAACTTTAAGGTGTGGAGAGGTTATTTGGTAACAGTATTAGTGGCACAGATACGCAGCGCTGCTTTGCTAAGCTGCATATCTGCGCCAGTAACGAGGTTATTTGGTAACAGTATTAGTGGACACAGATACGCAGCGGTGCTTTGCTAAGCTGCATATCTGTCCAGTAACGGAGTTAAAGACGGCGTTGGTGGAAGCCCAGACGTCGGCAATAAACCTACCTGCAGTGGCAAAAAGGATCCGAAATCACGTTTGCTTTTTATTAACTTTGGGAACAATTATATTTCATCAACTATTAAACTCATGAAATTACAAGGATTACAAATTGATTCTTATAAGCATCTTAAAAACTTAAATTTTCCATTTACATATCCGGAAGGACATGAAAACGTAGGAAAACCGCTGAATAAAATTTGTATTATAGGACAAAGTGCAACTGGAAAAACAAGCATTCTGGAATTAATAAAGGATAACTATAGAATCATTGAATCTATGGAAGTTGTAAATGGTAAAGACTTATTTAGCCGGAAGCAACTTAATTTCAAAGGAAGCATAGAATATGCATTAAAAAATGAAAGCTTAAAAATTTTAGAAAATAAAGTTCAAAAGGGGGAAAAAGAGTATAAATATGGCGATTCCGGAGGCTCTGTCGGTCACCTTATAAATGAAAGTTTAAGAATATTGTATTTAAGTTCAGAAATAATATCAAAAGAATCTATTAATATTTTTAACAAAAATCCAGTTAACATAACGAGTGAGTTAACTAAAGAGTTATCTGATTATTTGAATGTAAAGACAAGCCCTCGAAATGAGAGGAATTATATTTATGAATTTGTACAGTCTATCGATGAGGCTATTTGGTTAACGCTTTTGGCAAAAATACTTGACTATAGAAAAAGGTTCACTCAGATGGCTTCAGAACTAATTAGCAAAGGTGCGATTGGGGATATGAACAGACTTAATACCGAATACGCTAGATGGGCTAAAGCGAACGAGAATCCACTTGAATCATTTTCGAATTATTTTAATCCAGTACTAAAAAAATTAAATTTACAGATAGACTTGGTCAATACTGAATATGTTATACCTATTAAGTCGAAAATCAGGGATGAAGTAATTCCTATTTCTGGTTTAAGTACTGGTACAAAAGGCTTACTACTTTCAATGTTTCCATTATTTGAACTAGATACTAAGGATAGCATTATACTTTTGGACGAACCTGAACGATCATTATTTCCTGACATGCAAATTGACTTAATTACTCATTATCAAAATCTTGCTCCAGAAGCACAATTAATAGTTGCTACACATTCTCCCTTCATTGCGGCTTCTTTTGAACCGGAAGAAAGATTTATTTTATATTTTGATGAAAATGGAGAAGTTGCTGTACGCAGAGGACAATCTCCAATCGGGGATGACCCTAACGACATTTTAAGACAAGATTTTAACATTGACTATTATAACAATTTTGGCAAAAGGGCTTACCAGCAATACCTCGATTTAAAGCGAAAAGTTTCTCAAGAAACTGAAGACGAAAAAAAGAAAGAACTTATAATTGAACTATCAGAACTGGGAGATAAATATAATTTTTAATGAGAAAAGCCGTTAAGAATCCTAATTCAAAAATACTTGCGGATAGGTTAATGTATGCATCGGGAGATTCAAATAACAATAAAAAAATTGCTACACTATTGTTTAGTGAGCAAAAAAAATTCTGTGCTTATACCGATGAATATATCAGCAGGACGGATGCTAAGGATATAGAACATTTTGACCCAAATCTTAAAGATACTCCGCAGGATAATTATAACAATTGGTTTTTAGTAAAACATCAATGGAACAAGGAAAAAAGTTATAAGTGGGAACATTTTTAACCTGTTCTTCACCCTACAGCAAGTGATTTTGAAGATCGAATTATTTACAATAATGGTGATTATTTTGCCAAATCTGAAAACGATGAAGAAGCAAAGAATTTGGTTACTTTATTAAAATTAGATGATGCTGGTTTAGCTGATAAAAGGAAAAGATACATTTCAAGAAAATTAATTGAGATACAAGCTTTTGGTCAAGATGCGAAAACTTTTTTTTTAATCTTATTAACAGCTGACCCATGCCAGATTTCATACTTAAGAGCGATTAAAGAAGAGTTTGATTTTGATATTTGGGAAGCCCTAAACTAATTTCTAACATCGATTTTCATGTTCTCTTAAGCCTTCGCCCGTGGCACATGAACGCAAATAAAATGTTTTGATACGCTACAGGTGACAGCTTTTAAAAATCTGTCACCTCTGATTCAGCAGCCCAGTTTTTCCACCCGTGCAATAATAGTTTGCTTTTCGTATTCGTTCAGCAGTTCGTACACTTCTGGTTTGCCCTGGGCTAAGGCCATTTGCTGCTGCTGGCGGAACAAATCAATATGCTTACTCAGCTTTTTATCTTCGCCTTGGTTCTTGTCTCACGAACCAACTCCTCTAAATTCTACGCTTCAATAAAAGCTCAATAAAGGTATGCGGTACAAGTGAGTGACACAACGATGATGCCATGGAAAACAAAAGCCGGTCCCAAAAAAATATTCCGCTTTTTTATTTCCGATGCTTTGACAAAACTCAATAATCCTGAATGGATGCCATGATTATAGTTTGAATAGTTGAATTTTTGTTAATCCCGATGGCGTGAACCAGGATTTTATGTCATCCCTTCGGTATTTTAGATTATGAATGGTGCATTTTCTACAATAATCACAGCCTTTCAGGCTTAAAAAGCAGATTGTGTATATTTAATAATTGAGAATACTACAACTTCGCTCTTTGGCTGCACCTGATGAGTTATGTAGAAACACACAGCAAACACTCTTTAGTTCGACGATTTTCTAACAACTTGAATATATAATAAGAGTGAAAATGCTAATCAGCCAGCGGAATATTTTTATTATTCTTTGTATCTTGCAGCAACACAATACCTCTGGACAATGCTTCTTCAAAGCTATCCGTTACATTGCCTTTACCAATAGAAAAAAGTAATCTTGCATCCTGTAATTCTTTCATCACCTGCTGGCTATGTACTTCCGATAAGATCAGTTTTGTTCCCCTGTGCTTTGACTCTTTATATACTTCTTCCAAAGTTCTTATTCCTGTTGAATCGATAATGGGAACCTGCCTCATTCGGATGATTAATATTTTTGGTGGCTTCCCGATAAACCTCATTGCATCTTTAAATTTATAAGCTGCCCCAAAAAATAATGGCCCGGTTATTTCAAATACTTCAACATCATGCGGAATTGAAAAATTGCATATCGCTTCTTTGTCTTTTCCATTACCATTATCATCAATATCTTTTGTCAAAATACTTACATCACTAAACTTTATCATTTTACGCATAAACAGGAATACGGCTAAAACCATTCCTATTTCAATAGCAACTGTAAGGTCAACTAACACTGTCAACAAAAATGTGGTGAGCAAAACAGCCACATCACTTCGTGGGCCTTTAAAAACAGAAACAAAACTTTCCCACTCACTCATGTTATATGCAACAACAACTAAAATTCCTGCCAATGTTGCCATTGGTATCAATGCAGCCCACTTACCAACAAACAACATTATTAGCAATAGCGTTATGGCATGTACAATTCCTGCTACGGGTGTACGTCCACCGTTTTTAACATTGGTGGCAGTACGGGCAATGGCACCAGTGGCAGGAATGCCGCCAAAGATTGAAGAAAATATATTTGCCGTTCCTTGTGCTATCAATTCCATATTCGATTTATGATTGCCGCCAATCATTCCATCCGCAACAACTGCCGACAATAAAGATTCAATTCCGCCCAATAAAGCAATTGTAAAAGCAGGCTGTATTAAATTTTTAATAGTGGCAAAATCTACATGAGGAATTACGGGCATTGGTAATGAGGAAGGGATGCTTCCGAACCTGCTGCCAATAGTATCAACAGGAAGATGAAGTAATTGCATGGCTGCGGTAGTTATTAATATTGCAATAAGAGAACCCGGTATTTTATGGGTAACTTTTGGCCAAAGTAAAATGATAGCAACAGTTGCTGCGGCAATGGCTACAGCAGAAATATTTACTGCCCCAAAACTTTCAATGTAGCTTTTCCATTTGTCTAAAAAATCTGCCGGTATAGCCCCCATCTTTAAACCAAAAAAATCTTTCATTTGAGAAGAAAATATCAGAACGGCGATACCACTTGTAAACCCAATAATTAAAGGATGTGGAATAAATTTTATTACAGAACCCAACCGGGCAAAGCCCATAATGATAAGCATTATACCAGCCATAAAAGTGGCAATGATTAAGCCATTTACCCCATGTACCTGTACAATGCCGTACACAATTACAATAAATGCACCCGTGGGGCCACCAATCTGCACCCGGCTGCCGCCCATTGCAGAAATAATAAATCCTGCAATAACGGCTGTATATAGCCCTTTCTCCGGCGATACACCGGAAGCGATGGCAAAGGCAATAGCAAGCGGTAGTGCCACAATACCGACTATTAAACCAGCTAATAAATCTTTTGAAAACTGTTGACGATTGTAGTTTTTTAGTGTATCAAGTATTTTTGGTTTAAACATGGGAAGTAATTTATTGTTGTAGTACTTTTTCCAGTTTCCTCTTTATCTGATTAAAACAAATCCTCGCCATCTTAATATTACTCCATTGTTGTGCCTCTTTATTTAATGGGCTAAATGATTCCAGTTCGTCCAGCATTTTATCAGTAAACCGGGTAATAATATGGCCATTGAGTTTATTTTGCTCAAGACTTTTCACTGATGCGTCAATATATCGCTTCACTTCATTCTGAGAAGACGCAAACATGATTTTTGTAATGAGCTTAATTCGATATTCTGTTAATGATAATGACATACGTAGTGTTTAATTAATAAATAAATATCTGCAAAAGGATGCTGCCATTTGGCAACATCCTTTAACTTCTTAGTGTCTTCATTTGGACGGATTGGCTTTAAAAGGTCTAATCTTTCATTTCCTTTTAACAACCTTTATAATCTGGTCTCAGAGGAAACATTTGCAACTTGGCTTTTCATTAGTAATATTTTATTTCAAAATCTTACACTGCAACCATTTTATTTTGTTCAGCTTTCCAGTTGGCATTATATTTTACAAAAAAAGATAACCATATAGTTCTGGATAAACGCATAAAATAAGGCTGAACCAACAACAATAAAAGAGCGTTTGTTCCAAGCCACCAAAATACCCTGTTATCATCTACAGAGATACCTATCAGCACACACCAGGCTACAAATGTAGAAACAGATAATGCAACAGTAAGTGCATAGCTTACATAGCCAGTACCTATATAAAACCCTTCTTCAATTTCCATTTGCTGGCCACATTCCGGGCAATGGTCATACATTTTCATTGACCCCTTCAGGGTGTAGGCACTATTACTCAAAAACATATTCCCTTTTCTGCAATGAGGGCATTTATGATTTAGAATTGTCCATAAATAATTATGTTTTACCGGTTCTTCTATTTTGACAATTTCCATATACTTAACTTTAAAATTATTGTTTATAAATTAATTGTATTAATCCAGCTATGCCAATAAGGAATAGTGATCAGTGTGTTTAAAAAAGCGCTGGCGTAACGGTAATTTCTGTAGTCGTCCACAGTCTGATGATTTATGACTTCTATGTCCAGATATGCTTTCAGGTTTATCAGGTATTTCTCAACATCCGAACCTAAAATTTCATTTTTTAACTGCTTTCTAATATTATATATGATTACCTTTTCACAATCTAAATATCCATCAGCTAATTTCAGTTGACTGACTATTTCTGCAGCTTCATTTTCAAATTTTATTAACATAGCTAATTATTTCAATTATATTTTGATCCAAAACTTTAAAAGGTCATTCATTTCAGAACCTACAATATGGTATCCATTCGGCATTTCATCTTCCAGGCTGTGAAAAGAAGCAACCCTGGTGCCAGGGGGCTTTTGTTCTAATTGCTTACGCAAATAGCGGTTGTAATAATTATACAACTCCAGGGAATAGTCAATACTATTGTCGATTTTATCAGTACCTGCTATATTTTCATAAAAAGCATTATAAAAGTAAAAGTGGTTGTAATTTCTGAAATCTACTTGAGTAAAATTTCCATTCAGGAAAGAAACATTTTCAAGTCCGAGTGTTTCTCTTGCCGTCTCTGCATGAGTGACTAATCTTTTTCTTTGTTCAATTCCATAATACAATGCTTTAGGTTTGTAATGAGCAGCAGCCAGACAAAATTTGCCTGCCCCACTTCCAATGTCCAGTATCCTGGCATTACTTTCGGTAGCTAAAAAAGTAGCTGCTTTTCTTGCAATAACCAACGGTGTCCAGTGCCGCTGGGCAAGCAACTGAATAGAAGAAGGATAAAGCTGGTTAAACTGTGCATCAGAACCAAACCAATTTTCTGTGTGAATTCTTTTTTCGAGTAAGGGCATGATTATATGCTTAAATGAGATTTTATTTTTACGTTTCTGGTTTCACTATTCTTCTGGTACTGCTTAGGAGGCAACAGGTCTTTTCTTTCATTGGGTTGCGATGGAATTATTTGTGCAATCCAGCAACTGTTTCCAATATCTTTTAATAATAAATTCTGTTCACCAAAAATCAGATCTGTATTTAATCTTATTAATTTACCATCCACCGGCATATTAACTTCTATCTGGTAATCATTATACTTTATCGTAGCTATCAGGTCACCCTTATTCTTAATACCGGTTTGTGGACTAAAAATAACCTGCTGTATTTCCCTGAAGCCGATAAGTTTAAAACTGCTTACCCCTACGTAAGCTGTTGCGCTCTGAAAATCGATCCACTCATGGTCTTTCGTATAGAACAGGTTCTCCTTTGTTGATTTATCTGATTTCATATTGCAAAGCTACCGGCTATGTTACTCGTATGCGGTAAACCTTATCAATTCAAAAAGTGAGTTTTATCAATTTTTAAATGGGTAAATTTGCGGTTACGATGAGTATTAAAGGAGTATTTCCAATAGATAAATGGGATTTTAAAAGTGAATCCGTTTTGGCAGATTTGCCTGCATTTGATTTGGAACTATTGACGGCTAATAAAACTGAACAGATATATAAAAAAGGGGAAATCATTTTCAGGGAAGGTGGGTATCCTTCAGGCATATTTTATATCATTAGCGGGATGGTAAAAAAATATAAATTAGACAAAGATGCTAAAGAGCAAATTATTTATGTAGCAAACACAGGTGAGTTATTAGGCTATCATGCCATACTTTCTGAAGATCGTTACCCCGATTGTGCAGCAGCATTGGAAGAAAGCAGGATTGCATTTATACCCAAAGAAGATTTTTTAGAAACACTAAATCAGTCAAAAGTTTTAAGCAGACGCTTATTAAAAACCCTAAGCCATGAGTTTGCCGTGTTAGCAAACAGCCTTAGTATGTTTGCACAAAAATCTGTACGGGAAAGGCTGGCGCTGCAACTAATTGTTTTGAGAGAAAAATATAAAATAAAGTTTAAGGCTGGTATGCCAGTAGAAATAAATATGAGCAGAGATGATTTAGCAAGCCTTGTTGGAACAGCAAGAGAAAATGTTGTGAGAGTGCTTTCAGAATTTAAAGCGGACAAAATACTTGAAACAAAAGGCAGAAAAATTATTGTAATGAATGTGACCAAGCTAATTAAAATTGCAGATTATAAATAATTCAATTGTTACTTTTTTCTATTTCATTTCTTATATTTAAATAATATCGTGTCGGCAATGATTGCAGTAATTAAAAGTATTGTGTCCTGGTAAACACCAAATTGAATTGCTGCACTTGCACCGATGATTGCCCAAATGGACGGAATAATAAGCAAATATTTTGGAAATTTATTTCCCGTCATCATAAAAAAACCAAAAGTAAAAATCGTAGATGGGCAGGGTAAGCCAGGCGCTATTGTTGTGTTAAATGAACCCTGAATAAAATAGCTTAAGAGCGGATAAATAATTAATCCAAACAGTATAAAGAAGTAACCAAAATAATTTTTTCTTTTAGAAAAATAACTAAAAGTTAATTTATCTGCTAGAAAAGTATTTATTAAAATCAACAATCCCTGTACAATGAAAACAGCACCGAATACAAAAGCCAATTTATTAATTACTGAAAAGAATAAGATGTGATAAGCCATTCCCATCCATATCCATAGCAATCCGAGAAAACTTCCAATTAATTTATTTTTTAAAGCATTGTTTGAATGAATTAAAACCAGTGCGAATATTCCCAATAAAATAATTATTAGTTGAAATGGAAAAACTGCTTTATTGTATTTTTCAAATACACTAAAAAATTGTTCGGTTGTAAATGGAGTTTTCATGTTGCAGCATTTTTATTTTCCACTTTCGACCCCAATAAAAAGCCACCAAACCCAATAAGCCAAAACACAACAGGATAAGCCACCCAACGCTCAGTGCCGCCAGCGCCTAAATAAGGGATAAAAATATTGGCGCCATATAAAAATAATAACGACATCATCCCAATGCAAATACCGATGTAGCGCAGCGGGGGCGGTACTATTTTAAAAGCGGCAATGCAGGTAATACTGCCAAATGTAAATGCTATTAAAGCAAAAATGCCGTGCCAGAATACAACATGCCCTGGAAAAATTCCTACACCAAAAACATCCAAACCAAAAATAGTTAATGGAATAGTAAAGAGCCATTTTTTATACTGTTGATGTATAAAAAGTGAAGCAATAAAAATCATTAACCCGGTAACAAGCATGGTAGTGTTAAAGATAGTAGCAGAGGGCTCATGAATTATACTATTGGGTGGGCGAGTTCCACCAAGGTCGCTGATTTCGCTCTTAAATGTGGAATAGCCTGATGGGTAAAACGTTTCACCGGTAATAATACTCATAATGATAAAACTGCCGGCAAGAAATAATAAGGTACCTGCTATATTAAGTTTCATTTTACTTTTCATTTTAAATTATTTTCTTTTTTATATAGGTTTCTTACCTGCGGTAGTAATGCAACAAAAATGATAAGCAATGCCCAACCCATGTAAAGTGCATGAGATCAATGAACAGCTGAAATCATCAGCATTTCAGTTTGTATCCAAATAATAAGCGAAAAGGCTATGTAAACAGAAAATGACCAGGCCCAGTGTATGTCGCCAAAAAAATTAAACTTTTCTAAAAAATTTGAGTTCGTTTTTTTTAATAACGGCTGGATAAGCAATAGCGGTGTAACACCTATTACTAAAAACAAAATAATGCCCGGAATTAGGAAATCGGTAAAGGGTGTTTTAGCGATCATTGCCAAAGGTAAACCACCTAATAATTTGCCTGAAGGAGAGAGTATCAATGCACCACTTCCAAAGATTGCCCCAAGCCCTAGAAATGCTAATAAGACAATAAGAATATTTCGTGTTGTTTTTGATTTCATGAATAGTTTATTTAAGTTGTTTTAAATTCGGCCTTCGTTTTATTCCTTTCATACATTTACGCATCACGTTGATATCTCCAATATCAAAAAATAAATACTAGATTATCGAAAATCTTTTCATACATCTTTTGTCTTAAGTTATTGTTAATAAACGGATTTTTTTATTGTTGTATTCATGTGCTTACATTTTTATTTTTCTTCTCGCTATTTCTTCTTTAAATTGTTCAGGTATGACTCTGCAGGCGCATTGATTGGCATGTTCTATATGCCAGGCAATACGTCACTCAAATGTTTGGTTCTTTGGCATGGGGTGAGTAAGATGCCACTCCTTATTAAGTTTCATATTTTATTATTTTAATACCGAAACATTATATTCAATCTCCTTCAAATTAAATTTTCAATAAATAAATTTTCCATCGGGATAATGCCAGATAGCATCACCATACGTCATGATGTTTATGCCGTTTATGTTTTTATAGTTACTCAATGGGGTAGAAAATGGATAGTGATTTACATCTCTGTCGTTGGAGATAAAATCAATTAATTGTCCCTTTTCATTAAAATATAAAATCGCTGGTATTATAATACCATGATTTGTAAAAGTGGCTTTTGCTGAATTGCTGTCAATGGCCTGCCATGTAATCCGTTTGTCAATCAATGTAGCAGGTGCCATCAAACACATATCATTAAAGAGCGTTACGGTTTCTGCCTGGACCATATCTTTTCCCGCTTTTTCACTGCTAACAAGCCAAATTGGAGAAAGTTTTGGGTATAAAACATCGACCATATTTACAGAATAAAGTGAAAAAATTCAGTATGGGTAAATAGGCTGTTTTTGGTATTTTGATTGTAGATGGGTTAATTATATCGTTTATTTTTCTTTAGTGAATTGACCACATAAGACTCGTTTAGTAATTCGAACATCTCCACTTTTATAGCTTCTCATTTACCTTTTCTCTAACCTGCTTTCTTTTTTATAGTGCCTGTTTTTCCCGGATGAGCAATTTAACCTTTTATCTTCCTCTCCAGTCTCAGACTACATAGCATACTGTATAAGTGTGAATGTTATAACTTGTTTAGAAGATTATGTAATAAAAAGAAGTTGTGTATGAGGTACTTTACAGTTGCATAATTATTCAATAAAAATGAGGATGAAATGAATGATAAAAGTATCAGTTCAAATTTAATAACTGACATTACTGAAACGTAATTAAAAACAAAAAATATTATATGCAACGCAATATTAAAAGTTTAATTGGATACAGTATAGGGGCCACCGATGGTGAGATCGGGAAAGTAGAAGAATTTTATTTTGATGATAAAAGCTGGGTAATCCGTTACCTCGTTGTAAAAACAGGAAGCTGGCTCCTTGGGCGTAAGGTCCTTATTTCGCCACAAGCTGTACAAAAAATAGATTGGAATAAAAAAGACCTCCCGGTAAACCTTACTAGAGAAAAAGTGCAAAACAGCCCGGATATTGATTCGGACAAACCTGTTTGCCGCCAGCAGGAAATTGAATTATACGGGCACTACGCCTGGCAACGATATGGCGGTAGTGGTTTTTTTGCCGGAGGTTCTACACCTTTTTTGAATTCGCCAATTATCGTGGATGAAAAGGTTGTAAGGGAGTCTGATAGTAATGATGACCGAAAAGATGATGATATACATTTAAGAAGCAACAATACTGTAATAAGCTATCACCTTCATGCAACGGATGGAGAAATCGGGCATGTAAATGATTTCATTATAGACGCTGAAACCTGGCAGATTGTATCCGTTGTTATTGATACTCATAATTTTATTGGTGGGGAAAAGGTTTTGATTCCGGTGGAAAAAATAAAAGAGCTGCTTTGGTTAGAGTCTAAAGTTATAGTTGATATGGACATTGTATCAATAAAAAATAGTGCGCCAGTCCATGAAGCAGCGTACAATAATTCGGCAAGTGCCAACCTTGCTTCTGAAAAAAGTTAATGAAGTGAAAAAAGCTAAAGATAAAAAGATATTACACGGGCATTACATAGAATTGGTAAAGTAGCAAAAAGAAGTGAAAGCTTCTGATATAAAACTGCTGGTAATCCTGGAAGGTCGGGATGCCGCTGGAAAAGATGGAACGATCAAAAGAATCACCAAACATTTAAGTCCCCGTGAAACAAAAGTGGTAGCATTAGGCAAGCCTTCCAACGGTGAGGAAAAGGAGTGGTATTTTCAGCGTTACACAGCAAACCTGCCGACATCGGGCGAGTTTGTATTGTTCAATCGTAGCTGGTACAACCGTGCCGGGGTAGAAAAAGTAATGGGCTTTTGCACCCACAAACAATACAAGTCATTTTTTTCAGAAGTAGAATCATTCGAGAATGGACTGATCGAAGGTGGTTTCATCATCCTGAAATATTATCTGGATATTAGTAAAAAAGAACAGGAGAAAAGATTGGATGACCGTAAAAAAGATCCACTGAAGCAGTGGAAAATAAGCCTGATAGATGAAGTGGCACAAAAACACTGGAAGGACTATTCCGGGGCAAGGGATGAAATGCTGTTGAAAACAAATTTTAAAAATGCGCCGTGGTTTATTGTAAATGGAGATGATAAAGATTCAACCCATATTGCACTCATTACGCATTTATTGAGCCGGATTGAGTATCGTCACAAAAATAAAAAATTAGTATCGCAAAATTATGGATTGATTGATCCGGCAACGCCTGAAATTATAAACAATAAACTGTTTTGACAATGCAGAGTGGCATCAGAGAATAATCACTTTTGTTGCTTTTATTAACATTCGTAACCGATAAGGCGCAGCGCTACTGAATTTGTAAACATTGGATACCGCTTTGCAGCTCCGTAATAATTAAAATAAAATGGATGAAAATAACTACCAGGGCGGCATGAAACTTAATTATGGAAAAATTATTTCTGTAAGAGGCAGCGTAGTAGATGTGGCTTTTGAAAATAATCTGCCGTCAATTTATACTTTACTCCGCTCAGGCAAAGACAAGCAGGTATCTATTGAAGTATTAGCGCAACTGGATGACCATAGTGTACGTGGCATTGCTTTAAACCCAACACAGGGATTGGCAAGAGGTATGGTTGTTGAAACTGATGGAAAGGAACTGACCGTACCAGTTGGTAAAAATATCCTGGGTAGAATGTTTGATGTTTTTGGCAACACAATTGATCACCTTGATCCCTTGCCGGAAGGTGAAAGACGCAATATTCACCAATCACCTCCGCCATTATCAAAAAGAGCCGTTAAGTCCGAAATTTTTGAAACCGGTATTAAAGCCATTGATGTGCTGATGCCATTGGAACGTGGTGGCAAAGCAGGGTTATTTGGTGGGGCAGGCGTAGGCAAAACTGTATTACTTACAGAGATGATCCATAACATGGTTGGCCATAACAAAGGCGTAAGTATGTTTTGCGGAATTGGTGAGCGTTGCAGGGAAGGGAATGAATTATACAACGCCATGAAAGAGGCTGATCTGCTTAAAGACATGGTGATGTTATTCGGGCAGATGAATGAACCGCCGGGTGCACGCTTTCGTGTTGGTCATGCAGCTTTAACAATGGCTGAATATTTTCGTGATGATGAACACCGGGATGTTTTATTGCTGATTGATAATATTTTTCGTTTTATTCAGGCCGGGATGGAGGTATCCGGACTGATGGGGCAAATGCCTTCACGCCTCGGCTACCAACCAACCATGGGAACAGAATTGTCGGAACTGGAGGAACGCATTGCTTATACGGATGCTGGTGCTATCACTTCCATACAGGCGGTATATGTACCCGCAGATGATTTAACCGACCCTGCCGCAGTCCATACTTTCTCTCATCTTTCTGCATCCATTGCGCTGTCAAGAAAAAAAGCAAGTGAGGGTTTATACCCGTCCATTGATTTGTTACAATCCAATTCTAAAATGACTACGCCAGGTATTATTGGACAAAGGCATTATGACCTTGCGCAAAAAATAAGATCAACGCTTGCACAGTATGAAGAACTAAAAGATATTATCTCCATGCTTGGTATGGAACAGTTATCGGTGCAGGATCGCAATGTTGTAAACCGGGCCAGGAAACTGGAACGCTTTCTTACGCAACCTTTTTTTTCAACGGAACAATTCAGTGGCATTAAAGGAACACAGGTTAGTTTGAAAGATGCACTTGATGGTTGCGAAAGAATACTTGCAGATGAGTTTAAAGATTATCCTGAAAGTGCTTTTTATATGATTGGTTCGATAGATGAAGTGAAGAAGAAAACCAATGATGATACCGATGAGGATAAACATCGGGATGCAAAAAAAGAAACCAATGATGCGGATAAGAATAATGTAAAGGACGCTGCAAAAGAAAAAGAAGCAGTTAAATAAAATGCAATGGAAAAAATAGTAATGAACCTTAAAATCCTGCTTCCGTTTAAAGTGTTTGCTGATATAAAAAATGTAAGCAGTATAGTTATGGAAACAAGTGAAGGTTCGTACGGTTTGTTGCCACAACGGCTCGATTGCGTGGCAGCATTAGTGCCCGGCATATTTACTTATGAAACTGGTGGCATTCCGCATTATGTAGCCGTTGACAATGGCGTATTGGTAAAAGCCGGTACGCAGGTTTTGGTATCGGTACGTAATGCAGTTGGCGGTGCAGATTTGGGCAGACTTGGGGAGTTGGTAAAAAAAGATTTTAAATCAGCGGATGAAAATCAAAAACAGGTAACCACGGTTATTGCAAAATTAGAAAGAGGATTTATTTACAGCTTTGATAAACTTCGAAATAGGTAACAATGGAACCTGCGACAAATGATAAGGAAAATAATTTTTTCAGCGATGAAGTTGCCAGGAAAGAAAAACGAAAATTAAAAGCGCAGCATCAAAAGAGGAGCGCATGGTCTGGATTGGGCATGATGGGCATGATTGGGTGGTCGGTAACAGTTCCTTCATTACTTGGTGCTGTATTGGGACTATGGTTGGATACAAGATATCTGCAATCATTTTCCTGGACGTTGAGCTTATTGGTGGTTGGTATTATTACCGGCTGCATCATTGCCTGGTATTGGGTAGATAAAGAAGACAAAGAAATGCATAACAATACAAAAGAAAACGATGAATGAAATTTTAAATTTGGTACTGCCATTTATAGCTGGATTGTTGCTGGGCATAATTTTTTTTGGTGGCCTTTGGTTTACGGTAAAAAAATTAACAGCATCAAAAATGCCTGCATTGTGGGTTTTAAGCAGTTTCATTTTCCGCATCAGTATTGTATTGGCCGGATTCTATTTTATTGGCCTGGACGATTGGAAAAAATTGATTGTATGCCTGATAGGCTTTGTAGTGGCTCGTTTCGTTGTTATCCGTTATACAAAAGCGGTAGATGAAAAAAATGGGCAGATAAAAAAGGAGGTGGCTTATGAAGCTTAGCCCTGACGAGACAATTTTCTGGCAACATGGTTTTATCACGATAAATCTTACCATTGTTACTACCTGGGCTTTAATGCTGGCATTAATAATAGCAGCAATACTGCTAACACGAAATCTAAAAACAGATAATACCATTTCACGCTGGCAATGCATTCTCGAAATGATTGTAACTGGCATCAACAAACAAATTAAAGATGTCGGCTTAAATCATCCTGAACAATATATCGGCTT
>JBBRCM010000071.1:0-17639 GCA_038204855.1 Chitinophagales bacterium
TAACACTACAGGTTATGAAAACACTGCCAATGGAAGACAGGCGCTTGAAAATAACACAGTTGGCTATTCAAATAATTCTTTGGGTTTTCAATCGCTTAAAGCAAATACTTCTGGTTCTGAAAATACTGCAATAGGCCATGGGGCACTTAGAGAGAATACTACCGGCCAGGAAAATACAGCAGTGGGGGTAACTTCATTATATGGGAATACTACAGGTAATTTAAATACTGCTTTAGGAAAATTGGCGTTAAGGTCAAATACAACTGGAAGCAATAATGCGAGTGTAGGTGGTAATAGCATGTTTTCAAATACATCGGGTTTTAGTAATGTTGCCGTAGGCACGGAAGCACTTAGAAATAATTTAACTACGGGTAATCTTGTTGCCATTGGTGATTCTGCGCTGTATAATAATACTGCGACAGCCAACACCGCCTTAGGTTCCAAGGCGCTGTATGCAAACACTACCGGAATAAATAATACTGCAGGTGGTAACAATGCACTTCAATCAAATACTACGGGAAGTGCAAACACTGCCGTGGGCATGATGGCATTAAATAAAAGTACAACCGCCAGCAGTTTGGTTGCCGTCGGCGACAGTGCACTTTTTTCATTTAACTCTGCGTTGGGCCGTAGCGTTGCGGTAGGAAGTAAGTCCTTACAATTTCTTACCACGGGCAATTCAAATTCATCTGTGGGTAATGAAGCCATGCGTTACTTAACCAGCGGCGAATTTAATGTTGCGGTTGGCGAGGAAGCCTTAGGAAAAAATACGAATGGCAATAACAATACTGCCTTGGGAGGCCTGGCATTGTGGTTAGGCACTACAGGCAGTAACAATACCTCTACAGGCTATTTATCATTAAAAAATAATAATGGCAATGATAATAATGCATTTGGTATGGTAGCGTTGCAGGCAAATACAACAGGTGCCAGAAATTTTGCCGGGGGTGTAAATTCGTTGTATGCTAACTTAACTGGAAACAACAATGTTGCTGTAGGTGATAATACTCTTAAAAATAGCACAGTTAAGTCCTATTTGGTTGCCATTGGAGATTCTGCTTTGTTTAATAATGGCATAGGTGCGGTTGCCGTTTCGAGTCAGGCTAATTTTAACACAGCAGTTGGGTCAAAGGCTTTATTAAGTAATACAACAGGATATAGTAACACAGCAACAGGATACAACGCTCTCTATTTCAATACAAGCGGCATATATAATACTGCAACTGGTGCTGACGCACTCAGGCAAAATACAGGCAACCATAATACTGCAAATGGGGGATCGGCGCTCAAACTAAATACGACCGGAACTTATAATACTGCAACCGGTTCTTTATCGTTAGAGAAAAATACGACTGGCGACTATAATACTGCAACTGGATATGCAGCGCTGGATGAAAATACGACCGGAAATTATAATGCTGTACATGGTACATTAGCACTTGGTGCAAACACAACCGGAAGCAGTAATACAGCAAATGGTTATCAGTCACTTCATTCAAACACAACCGGATATAGTAATGTAGCCATAGGTGTAAAAACTCTATATAAAAACACTGTAAGCTCTAACCTTGTGGCTGTTGGCGATTCTGCTTTATTTAATAATGGAACAGGAATTGAAAATTCCGCTTTTGGCTCAAAATCACTTTACTCCAACACCATTGGAAATAGCAATACTTCTAATGGTTATCAATCACTTTATTCAAACACAACCGGAAATTTTAATACTGCCTTTGGCAATTATACTTTGTATGCAAATACCGATAAAAGTAATAATGTGGCCATAGGCGATAGTGCATTATATGCAGCAATTGGAGATCCTGTTAACCTGTTACTAAGTACCGCAGTTGGCGCTAACTCTTTAAGAAATAACACAACAGGATTTTCTAATACAGCAGTTGGATATAACACACTTAAAACCAACATTACCGGAACACGGTTAACAGCGTTAGGTAACAATGCAGATGTATCAGTTGACGCCTTAAATAATGCCGCTGCTATTGGTGCGAATGCGGCTGTATCTGCAAGTAACACCATGTCTTTTGGTAACGGCAATGTAAATGATTGGGTGTTTGGAATAACTGCTGTAACTGCTCCAACCCATGCACTTGAAGTAGGTAGCGGCGCAGGCAATGGCAACGGCGCCTTCCTTACAAACGGCGGCGTATGGACCAACGCCAGCGACCGTAATAAAAAGGAAGATTTCAGCAATTTAAATGGAACAGATATCCTTAAAAAAATAGCCAGCTTACCCATTACACAATGGCGCTACATAGGTACCAACGAATATCATATTGGCCCTATGGCACAGGATTTTAAAACTAGTTTTAATGTGGGAACAGATGATAAGAGTATCAGTTCTATTGACCCGGCCGGTGTTGCTTTAGCTGCCATACAACAACTGATAAAGGAAAATGAAATTTTGAGAAAAAGAGTTGAAGCATTAGAAAATAGAAAATAAATCCTCACTAATAATAAAAATAAGATGAACCTCTTTAACATTCCTTACGTTGGTGGTATTCGTTTTGTACTGCCCGAAAATATTATCAGGATTGAAGCATTGAGCAATTACAGCAAGGTATATTTTTCTAATGCCAAACCTATGACGGTGGCTAAAGTATTGCATTGGTTTGAAGATCACTTGCCACAACAAATGTTTGCCAGGGTACACCGCAGCCACCTGGTAAACAAAATGTTTATGCTACAGGTAAATGGTGCAAAAAATAAAATACTTTTATTAAACAATGGCGAAAGCATTGCAGTCAGCAGGAGAAAGAGTGGTGTATTAGCTGCTTAAAATATAAAAGGAAGATATGGGAGTTGCAATCAGCAGTTTATTTGCCGGTAAAACTAGCTTTTCTTTTTTCTAAAAAAGCTGATGTTCCTTCTTTCATATCTTCTGTAACAAAGCAATCACCAAAAGCTTCAATTTCGGTTTGGTAACCATTTTGGGTTTCATCAAATACAGCATTGGCTGCTTTAATGCAGGCTGCAACAGCCAATGGGGCTTTTGAATTAATCAGTTCTGCAATGCTTTTGGCTTTGTTTAATAATTCTTCGGCGGGTACCACATAATTAACAAGCCCATATTGTAAAGCTGTATTTGCATCAACCATATTTCCACTCATCAGCATTTCCATAGCTCTGCCTTTGCCAATTAATTGGGTTAATCTTTGTGTGCCGCCATAGCCCGGTATCAAGCCCAGGTTAACTTCGGGTTGTCCAAACTTTGCGTTTTCGCTGCAAAGCCTGAAGTGACAGGCCATGGCCAGTTCGCATCCACCTCCTAAAGCAAAGCCATTAACGGCTGCAACAATTGGTTTTGGGCTGTTCTCAATTTTAAAGAAAACATCCTGTCCTCTTTTAGCTAATGCCATGGCTTCTTCTTTATTCAGTTCGCCAAATTCAGAAATATCTGCACCGGCAACAAATGCCTTAGGGCCGGAACCGGTTATAATTACTGTTTTTATTTCAGCATTGTTATCCACTTCATCAATGGCTGCATCCAGATCGGTAAATACCTGTTTGTTTAAGGCATTTAATTTATCGGGCCTGTTGATGGTGATGGTGAATATTCCGTTTTCTAAAGAAGTAAGTAATGTAGAGTAGTTCATTTTATTATTTATTGTTTCGTAATTGTTCAAGCTTAGAAAGGTCTTCAAAGTCTTTTGGCCGTTGTGACCGTAGTTTAGTATCTTTTAAAACATCATAAGAAACCAGCTTCAACTCTAAATTATCATTTAGTTTATGGATGGTCATATTTTTTTCGGCCTCGTCAAAATTTAAGGTCTGATGCAAAATGGTAAGTACGTCTATTACATTAGGTCTGGCTCCAAGTGTACACATGAAATAAGTGGTAAAATCTTCTTCTTTAATATCTTCAAATTCAGCTTCAGAATAACCCATACAAAGCATGGTGTTAAAAAAACATTTTTTATTTTCATTTGTGGGAGCAATCCAAATATCTAAATCTTCAGTTGACCTGTGAAAACCATAATAATTCACAGCATACCCTCCAATGCACATATACCTCAATTTATTTTTTTGTGCACAACTCAAAAAATTTAAAAATTCAGGATGTTCAATATCCATCTGAAAAATGTTTTTTTATTGTAATTTTTTTCGGCGACGGTTTTAAAAAGTCTTTGTTATTTTTTTTTTGTAATTCTGCAAGGGCTTTTAAACGTTCGGATGGGGTTAAAGTATAAAAATAGTCCAGAAAATAAGCCTCCTGTTCTTCAAAGGATTTAAATATTTTAATTTCTCTTTTCATTCCATAAAGTTAAAAATTTCTGTTCAGCTTTACCCATTCTTTTATATAATCTGCAATTTCGGATGTGGTGGCTCCCGGGGCAAAAAGTTTTCCTACACCAAGCTTATTCAGTTCAGCCATGTCTTCTTCGGGTATAATTCCACCACCAGTAAGCAGCACATCGGTCATCTCTTTTTCTTTCATCAGCTTTATTATTTTTGGAAAAACGGTATTGTGAGCACCACTCAATATACTTACGCCAATAGCATCCACATCTTCCTGCAACGCAGCATTAACAACCATTTCGGGGGTTTGGCGCAGGCCTGTATAAATTACTTCCATGCCGGCATCACGTAAGGCTGTGGCAATTACTTTGGCACCACGGTCGTGCCCATCAAGGCCTACCTTTGCAACTAATACTCTTATGGGGCGTTCAGCCATAATTAAATTATTTGTTCAAAAGTACATTTCTTTGTGTAATCAACTAAAATTTTGAACAATGCAATACAGAAAATTTGGCACAACAGATTTATTGGTTAGCGAAATTGGTTTTGGAGCCTGGGCTTTAGGCGGTGCCGCCATGATTGGTAAAACTGCCATTGGCTGGGGAGATGCTGATGACCGGGTTTCGGAAAATGCCATTCATGCTTCATTAAATGCCGGTATTAATTTTTTTGATACAGCTGATATTTATGGCCTGGGCCATTCGGAAGATTTACTTGGTAAAATAATCGGCGATAAAAAAGATATTATTATAGCTACCAAAGTGGGTAATGTTTCCAGAGATGAACAGTTTACGGTTGATTATAGCAAAGCTTATATTTTACAGGCCTGTGAAATTTCTTTGCGCCGGTTAAAAAGAGATACAATAGATTTTTATCAGTTGCATACTGCCAGGATGCCGCATTTGCAGCAGGGAGATTGTATTGAAGCTATGGAGATATTGAAACAACAGGGCAAGATCCGTTACTGGGGCTTATCATTAAATACATTTGATCCTGCACCCGAAGCTGAGTATTTTATGCAGCATAATTATGGAAATGGATTTCAACTGGTATTGAATTTATTGAATCAACGGAGTTTATCATTATTGAAGACCGCTGCAGAAAAAGGTTATGGCATTATTGCCCGGATGCCCCTGCAATTTGGTTTGCTAACCGGTAAGTTCGATTCGGGAGCTTCTTTTCAGGATAGTGATCATCGCAAAAACCGGCTAACTGCCGAAATAATTAAAGTCTGTGCCGATGCACTTATACCTGTTTGGAAACTTTGTGAAAAATATAATTGCACCAAAACAGAGCTGGCGTTGAGTTATCTTTTAAGTTATCCGCAGGTTTCTACTATCATTCCCGGTATCAGAACTGATAAGCAGGTTTTAGAAAATACAAGCGGGCTTGTAAAACTGGAAGCGAATGATATGGCGGAGATAGAAAAACTCGGCAATACATCATTTGTGCAGATAATGGAAATCATCCAGGCACAGGGTTAAACCCGGATTTTGCAGTTGAAATCTACTGCGGCTTCCAAATCCTTCACAGCTAAGCCTTTCAGAACATTTTTTGAATTCAAAATAGTTCACTATTCTTTCATCCAAAAAATAACCTGAAACCCTTACCTGTTTTGTATTTGAAACCCTCGCTACGATTTCAACTGCAAAATCCGGGTTGAAAAAATACCGACTGATTTAATTTTACAAACACTGACTGTTTAAAAATTTTAATGTTGCCCTGTTGTAATCGCTGTACATCTGGTGGTCGGATACAGAAAGGTCTATCTGCTCCACAACAAAAAGCTTTTGCAATACGGTTAAACTGTTAAGCTCTGGAAAGGAAGCAGGACTGGCAGTATATGCATTCACCAGTACATCTGAAAAGCCGATAAAATAATTTTTGTTATTGAGATAACCCTTTGCCTTTATTTCATTAAATATAGCGGTAGATTTTGCAATACTTATATCACCTCTTCTTGAAAAACGTTCGGCATATAAAGGCGCACGTTCTTTAATTAAATATTTACTGCAAACGCCCCGGCTTGTAATTGTTTGTGAGTTTGATAATGCAGATGCATTACCAGCAGCACCTACGTTTTCATTATTATCGTACCGGGCCATACAAAACTGTAATGGCGTAAGTGTAGTTAAAGAAACTGCCCCTGCCTGTGCACAATAACTAACATCCGCCTTGTACTTGTAATAAGCCGAAAGGTAGGCTGAATAATTACCTCCATTGCTCATGCCCACGGAATAGCGCAACTTGCTGCGATTTGTTACGCCACGGTTATAAAAAGTATCCGTAAGTATTTTTATATTTGCATAATCAATATTGGTCATAGAATCAGCAGGTGCTACCAGCCATCTTAATTTACCATCGCCATTGGCATCCACACCGGTAGTAGCTTCTTCACATTCAGTAATAATAATTCCAAAATTATCTGTAACCAGATCTTTTATTAATTGCTTAAACTCGTAACTGGTGGCGGTGTTTTGTGCAGTGCCGCCGGTACCATGCAACAGGTAAACAAATCCTTTATGCCCTGCGGGGAAATAGGAATACACAGGTTTCATCCGGTCTCTTCCCCTGATCATTTCAAAATTTAAGGTAACCGACGTAATGGTTTTTAAGCTGCCACTGAACGAAACATTTCGGTTGGGCATAACAAACCAGGTATGCCATTCTTCAAATGCTTGTAAAAGCGAAACATCGCCGCTCCATTTATCAAATTGTTGATTATCGCCGTAGGCTATACTGAAAATATCTACCGTATCGCCAGTTTTGTATTTGCCTGCACCGTAGCCATTGCTAACCGATACAGTAAAACTATCTACTACCGGCACAATGGGTGCTAAAGTATCAGAAGAAGATTTATTGCAGGCAATAAAACTGAGGATTACGATGGCTGAAAGCAGTTGTTTCATTTTGTAGATTTTACGATAGACTATTTTTATCTGAACAGGTTTAAAATTGAGAAAAATTAATCAACGCTTTTTCTATCCTGTTTGTTGTTTCGGCCTTACCAATGGCTTCTGCTATTATAAACACACCTGGCCCCATTTTACTGCCCACAAGCATCACCCGCAGTATCATTTGTAATTCGCCTACTTTAATAATCTTTTCTGTAGAGAGGTTTTTAAATTCAGATTCTATTGAATTTAGATTCCAATCGGCTATATCGTTGTACTCGTTTATTAATTCTCTGAAAAAATCTTTCTTGCCTTCATCCCATTTTGGTTTAACTGATGCTTCATCATAATTAACAGGTGCCTGGTAAAAAAAAGCGGCCTGTTCAAAAAAATCAGTGAGTAAAGCACAACGTTCCTTTACCAGCTCCAATATTTTAGCAAAATGCACTTCATCACTGATTGCAATGCCTTTCGATTCAAATATTTCTTTAACCCGCATCAGGTAATTGCTTACAGGCAATTTCTTTATCCATTCCTGGTTAAACCATTTTGCTTTTTCAAAATCGAATTTTGCACCTGCCGCATGTACACGATCCATACTGAAACTTGCAATCAGTTCTTCCATGCTGTATAATTCCTGTTCGGTTCCGTCGTTCCAGCCAAGTACGGCCAGCAGATTAATGAATGCTTCCGGTAAAAATCCTCTTTCTTTAAATCCTTCGGTAAGTTCATTTGTTTTCGGGTCGGTCCAGTTCATGGCAAATACCGGGAAGCCATATTTTGCACCATCACGTTTGCTGAGTTTTCCGCTGGGGCCCATTATCAGCGGCAGGTGTGCCCATTGCGGCATTTTATCCAAACCGAAAAGATATTTCCAAAGTAATACATGAACGGGGGCACTGCTCAGCCACTCTTCTCCCCTGAAAGCATGAGTAATCTGCATCAAATAATCATCTACCACCACTGCCAGGTGGTAGGTTGGCATACCATCTGCTTTCAGCAAAACTTTATCATCAACCAGCGAAGAATCAAAACTTACTTCATGATGTATCATGTCAGTAAATGAAATGGTTTCATCTGCCGGCATTTTTATACGAACAACGTGGCGGGTTCCTTCACCCAACAATTTTTTCACTTCATCTGCAGACAAGGTTAATGAATTTTTCATCTGCATTCTTATGTTGCCATCATATTGTGGTGAGGGATTGTCTGCAGTTTTAAAATCATTCCGCATTTTTTCCAGCTCTTCCGTGGTGTCAAATGCGTAGTAAGCAAAGCCATCGTTAATTAGCTGCTCAGCATATTTCCTGTAGCTTTCTTTTCTTTCACTCTGGCGGTATGGTGCAAAGGGGCCGCCGGTTAAGGGGCTTTCATCAGGCTGCATGCCACACCATTTCAGGCAGTCAAAAATGTATTCTTCGGCGCCTGCCACAAAACGGTTTTGATCTGTATCTTCAATCCTCACAATAAAATCGCCACCTTGTTTTTTTGCAAAAAGATAATTGTATAAAACGGTGCGTACACCACCCAAATGTAATCCCCCTGTTGGGCTGGGTGCAAATCTTACTCTTACTTTACTCATGCTGCAAATATAAGCCGCATATATGTTTAAAATAAACTCATAAAAAAACCGTCCAGCCTCATGCTGCACGGTTTGTATAAAAACTTAAATTAAAATTAGCGAAGAGTAATTGTTCTTGGTGTTCTGCCATCAATTGACAGGGTGGCCAAATTATCGCAGGTGCCATCTCCAAAATCAATAATTGCATAATGGTTTGGTCCCTGCACTTTTACTTTTCCTTTGTCTATGTTTGCACAGTTAACTTTCCTTTGCAGGGCTTCCAGAATGGTGGAGGTTCTGCTGATGTTAGATGAGTTTGTAACCGTATGTGTACCAGGGTAAACAGAAAAAACATCATCTGTCACAGTTGGAGTACCAACTCCTGCTGTTTGTGTTACACTTCTGCTTCCTTCGTGCAGCCAATATCTTGCATCGGGAGCTGTTATCTTTCCTCCGGTGGTAACCCTGTCCCAGCTTCTGGTAGTAGCTGTGCTGGTATTGGTCCACTTGTATGTTCCTTCTATTTTATACAGGTTAACAAAGTAGTTTGTAAAAGTCATTGTAGCAATGCTGCCAGATTTTCTTACAGAATCAGTAAGCGTAACATTTATTTTACCACTGCGGGTTACGCCGTTGTATGTACATGATGTACCAAAATCAATTACAATTGTTTTAGGAAAACCTGTTGCAGGTGTAATGGTAACTGTAGCGCAGGGGATAATGTTATTTACAGGTTCTGGTGCAAAATTACCGGCTATATTATTATCCTGGGCAACTTCTAAAAACACGTCTTCAGCATCCTGAGACAGGTTGTTAGTGACAGCCTGGTCACCGCTTATTTCAAAAGTGTTTTCAAACTCTTCAGAAAGCGTTTCGTTGCTTTTTTTGCAGGAATTAAAGCCAATTGCTAATGAAAGCACGGCAGACGCAAAAAGAATTTGTTTAATTTTCATAAATTTTAATTTTAAGAATTGATTTTTTAAGTTTTCGATTAGTAAGACTGTATCCATATAAAATGGTTTAATGGGGTTTAAAATTTACTTTGTGGTATGTTTTACTTAGCAAAAACGCCAAAATGGGTAAAGAAATTGTTTGCTGGCAGTGTGTGGGATCTGCCCGGCACTGAAAAAACACTGTACCTCACCTTTGATGATGGCCCACACCCGCAAATTACCAACTTTGTACTGGACGAGCTGCTGAAATACAATGCCAGGGCAACTTTTTTTTGTATCGGCAGCAATGTGGTGGAAAACCCGTTAATATTTAACCGCATTCTTAATGAAAAACACGCCGTAGGAAACCATACCCATAACCATTTAGACGGTTGGAAGACCCCACATGCCCAATATTTACAGAATATTGCCGAGGCATCAAAGTACATAGATTCTGATTTATTCAGGCCACCGTACGGTAGAATTACAGCTAAACAACACAGGCAATTGCTAAAATTAGATAAATCTTTTACGATTGTAATGTGGAGTGTTTTAAGCGGCGATTTTGATACGAAAATTACACCCGAACAATGTTGCGAAAATGTTTTAAAAAATGTTGAAAGTGGCTCTGTTATTGTATTTCACGATAGTGAGAAGGCTTACGAAAGACTTAAATTTACTTTGCCTGCAGTATTAAAATATTTTTCGGAAAAAGGGTATAGGTTTGAAAAAATTGTCAGTAAATAACAGCAATTGAATGTATAAAAGTTCCACAAAAAAAATTGGGCCGGGGTAGAAACCCTGGCCCGTTTTTAATCCGTACCCTATGAAAACTGTCGCTAAAGTACATTGTTGTTTTTAAATTAGCAACATTTTTTTTAACAGTTTTTTTACAGGTATATGATATGAGGTACTCCATTAATATAAATAATGGCCTGGTTATCACAGTTTCCGTTGCCATAATCCAGTAATGCAGTCCTGCCATCTCGGTTTAGCCTTACCTTCCCCTGAACGATCCATGGGCAGGTAAATTTCTTAATTAAAGATTCGGTTATAAGTGATGACCAGGAATGTCCGGCTAAATTTGAACCGGTTGCAGCACCGTCAATTTTGTAAATATCATCCAGCGGAAAATTTGGAGTGCCGTTACCGGTAATCTGCAATACATCTTTAACACTGTTCCATTTTCTCCAGCGGTTACTGTTGGTATTGGTTATTTTACCATCAATAACCTTAACCTTCCAGCCTTGCATGTTTGATGTGCTGGTATTTTCGGTAATATGGGTGCCTTCAATATTAAAACTATCAACATAATATCCCACAAATGTAGTTGACACTTTTGCACCTGGTAACACCATCGGGTTAGTGTAAATTGATACAATTTTTCCCTTTCTGTATTTTCCATCCCGGCCAAGGCAGCCCGCTCCAAAATCAACGGTTACTGTTTTAGGAAAAACATGCGGAATGTTTGGTGCCACGGTGATTGTAAAACACCTGGCTGTGTTTGTGGTAGTTGTACTGCCAAGTTCAAATAAGCCGGATACATTGGCACTTACGCCCAGATCTTCGCCAACTTCGCTTTTGTTCATGCTGGCAGTAATGTTAAATACATCATCATACTGTGCTTCTGATGCAGCATCCTCGGCAGTTGCATCTTGTGTTGCTGCTAATTCAACAGGGTCTGTTTCTGTTGTGGCAAGCGAAGTGATGTTCTCATCTTTTTTACAACCGGAAAAACTGATGGCTCCAATAAGGCTGAATGCCAGAAGCCATTTCGAAATGTTTAATGTCTTTTTCATAAAAATAAAATTTAAAAATTAAAGGTGAATAAAACGAACAGGGATATGACTGCGGGCAAAATGCTTAGTTTAAAGAATCGTTAAAATAATTTTAAGCATTTTTGCAGTGTAAAAAGAAAATATGATCATAGATACACACTGTCATTTATACCTTGATGAGTTTAAGAATGACATTGACGATGTAATAAAAAGAGCAGAAGCAGGAAAGATAAATAAATTTTTTCTGCCTGCTATTGACAGCTCCGAAATTGAAAATATGTTTTTGCTGGAAAATAAATTTCCCGGAAAATGTATTGCCATGATGGGCCTGCATCCATGCTATGTAAAAGAAAATTACCAGCAAGAACTAAGCATTGTTAAAGACTGGCTCTCAAAAAGAAAATTTGCTGCGGTTGGAGAAATAGGTCTTGATTTTTATTGGGATAAAACCTTTGAAAAGCAGCAGTATGAAGCCTTCAGGATGCAGATAGAACTGGCGTTGCAAAATAATTTGCCCATTGTTATTCATACAAGGGATGCCATGCAGGAAAGTATTGATGTGGTTAAGGAATATACATCAAGAGGTATTAAAGGCATCTTTCATTGCTTTGGTGGAACTGTGGAAAATGCAAAAGAAATTATTGATGCAGGATTTTATTTGGGGATAGGAGGGATGCTTACCTATAAAAAATCCGGATTGGCGGGAGTACTGGAGCAAATTGATTTGAAGTATATGGTTTTAGAAACCGACTCACCCTATTTAACGCCAGTTCCTTTCAGGGGAAAGCGAAATGAAAGTAGTTATTTGAAATACATTGTTGAAAAACTGGCATTGATAAAAAATGTTTCAACCGACACTGTTGCTGCGGTAACAACTGCAAACGCAGAAAAAATATTCGGCTTATAAACATTGAAACTGTATTTTTGTCACCCACTTAAATGGAGACTTGTCCGGGTGGCTTAAGGAGTCCCGATAGCAATCGGGATATAGGGGGAACCCTATAATGAGTTCGGATCGTTAAGTTTAATAATAGTACTGTATAGTTAATGGGAAAATATTTTATGCAAAAAAGGAGACTTGTCCGAGTGGCTTAAGGAGCACGCTTGGAAAGCGTGTATAGGGGAAACTCTATCATGAGTTCGAATCTCATAGTCTCCGCTTTAACCTCCATAGCTTTAGCGACGGAGGTTTTTTTATTCCAACACTTTTTCCATTGCTGTACTGCGGGAACCTTTAATCAAAATACTGCAATTGGTGAAATATTGATTTTTAAACCATGCTGCGGCTTGTAATGAATTTTCAAAAAAAGTAAAAGAGTGATTTACTTTAGCAAAATCCCCTCCAACCAAAGCCACGGCTTTCCATTGGTATTTATTTATAAGATCAATTAAGTTTTGATGTTCACGAAGGCTTTCCGGGCCCAATTCCATCATGCCTCCCAGCATGAGCACTTTATCAGCCCCTTCCATTTTTGCAAAATTCTCAATGGCGGCTTTCATACTGGTTGGGTTTGCATTATAGGCATCCAGAATAAATTTATTACCATCCCTTTCTATTAACTGCGAACGGCTGTTAGATGGAATATAATTTTCCAATGCCGATTTTATTTTTTCATCCGATACTTTAAAGTACTTACCAATGGCAACAGCCAGTAAAACATTGGGCAGATTATATTCGCCCACCAGGTTTGTTTTAATAGAACTTATATCAGCCCCTCCGGTTATTGAAACTTCCAGCAAACCTGCACTGGCTGTTATATTGCCCGTAATATCTGCATTTTCTGTACCATAGGTTACCCGGTTCGTAATTCCTTCACTCATTTGCGGTAAATAATCATAGTCCTGCATAATGAAGGCTGTACCGCTATGCTGCCTTAAATAATCGTATAACTCACCTTTACCCTTACGAACCCCTTCCTCGCCTCCAAACCCCTCCAGATGGGCCTTGCCGCAGTTTGTAATAACTCCATGTGTTGGCATAGTGTATGCACAATATCCTTCTATTTCTTTTTGATGATTAGCCCCCATTTCAATAATTGCAATTTCCGCATCCATCTTTATTTTTAAAATAGTTAAAGGGATGCCGATATGATTATTGAGATTACCTTCTGTAGTATAAGTATTGTAGGACGATGATAAAACCGCATGAGTCAATTCTTTGGAAGTGGTTTTGCCATTACTGCCGGTTATTGCAAT
The DNA here is from genome assembly GCA_038204855.1 of Chitinophagales bacterium. Lineage (GTDB taxonomy): Bacteria > Bacteroidota > Bacteroidia > Chitinophagales > Chitinophagaceae > Ferruginibacter. Next base: position 13,616 of record JBBRCM010000071.1, read on the forward strand.
GAAGGGTATTGCCCTTCCAGAATTTGAAAACAGAAATTGACTTCTATGATAAAGTGCGAGGTCTTGCAAAGCCGTTAATACATCAGGTACGTTTATAATTTTTGCATTAATGTTTTCCGTAAGCTCATCAACAACAACATAAGCAGCACCCTTTGCCAGCGCCTCTTTGGCAAACTGATTGCCGTTGAAGTTGGGGCCTTTTAAAGCAAAAAAAATATCATCTTTTGTAACCTTCCTGGTATCGGTTTGTATAAAGGGAAACTGCAGGTACAGTTCATATAGTTGTTGTATTTGCATTGGTCAAAATTAAAGTAGAACATTTAAATAGCGGCATAAAAAAACCCCCCGGTTAGCGGGAGGTTTGTTATATCTTACAAAATTTATTTCTTTTTCTTGCGTGAATTCTGCTTACGCTTACCAAAGATATTACCTTCTTTAAATCCTGGTCCTTCTGGTGGTCCCAGATATGTTTGAGCGCAACGGAAACCAACGGTACTTGCCGATTGGGTTTCCTGCATAAACCTGCGTGTACCCGGTGATAACCAATACGGTCTGTCATTCCAGCTTCCACCTTTAATTACCCTTGATGAGTCACTGATTAAAGAAGTAATACCATAGCCATAAAAAACACCGCTTGAAGAATCTCCATCAAGATAATTGATTACGTCATTTTTCTGATAATTCGCACGGTTCTTAACTTCTTCATCAGAGATATCAACTTTCTTCAAACGGCCCATGCTGTCTCTTTCATATTCGCCGCCGGAGTTCTTATAATATTTTTGAAATTTATTACCACGGAAGTAGTTAAAATCTTCTGCATCTGTTGAGGTCATTGGCCTGTAAACATCACCTACCCACTCACTCACATTTCCACTCATATTATATAAGCCAAACGCATTTGGATAAAAAGATTTAACGTTACCCGGTATAGCAGCACGGTCATTTAAACCCCCTGCAATACCCATGTTGTCACCACTACCTCTCTTAAAGTTGGCTAAGAACTTACCTTGCCAGGTTCCACGACGGTTATCGCGTAAGCCATTGGGGTTATTACTCCATGAATATATCTGTTGGTTTGAGAACAATTCCTCGCCGGATTTCTTTTCTTTACTACGTGGACTTGGGTTTTGAGCCAGCATACCATAAGCGGCATATTCCCACTCAGCCTCAGTTGGCAGGCGGTAGCCCATATTCAGTATTCCATCATCCATACGTACAGTTGAACGGGGTTTGCCATTAACATCTTTTAATGCAGATTTTTTTGGCTTATTTCTGCCCTGAACCATATCGGGCGCCATCAGGTAAGTTTCTGTGTTAAACGAACCTTCTGCGCCTGCTCCTTTCATCTCCCGCTTTATCGCATCTTTTTTCAGGTAACCCTTACTCTGCAGGTTCAACTCATTAACCCTATCCGTTCTCCAAATACAGAAATCGTATGCCTGTCGCCAGTTTACACCAACTACCGGATAGTAATTATAAGAGGGGAAACGGAAATAATACTCAACATAAGGCTCGTTATAAGCCAGTTCTTCACGCCAAACAAGCGTATCTGGCAGTGCCTTATTAATAACATTGCTATCGCCCGAAAAAGTATTTTCCAACCAATATAAATATTCACGATAGTGAACATTGGCAACCTCTGTCTCGTCAATAAAGAAAGAAGGCACGGTAATGCGGCGTGGAATATTGTTCCAGTCACCCATTACATCCTCATCCTTGGCACCCATTACAAACGATCCGCCCTGTACAAAAACCAACCCCGGACCGGCTTTAGGGTATTTTACTTTAGAAACATGAAAATTACCCATGTTTTTGTCATCATAATTCCAACCGGTTGCAGATGACTTGCTTTGTTTTTTACCTAAAAGACCGCCTTTTTTACAGGCGTTTAAAGAAATTGCCGCTATAATTAGGATAATAGCGCTTTTACCAGAAAGTAATTTAGTCATGTTCGTTCGTTTGTCGTATTGTTTAACGAAAGGTTTTCTTAATTATTGTATGAGGTTATATAGGTTGCGAATATAAAGACTTTAGATGAATTTGAATGATTTGCAACTCTTTTTTTAAAGTTAAAATGTTAAGAAATTAATTGTCTTTCAGGATATGGCAAACAGAGATGTTTTAATACAGGCACAACCTGGTACAATAAAAAAAGGTTATCCCAATGTCAAAATGTAAACTCATGGGCATTTTTATACATCGTTTAAGCCGGCGATGCGGATGACCGATTATACTCAACAAACAGATTTTTAAATAAATGAGATGCCAGATATGTTTACCGTATTTATTTTTTTGGAACAAAATTACCACCCGAAAATCCATGCGTCAAAAAATCAGAGACCTTATGGCAATTCTATCAAACCCTTTACAGTATTGTCATTCAGCTTATGCGTTACCATAATTACGACCTGGCGGCATGTATTCCTGGCAAAATTTAATTCAAAATTGTATGTACGGTAAAAAAAACACTTTGTTTTTTTTGGTTAATATGAACAAGTGTTATAAACTTGCATACAATAAAGACTAAGCGATTAGCAATTGATTGTCGTCTTAATAGTAACCAAATTTATTCTGATAGTTGCTTTATCTTGCCGAATAGCTGCAAATCCGTATTTTTGCGCATGGTCAAAAAAAACGATAAAAGTTAATTATCTGCAATAAAGCTGGTTACATCCCGTTAGGGTAAGTGCAAGATGAGTAAATTGGGTAGTTTTGCATGAATTTCGCTCGGGAAACATAATATTTATTATTTACTGGTATTGTTCTGAATAAAAAAGTCTTTATCTTTGAAATCCGTTCCTTTTTTAGTTTTTTTTAACAAGATTTTATAATTTAGTTGTTCATTTAAATAAAACTATTATTTTTACAACTCAATGCAACCATTAAACTTAACGCTTATAGAGGTAAGTCTACCTAACCAAGACAAATCAAACGCATGAAAAAAGTAACTTTGAAACTAACTGCCTTAGTTATGTTACTGGGAGGAGCAATAACTGTATCTTATGCCCAGAACATAAACGTTGTAACATCTGCCGTTCCGTTTTTACGTATTTCACCTGATGCCCGTGGCGGTGGTATGGGAGATGTAGGTATTGCAACTGCACCTGACGCTAATGCCGCTTTTGCCAACATAGCCAGAACCCCATTTGCAACAAGTAAAGCAAGTGTAGCACTTAATTATTCACCATGGTTAAGGGATTTATCTGTAAATGATGTATTTATAGCCTCATTGGGAGGGTATTATAAATTAGATGATCAATCAGCTGTATCTGCATCGTTGAGATATTTTAAACTCGGTACCGTGCAATTTACTGATCAAAGCGGTAATGATCTGCAGCAGTATAACCCAAAGGAATTTGCAGTTGATCTGGGCTATTCCAGAAAATTATCAAACAAATTTGCTTTAGGTATTGCCATCAGGTATATTAATTCAAACCTTGCAAAAGGAACCTTTAACAGCTTAAATTATAAAGCAGGTTCTTCTGTTGCCGGCGACTTACATTTATACCATCATGGTGCGAAGGAAAATGGCCAGGGCTTAAACTGGGGATTAGCATTAAGTAATCTTGGTTCTAAAATGTCTTACTCCAGTGATGCAACTCAGAAAGATTACATCCCTGCAAATATTGGTTTAGGCCTGGCTTATACCAAGGTATTTGATGAGGCTAACAAAATAACATTTGCTGTAGACTTTAATAAATTGTTAGTTCCAACTCCTCCGCAGCTAACTGGTAATACCACAAGCGATTCTGCTAAATTGATAAAATACCGCGATCAAAGTGTTGTTAGCAGTTGGTTTAAGTCCTTTGGTGATGCAGGCAATATAAGTAAAGAATTTCAGGAAGTTAACATCTCTATTGGTGCTGAGTACTTCTATAACAATCAATTTGGTTTCAGAGCTGGATATTTCTACGAAAATGCAAACAAAGGAAACAGGAAATATTTTACAGTAGGTGCAACAATTAAATACAGCGTTGCTGCTTTAAACTTCTCTTATATTTTCCCAACCGGTAACGGTACAAAC
>JBBRCM010000072.1:0-17598 GCA_038204855.1 Chitinophagales bacterium
GACCGGCTGTATTTATTAAAGTTGAGACACTGTCTTTGCAACCATTAATATCAGTAATTACCAGTTTAACAGTATAAGTTGCAACAGCAGCATAATTATAAACGGGGTTTTGAGTATTGGCCGTACCACCATCGCCAAAATACCATTGCCATGATGCAACCGGATAGGTGTTTGTAAAACCCAATCCTTTAAATGAAATTTTATTACAGTAGTTAACAGAGTCAGCAATTTTTACAGAATCAATATTTGGAATAAAGGCAACGGTATCAAGAGGAAGCACTAAATTAAAAAAATCAAAGCCATCATTGCCTTTTGTTGCACCATGTGGATTATTGGCATCCTGTACAATAATTCCACTAAATCCCCCGGTTGCTAAATACGTGATATTGAGCGGCAATACACTTCCTTTAAAATAAAATACACCCCCGCCGCCGCCGCCGCCCGGGCCCGACCTGCCACCTGGTACAATAGTGCTGAGGATATTACCACCATCCCCTCCTTGTGTTAATACGGTTATACCATCTGGAGTTATTACCTGATTAACTGATAATAAAATTGTTCCTGCTGCACCGCCACCGCCCATACCATCGTTACAATCTGTACCATAACAATAAGTACCATTAGCACCTTTGGCTATAATTGAGTTATCATAAATTGTCAAATCGGGTGTAACTACAATGATGATACCGCCGCCGGCACCGCCGCTTGTAGGATAGCTGGCATTGTCAATATGCCCGGCGCCGCCGCCGCTACCCAAAAATATTTTACCTGCACTGGCAGCGTAGGTAAGATTTTTTCCTCCAATACCCCTGTTATCAAAAGGAACAGCACCGCATGAATCGGTTTGATAACCACCAAGGCCGCCACTACCGCCGTTTCCACCACCTCCACCACCTGCATTGTGGCTGTCGCCACCACCACCACCTGCAGCAAAACTTCCTTTTCCTTTACTATAATTTTGCGAAAACGATGCAATGCTTTCGCCTTTAAAACCAGCAAACTGGCTGGCTGAAGGATATTTATAATTATTCTGATTACAGGTTGAAGATGAATAAACAGCGTTATAACCTGCCCCACCTCTGAATCCTTTTCCGCTAACATCAATATCTTCGGCAGATTGCAAACTGACCTTACCAAAAACTGCCAATATACCGCCCTTCGTTCCATCCCAAGGGTCGCAAGTTAAGCCGCCATTAAAATTTCCTGTTTTATAACTGGGAACTCTTACTAATTGTACAACACCATCCGGTATATCATAATTTTTTGTGAGTTTGTTTTTAAATGTAAGTACATTACCTGTTTTCTGGCTGATATAATTGAACTCGTAATTACCTGCATTTCCATAATTAAGTACAGTACCAAATGCTGCTGTATTACTGGTATCAATAATTGCGCCTTTCATTTGAATAAGCAAAACAGTATCGCCGGCAAAATATCCCGAATCATTGGCTACGATAATCTGATTGGTACATATATCATAAGCCAGCACTTCAGTATAAATATTAACAACTTCGGGAGGATCGTGTTGCGGTTTATTTACCACAGGCTTATGTACAGGAAAAGTATTGCCGGGTTTTACCTGGCTGATACAATGATTTGAAATCAGCAACAATAAAAACAAGAGTTTTTTCATGATAACTCTTTAAAATTAATAATTATTTTCTTGTCTTGTACCAAATGTATTTTGAACCTCTGTTTAATAAGTAAATTTTACCTGTACAGCCAAGCCCATATTGCTATTTTACCTTACTACCTACTGGAAAAGTTACTCCCAGATTTAATATCATTTCATAAGTACCAAAAGCATGTTTAGCAGTGCCTTCAAAAACTTTAAGATCACTATAACGGGCATAGTCCAGTTTATTACAGTATTCCAGATACACGTAATTAAAAAAAGTGCAGCGCAAGGAGGCTTCTGCTCCAACATTCCAGCCACCCAGTTGAAAACCTTTGTTATTTTTTTGTCCAAAAAAGGAATTTTCTACATGGGGTATTACCGGCCCTAAACCAACTTTACCTAAAAAATCAACTTTAATATTTCTGGTTCTATACCACTGCCATCTCTTTACAATATTAAACAGAAGGAAGTTTGCTCCATTATTGAGATAATAATAAAACCCGTTATCGGCATTAAAATTTACAACCGTATCAATATAATGCCCATTCCGTATGCCTGTTACCTGAGCTATCTGATCAGAAAAAATAAACTTAGTATGATCGAAATTAATTTCTACCGCCAACCCTTTTTTCCGGTTGATGAATAAGCCCAGCCGGTAATTATATTGGGGTATGGTAAGGGCTTTAGTGAACAGGCCATCATCCCAGCCACGGCGGTCGTGGCCCTTAATATTTCTGAATTGATAATTATTACCAAGTGATGGTTGACTTATTTTTACATTGCTCTTAGTGTACCACTCGGTATTATATCCCCAGGAAAAATAGATTTCCTTTTTTCTTTCTTTCTTTTTCGTTTGCGCCTGAGTTTGAAATGCCATATTTGCTGAAAAAAGCATTAAAAAAGTAAACATTAGTCTTATTACCATTTTGCTATTTAATTAACAAGTTTATTTAAATGCATCCTTCTCCTGTTCTGCAACGTACTTCTGTAAAGCCTTCTTCCCAAACTGTTTAAACACTACCGGCGTTACAATCATATCCAGCAAAGTAGAACTGATTAAACCACCTAGAATAACAGTTGCAACAGGATATAATATTTCTTTACCCGGTGCAGACGCATCTAAGGTTAATGGTATTAATGCTAATGCTGCTACTAAGGCTGTCATTAATACCGGAACCAATCTTTCCAACGAACCACGGATAATCATTTTGTCGCCAAAAACTTCTCCTTCATGCTGCACCAAATGAATGTAATGGCTGATCATCATTATACCATTGCGGCTGGCAATACCAGTAAGGGTGATGAAGCCAACCAATGTAGCTATGGAAAAGGTGCCGCCAGTTAACAAAACAGCTATCACGCTTCCAATTAATGCCAATGGGATATTGAGCATAATCTGAAATACAATTCTGGAAGATTTGAAATGACTGAACAGTACCAAGAAGATACCGAGGAAAGAAAAGATACTTAAAATACCAATAAGTTTAGAAGCTGATTGCTGGCTTTCAAACTGACCGCCCCATTGCAAAAAATATCCCTGTGGTAGTTTTAAATTGGCATTTACTTTTTGCTGCATTTCTTTTACTGTAGTTCCTAAATCCCTGCCTTGTACATTGCAACTAATCACAATTCTCCGCAAAGTATTTTCATGATAAATTGTGTTGATGCCATTTTCCAATTCTATTTTTGCAATTTGCTGCAAAGGAATAAGCGAGCCATTGGGTAAAGAAATTTGTGTGTTGCCAATAGCATCCAGATCCTGCCTGGCACTATCGGTAGTACGCAATAAAATATCAAAACTTTTTTGCCCATCTAATATCTGGCTGCTTACTTTACCGTTGTAAAATATCTCAATATCTTCTGCCACTTTACCAACTTGCAGCCCATAACGCTGTACGGCTTGCCTGTCTATTTTTATAATTAACTGTGGTACCAGCACCTGCTTTTCTATTTGTAAGTCAACCACACCGGGTATATTACTTACCATTTCTTTTAACTGTGCGGCACTGCTTCTTAATTCAGTAAGATCGTTGCCAAAAATTTTTATGGCAACCTGTGCTCTTACACCAGAAAGTAAATGGTCTAACCGATGAGAAATGGGCTGACCAATATTTACCGTAACGCCTTTTAATACATCTAACTTCTCTCTTATTTCGGCTAACACTACATCCCGTTTTTTTACAAAATCGGGCTTTAGGGCTACTTCAATTTCGGAATTGCTGGGCGGCTCCGCATGTTCATCTAATTCTGCCCTTCCGGTTCTTCGTGCAGTTAATAAAACGCCATCTACTTTTAAAATTTGTTGTTCGGCGATGGTGCCAATTTTATTAGATTCTTCTAAAGAAGTACTGGCAGGTGTAGATAAATTAATAGTAAAACTGCCTTCATTAAAAGGAGGTAAAAATTCTGTACCAAAAAATGGTACAATGCTGATAGCTGCTACTATAACTCCAATAGCAATTCCGATAATAAGCTTAGGCCGCTTTAATCCCCAATGCAATAATTTTGTATCCTGTTTTTTTAACCATTTTACTAAGCCACTGTCTTCTTCATTACTTACCGCAACCTCCGCTGGCTCCAAAGTAGAGGGAGTTTTCTTTTTCCAGAACTTTAAATTAACATGGCGTAAACTTTTTGGAGTACCCATTAAATAGCTACACAAAGCCGGAGTAACCGTTAATGAAACTGCCAGTGATGCAATAATAGATGTGATATAAGCAATACCAAGCGGTGCAAATATTTTACCTTCTATACCCTGCAAATAAAATAAGGGCAAAAACACCAACACCACAATTATGGTGGCATATACAATAGAATTTCTTACTTCACTGCTGGCTTCATAAATTACTTTCATTAGTGGTTGCGGATGTTCGCTTGCCCAGTTTTCTTTTAATCGCCTGAATACATTCTCCACATCCACAATGGCATCATCTACCAACTCCCCAATGGCAATGGCCAGGCCGCCCAAGGTTAATGTATTAATTGAAATACCAAACATTTTAAAAACAATGGCAGTAATAATAAGCGATAGCGGTATGGCAGTAAGTGTAATAATAGTTGTTCTGAAATTAAGCAGAAACAAAAATAAAATAATCACTACTAGAATAAAACCATCTCTCAATGCATCTTCTACATTGGTTAATGAGTTAACAATAAAATTCCTTTGTTGAAAAACATCGGTATTTATTTTTACATCTTTTGGTACAGACTTTTTTATATCTTCTATTGCTTTAATAATTTCGGCTGTTAAAGAAATTGTGTTTGCACCCGGTTGCTTTTCAATACTTAAAATAACTGCAGGCTTACCGTTTAGTGAACCATCGCCCCGTTTAATTGGGCCTCCAAATTTTAAGTCGGCTACCTGTTTTAATAAAACCGGTGCATTGCCATTGTTACTGATAACCGTATTTGCCAAATCATCTAAGGTATTTGCTCTGGCTATATTCCGAACCAGTACTTCACTTCCTTTTTTATTATCAACAAAACCACCCGTTGTATTCAAATTGGTTACCTGCAAGGCATTGTCTATATCATTAATAGAGACATTGAACTGACGCATTTTTTCAGGACTAATCAATACCTGGTATTGCAATTTTTCTCCACCAATAGGTATCACCTGACTGATGCCTTTAATGCTCATTAACCTTCTGCGAATGGTAAAATCGCTCAGCGTTCTTATATCTGCTGCCGAAGTAGAATCTGCAGTTACGGCTATCATCATAAACTGTCCCATTACAGAACTGATAGGCCCCATTACCGGTACAATTTTGTTGGGCAACTGAACAGTTTGTAATTTTTCTGCAGTCAATTGTCTTGCCCGATATACATCTGTACTCCATTCAAACTCTACAAATACCAATCCCAAACCCGGACTGGCAACGGAGCGTACCACTTCCACACCCGGTGCCCCATTCAATGAGGTTTCAACCGGCAGGGTTACCTGTGCTTCAATTTCTTCCGGCGCCATGCCATTGGCTTCCAAAAAAATAGTTACCCTCGGTCTGTTTAAATCAGGCAGTACATCAACCGGTAAATTGATTAAAGTAATAACACCATACACCATGATAAGGGCAGCCGTAGCTACTACAAACAAACGGTTACGAAGAGAAAATTGAATGAGTTTATTGAGCATTGTTGATTTTTTATATTGCCTTTGGCAAAACAATTATAGTTATTAAGGAGAAAGTTTTTTAAAATCTTTCTCCTTAATAACCAGTTTTATTATAAAAATTATTGGTTAGCAGATAACCATTGAGAAAATTCTTTGATCCCTTTTTCCTGATCAGTTATTATTTTTTTAGACATTATTTTAAGGGCTTCCTCTTTACCATCGCCCAATTCGCCTTTTGCCATTTCTACAGCCCCTTCGTGATGTACCTTCATCATCATTGCAAAATCCTTATCTACATTGCCGGTAGCTTTGATACCGCTCATTTTTGCCGACATATTATTCATGGCTTCCATTAATTCAGGATGATCGCCTTTAATAGCATTTTCTTTATGAGTGGCTAATATTTCCTTGAACTTTTGTATTTCGGCGGTTTGTGCTGTAATGATATTTTGCGCCATTGTTTTCAGGGTTTGGTCTTTACCGGATTTAAGTTCGATATTAGCCATATCAATAGCGCCCTGGTGGTGTTCAATCATCATACTGGCAAACTCGGCATCAAAATCACCATTCATCTTTACTGCTTTCATTTTATCCATGGATGCGTTCATGGAATTCATCATTTCATTGTTCATATCCATTTTACCATCCATCTTGGCATCTGAATGATCTGGCATTTTCATTGTTGTGTCTGTTTCCATTTTTGTTTCTGTGGTTGATTTGCTATCACCGTTACAAGCTTGTAACATAAATAAGCCGGCAATTGCAACGGCGGGAATTAAAATTTTCATGATTTTGTTTTTTAAATGATTAATAATTATAGAAAAATTTATATTGTTTGATTCAGAAAGATTTTTTATTTTTTTTGTATTGGCATGTAAACCGTTTTTTAAATCATCTACTATCCATCTCTTTTATTTTGACTTTCATAAAATCAATTCCTTATTTATTTCCTCGATGAATTATGACTTATCATAATTTTCCATTCTCCTTTTTCTTTTCTTAAAACGGAAGTGGCCACACCTTTGCGTTTTACTTCCGTATTATCTTTTGCAATGATGATTGTGTAATTATAAATTTCTGTTGCAAAGGCATAGTTGCCATCAACCTGTACTTCTACTTTGTAATTGCTGTAAGTAAAAGATTTAAATTCTTTAAATTCGGGCCCCAAATGATGTTCTAAGTAATGGGCATAGGTGCCTTCGCTTCCCCCAGATTCAAAAATTTTAGAATCGGCAGTAAATAGATTTTCAGTTCCGGTAACATCTAATTTTTCTACCGCAGTACTGTATTGTTTTAATATTGCTTTTACTGCATCAGCATCATTATTTTGAGCAAATGATACGGCAGAAATACAAAGAACAAATGCTACTATGAATATTTTCTTCATATTGGATAATTTGTATTGAATAAGGGTGCAGATAATAAATTACCTGCACCTTGTTAAATAATTAGTGTTTAGGTTTTTGTACAGCCGGTGCTTTAACCATTGCATAGTTTTTAAACTTTGCCGAAACTGATTTGCCGTTTACCTTGGCAGTAATTATGCAGTTGCTGTATGTAGCAGCATTTGCATTGTCAACTACAAAACCATCTGTACCGTTGGCTACGAGATTTGCAGAAACTGTGTGACCATCTTTAAACTGAAGTGTGGCTGTACCAGTGATGCCTTTATTGAGCATTGGTTTTGCATCACCATCCAAAATGTAGATATACACTTTGCTATCTTTCACTAAAACTTCGGCATGATTAGGATCTGCCTCTTGCACTGTTCCTCCGTGTGGGCCTTTGCCTACTTTACCAACATTGTGACCTTGTGCATAGGTAGCAGTTACACTACCCAACAGCATTGCAAATGCTGCAATGATTACTTTCATTTTACTTTTCATCTTATTTGTTTTTATAATTAAAATTAGTGTTTCATGTCTTTCATATCTTCCTCCTTCATGCCCTTCATATTGGCAGCATTACCTTCTGCAACATTGAAAACAAAATCGCTGGTGTAAACTTTCCCTTTTGACTGATACTGAATCCAGCCGCGGTAAACACCGGGTTTATCAAATGTGGTATGTAAATCAAACTTGCCGCCTTCCAGACCTGGATGCACATGTAAATATTTTTTATCAGCAAGGCTTACGACTACCATGTGAGCTTTTGCACCCAGGTAATCTTCTAATGTATTTACATCAACCTCCTTACCATTTTGCATCAATACACCATTAATGTGCATGGGCATATTGGTTAAAAATTTACCGCCTTCGGGAGATAGATTTACAGAAAAACCATCACCAGCATCGCCGGTTAATTTATCGGAACCATATTTTTTTGCAGCAGGCGCTGTACCACTTACGGCTACATTTAAAACATCAACGGTGTGGTTCCCGCCACTTGGTTTGTAATCAGCAAATAAAGTGTACTTGCCCGGTGCAGGAAATTTTTCTTTAACGCTGAAAGATCCATCGGCATTCAATTCCGGATGTATATGGTTGAACCAGCTTAAATCTTCACTTACTACAATAAGGTGTATTTTTTTTGTATGTTCAACATCCAATGCCACCTGTTCAGCAGCATTATCTTTTTTCTTTGGTGTCATTATTAAATTAACTTCCTCATTAGTATTTACCGTTGCAGGGTTGGTGCTGAACTGCATAGCTACATTGCTTGCTGCTGCGGCATTATCGTTATGCTCCAGCTTCATTCCACACTTGGGGCAGTTGTCACCTTCTTTACCTGTTACTTCCGGGTGCATGGGGCAGGCATACACATGATCGCCGCCTTCATGCAATGTTTCAGTTTTTATTGTATCGGCAGCGGCAGTTTTTGTTTCCCCACTCTTGTTATTGCAGGCGGTAAAAAAAGTAAGGGTTCCAATTGCGATAACAGCCGTTGTAAGTTTTACTATTTGTTTCATTATTTGTTATTTAGTTATTGAGTTGATTGTTATTGATTTAGTTTGTCTTTGCTATTTCTACCTGTTTCAAATTCATCCCACATTCCGGACATTTACCTGCCTTATCATAAGTCTTATCACCCTCACATTTCATAGGACATTTATAGATAACTGCTGCAACAGGCTTTTCAATTACTTTAAGGCTCATTCCGCATTCAGGGCATTTACCGGCTTTGTCATAAGTTTTACCACCTTCACATTTCATCGGGCATTTATACATACCAGCCGTTGCATGTTCTTTTGCTACAGCTTTTAAATCCATCCCGCATTTGGCGCATTTACCTGCCTTATCATAGGTTTTATCGCCTTCGCATTTCATGGGGCACTGATATGCCTTAGTGTGCTGGTGTTTTGCAGTACTATCTTTTTTTGTTTGTGCATGTAGGGTACTTATGCAGAAAATTGCAAGGATTGCCATCAAGGCCATTTTAAATTGTTTCATTGCTTTGTTTTTAATTTTTGATAAATATTTATTGATTGAGATAAATTGTTTTCATTTGATAAACCCCTGTAGTAACTATTCTTTCGCCTTCTTCCACACCCTTAATAATAGTAGTATATTTACCATTGGAGGTTCCTTTGCTGATGTAGCTGATACTGTATTGTTCAGCTTTGTCTTTTACAAATAATACCGGTTTGCCATTTACTTCTGCAATAGCATCGTTGGGTACTATTACCTGCGTGGAAATATTTTTTGAAGAAAGAAACAGGTTAATGCTTTCGCCAATTTTAAATTGCCCTTTGGGATTTATAATTTCAAAAATTACTTTTTGCGATTGATTGGCAGCATTAACTTCCTGTGCTGTGGATATTAATTTTAACTGATACGCCGTAGTATCGCTTTTATTATTTGATGAAGTGGTAATGCCGGCCAGGTTTTTTAGTTGATTGGCATCTGCAGCAAAGGACTGTGCCTCCACATAAACTTTATTCAGGTTGGTAACTTCCAGTAAAGTTTCGCCACTGTTAATAAAAGAACCGACAGCATAATTGTAATTACCTACTACCCCTGTAATAGGAGAAACGAGGTTAAAATACTTTGCAGCCTGCACTTTTTGCAAAGGAATATTTTGATATAAAGACCTGTTTTTTTCTGCCTGCTCCAGTCTTGCTCTGGCTTCGGTAATATCTTTTTTGGCGGCAATATCTTCTATCTTCATCAATCTATCGTATTGAATTTTGGCTGCCGTGTATTGTGCTTCTACTTCATTGCGTTTTGCTTTCCAGTCGCTGTTTTGTGCAATGATGCTTGATTGGGTACCTGCATCTATAGTTTGTTCAACTACTGCAATTACCTGCCCTGCACCAACTGTTTGCCCCGGTGTTGTTTTTAATGAAATTATTTTACCAGTTTGTGGTGATTGTATTACCGCCCTGCCTTGCGGAGATGCTACAACAGTGGCCAACACCTGCGTTGATTGATTAAAATCGCCTGTTTCAATTTTTTGAGTAAGAATATTGAAAAGAAATTGTGATTCCTTTTCCACAATGAAAGTACCCGATAATGCTCCACCTGATTTGCCACCTGCTTCATCATCTTCGCCACCATGCGCCGAAACTTTATTGTAAGTGGCAGTTGGAAATAGGCATAATAAAATGATGATTGCTGCCGCTACTTTACGGTTTGTTTTTTTCATTATAAAAAACATCAGTAGCATGCCTGCCAACAAGCTTACGATTATATAAAACAAGGTACTTTGATACCAATGCTTTGAAGCTATTGTTTCATCATGAACAACTTCCAGTTCTTTTCCAATTTCAATATCTTTTATCAAAATCAAATCGGGGCCTAAGGCAGAGTTTATATTTACGGTCAGGTTGTATGCTTTCTTTGCAGGAAATATTCCTCTTACTTCATACACTCCTTTATCAATCTGCTTTACCGATAATTTAATATTGGGATTATCTGCTACGGTAATTTGCACGGCAGCACTGTCAACAGGTGCATTGCTGTTAAAATCGCTGGCATATAATTTTAATACCGCTTCCTTACCGGGAGATAAGGGCTTGTACTTAAAAAGCAATTCATATACATCCGAAACCGCTTCGCTGCTGAAATAAGCAGCAGGCTTTACAGTTGCTTTTTTTGCATCGCCGTGGTCTTCGCCACCATGAGCAAACAGGGTAAAGGGTACCAACAATAAAATTAAAAATTTACGTATCATAATGTTCCGGTTAAATATTTTATAGATAGAATGCTTTGGTTATAATTCCTGATAGCTTCCAGGTATTTTAATTGTATTGAATAGGCATCATTAATGTTTCTCAGGTAGTTGATATAATCGTTTTCTCCACTTGCGAAAAACCGTTTGGCAGTATTAATAATTTCGCTCGCTTTTTTAATGCCCGTTGTTTGATAATATTTTAATGATTGCTCATTAATTGCCAACTCATTTTGTGCCTGTATCAATTGCACAGAAAGTTGTTGCTGCAACCCATTTGTTTTTTGCTTTGCAATTTCCAACTCAGTTTTTGCCGCATTAATATTGCCTTTGTATTGCCCAAACCATAATGGCACAGCAATACCAAACCGAAACCGGTTGCCAACAGGAGTACTTCTTTCGCCCTGGTTAAAATAACCAAAGGCTAAACCGGGCAATGCTTTATTTTTTTGGAGTTCTATATTTTTCTGACTGATATTTTGCGTTTGTTTATACAGCTGTATGGATGGATTAGAAATCAATGCAGCACTGTCCTGTTGTGCAACATCCATCAATTGACTGGTTAGTTGCATAGCCCTGAATGGCTTCTGCAGTCCTGTTAAAAACTGCAATTGGCTTTGAAGATTGCTCACATTAATTTGAGATTGTAAATATTGATTGTGTATTTCGCCATACTGTGTTTCTGTAAATACTTTTTGCAGGTAATCAATTTGCCCTGCATCAAACTGGCGGCTGGCAGATATGCTGATGTTTTCGTAAACAGTATCCTGCATGTACAATTGTTTATGTAAAGTATCGGCGTATTGCAGCAATAAATACAATTGCTTTACCTGGTATTTCATTTCGGCTTCGGTTACTACTTTTTCTTTTTCTGCCAAACCAATACGTTGCTTTTGCAATTGGTATTGCTTACCGTAAACAGTAGGAAATTCTATTGATTGGGTAACACTTCCTGTATAAAAATTTCCAGTGGGGCTTTCTACAAAAACTTCTGGATTGGGAAGATTAATGCTGCTTTTAAGCAACTGCTTTTGTTGCTTAATAACTAAGTCGGATGCTGAAATATTTTTGCTATTTTTCAAAGCCATCCTTACGGCATCTGCTTCTGAAATTTGTTTTTGACAAAAAGAAGCAACTGATAAAAACAGGCTTATAAAAATTAATGTACTACGTATAAACATAAAAGATTGATTACAATAACTGGACAATACAATTTGCCATTGGGCAAAAAGCAAAATAGTTGGATGGGCAAAAGCCATCAAACACAGCTACAATAATCAAACCTGGAACTTCTGAATTGCTATGAGTATATCCGGAGGGGGAGGGTAAAAAAATCTTACTATATTTTTTTGAGGGAAAACCTTAGTAATATTATATAAATCTATACCAAGAAAAGTGTTAACTATTGCCACAAACGCAGGGGCGTCAATAATTATTTTTGGGGTAACATTCTTTTCTACATTTTGAAACTTAATTACTTCGTCATTGCAGCACCCCTCTTTTTCGGTGGACTTTTTCTCAACATGGTTGTGCTTATTGGCTTCACTATGATGCTGATGCTTTTTACCAACTGCATGAACATGAATGGCAGATTCTGTTACTTCATCATCATGCTGTTTAGTATTGAACCCCATATCTACACCCACAGCACAAGCAAAGCCAATAACGGTATTCATGGAGAACAGTATTAAAAGCAAGGCTGCTTTAAGTTGTATGGATATATTTCTTTTCATTTAATCTACTGCAAAAATAAGGCAATTTGTTGAAAAACAACAATTGACAGGGTATAAAGGTATAATCAGATGTGGTTAAAAAAGTTATACAATCATGGGTAATATTTACAGAATTATGAGGGTATATATCTTTAAAAACAAATGAACTCCCACGGGTCGGTAGCTCTGCGAACAAGAACCCCATTGCCTTTCTTTAGTAAACTTGATTGATGCAACGCACCAATCATACGAACGATACTTGTTGTATTGCACGAAACAACTCTTGTAGAGTCTCTGCCTATTGCACTTGCATAATTTGCCTGTGCAACAAACGAATGCCCGGTAAGCGAATGTTTTTCTCCGCCCTGGAAAATTGATTTTACGCCTGCATTTTTATATTGCTCAAAATTTAATGAAGCAATATTTTTTGGCGTTGCGTCACATACCACATCCACAAGCTTGAGCAAATCATCTAATGTTCCTTTAACATCAATGCCTGATGCTTTCATTTTTTCAACCGTGCCATTATTGAAAGCAAAAACAGAGAGATTGTTTTTTACGCCTGCTTTAATTCGCCAGTCAGTTACTACATCGGCAATGCCAATTAGTTCCATATCATCCTGCAAAGCAACTGCATCGGCAATGCGCTTGCCAATTACTCCATATCCATTAACTGCTACTCTGATTTTTTTCATGTAATAATTTTTTTTATGTACAATGAATATATCATGTGCAGTAAATTTTATTCATTTCAGTTTTTGAGCTTCAGCACAAAAAGGTTTCGTTTGCCCAAGTTATTCTTTGGGGATTTCACTTTCGGCGTTTGCCTGTCAAAAAAAAGACAATAATGAGAATAACGGCAATCGGAATTATCCAAATACCCCAACCCATGCTCCATCCCCAGGAATGATTGTTCATCATTTTTGTTTGTTTTTAGTGACTAAAAAATATAGAACTGATTTACCCATTTTATTATCTTATTTAAATTATGGCATGCCCCCAACTTTAAACCAATAACTCAGACCATTGGGGTCTTTCCCCACCGGAAAACTGCCTGTCACTTTTTGAGATGCCACATCTATCATTGAAACAGTATTGTCTTGTTGATTGGTAACATAACCTGTTTTTCCATCATTACTAATAACCATTCCATGTGCCTTATTGCCAACTTTAATAGTGCCAATAACTTTTGCAGATGCTATATCAATAACAAATACTTTATCAGATAAAGGCCTGTTTAACAAAACCCCTTGATCGGCTACAAACAGCAACTTACTATCAGGTGCTGGATAAGATTGAATAGGTCCCTGCGAACCATCCGGAAGTGGGATCCTTGTTAATTTTTGGTTTTGTATTTCATATCTTATTACCTCTTTTTTATCGTATAATGTAATAAACACAAATTTTCGATCCTTCGTAACTGCCGTTTGCGCCGCCATGCCCCCAAGGATAATTTCATCTATTTTACCTGATGCTATTTCTATTATACTCATTGAATTGGAACCCATATTGCCAACATATAATTTCCCGTTACTGTATCTCAATCCATGAGCGCCATTTGTTTTACCCAAATCAAATTTTCGTACAACATTACCTGTTTCAGTGCTTACCTGAATAACCTGATTTTGTTTTGGTTCACCGGCAAAAGCATTTTTTGATGCCGAATCAAATACCACATGAGTCAACCCCAATCCTGTACCGAGTTTTATGCGTTTGGTTATGTTGTATGTTATTGAATCCATAGCTATCAGTTCACTTTCTTTAGTACTATCTATCGGGTTTGCAGTGGCCCAAACAGTAAGCCCATTTGGTGAAACCTGAACATTGTGGGCCATAAACATACCTGAACTATCGGATAAATCTATGGTTGTATTTTTTGTGCTGTCCGTTAAATCAATAACTGAAATACTGCCTCCATCTTCATTTGCTACAAATATTTTAGCTGCTTGCATTACAGACGATGTTTTATTGTTATTGCAACCGGACATCATTGCGGTGAATAGCAACAGCATTAACGAGCCGGGTAAAATGATTTTTAAATATGAATTTGTCATTTAATACTTTTTTGTTTAATTTTTGTTAGTAACTGATTTTACCTTCAGCATTTTCGCATTGATGGCGACTACAATGGTGCTTACACTCATAAATACAGCACCAACAGCAGGAGTTAACAGAATACCCCATTTGTAAAGCACACCTGCCGCAAGTGGTATTGCAACTACATTGTAGCCAGTTGCCCAAATTAAATTCTGAATCATTTTGCAATACGTTGCCTTACCGAATAAAATCAAACTTGCAATGTCTTTTGGAGTATCTGCGTTAGCAGTTTCCGATGTGGTCGTAACCTTCGGCTCGCCGCCTTCAGTATCGACATTAATGGCAATTTTTGTCATAATGTGAATTTTATTATGTTACACTTATTGTGTAATCCTCCTTTGGAAAAGACATTTCCTTTTTCTAAATACCAGATGCTCAAGGGTTATTTTTTTTCGCCCATTTTTCCATGTTCATCTTCGGTCATGTCCATTTTTTTTGAGTCGTCCTTCTCCGAAGGCTTTTCTTCCTTCATTTCTTCTTTCGGAGCTTCCTGTTTTGGAACCGCTTCTTCTGAAGGTTTAGTTTTATCCGCACTCATTTTTGCATGTTCTTCTTCGGTCATGTCCATTTTTTTTGAGTCATCATTCTTTGCAGATTCATCCTTTGGAGTTTCTTTTTCCGAAGTAGTTTCTGCTTTCGTTTCTGCTTTCGGAGCTTCTTCTTTTGGCGATTCAGTTTTTGGCGATTCAGTTTTTGGAAGATCGGACTTAGTATTGTCTGTACTAGTTGTAATCTTCGGCTCGCTATTCTTCGAACCGGTGTTAATGTTAATAGTGATGTCCGTCATGTTTGTGAATTTTATTGTTAAAAAATTATTTTGGATATTTCATTTTCAAATTTTCAAGTGTTTCTACAATTGTATTTGCTACTAAATAATTACGATACCATTTTTCATCGGCAGGAACCACTATCCATGGGTTGTGCTTACCACATCCATCCAGCACATTCCGGTAAGCATCCATATAATCATGCCACTTCTTTGCTTCCCTTTTATCTCCGCCATTGTATTTCCATTTTTTTTCAGGGTCAGATAATCTTACTTCTAATCTTTCGTTCTGTTCCTTTTTGGAAATGTGCAGGTAAAATTTGAGGATGATAGTTTCGTTGTTTTGCAGATGTTCTTCAAATTTGTTGATCACTTCATGCCGTTCTGCGATCTCCTTTTTGTCCAGCAGCTGATGAACTACAGGGAATAAAATGTCTTCATAGTGGGAACGATTGAAAATTTGAATCATTCCTTTTTCGGGGAGATTAGCATAAATACGCCAAAGAAAATCATGCAGCATTTCTTCTGCTGTTGGTATTTTAAAAGATTTTACATTGCATCCCTGAGGATTGACACAGGAAACAAAATGGCGTATAGTTCCGTCTTTACCGGAAGTATCCATTCCCTGGAGAATGATAAGCAGCCAATGTTTCCCTTCTGCATAAAATAAATTCTGCAGCGTAAAAAGCTGCTCCTGCAATTTCAGCAACTCTTTATTTGTATCTAACTTTTTAATATTGCCAGGTGCATTGGTTGATATGTCGTTTATGTTTTTCAATTTTATTTATCTAGTTGATATAAAATTAATGAGACTATCCACGGAATTGTAAAAGCCAGCAACACCCACTTAAAATCTGACTGAATAATAAAATTTACAATGGTCATAGAACCAATGGAGGTAATTCCTGCAATTGATACTATGATAAATGCTCCCCGTGTTCTTGTGCGAAAAGATGTTTGTGCAACATATATAGTAAGCAGCCCTGCGGTAAAAATATAACTACCCATTACCCAAAAAACTTTTTGGAGCCAAACAGTTAAACCAGGAACATCATTTTGAATGGCTGATAAGGATAAACCAATGTATTTTGAATCTTCAGGTAATAAAGGTGGCCGCAAAAAAACAAAATAAATTCCCATTCCTGCGAGGAGAAATCCTCCAAGTGTGAGAAATGATGCAGCGTATGGTTTTAATTTTAACATTAAATTTTTTGATTTGCTTCAAGCATTTTCTTACTATCATTAAGCATATTATTCAAACACCAGTTTGCATAAAGCGGTGCTAAAAAATATGCAATGAATTTGAAAAATATATTCTTTGGTTTTGTATATGTAATACTCAATTCTACTTCTGTGTTTGGGCCACCGGGAGAGGATAATATAACAAGATGCATTCGATACCATCCAAGAATTATCATTTTTGCTTGCCCAATTGTCTCCCAAACCTTTTCTTTGTCCTTTATCCATTTGGTTACTACTACCGTAAAGTCCATTGTAAACCACATCATTTTTCCATACCAACGGAACTTCGAATTAAGTCCGATTGCGTTTTCGGAAAGTTGTTTTAATTTCAATCTGCTTCCCTTCATTGGCTTTGAACTTTTGGTCACAGATTTTCATTTTTCACATTTCTAAAACATTTTAATTCCTCTAATTGGTCATTCAAAAAATTGATTTTTATTTGGTCTGTTTTAATTCGCATTTAATACTTTCGGATTTTGTAAATCATTTCTACATTTTAAGCGCAACCGCCAATCTTTTTAGCTTATCCGGAATTTTATTAAGGGGCAAAATGAAATCAGCAACACCTGTTGCCTGTGCACTGAGCGGCATGAAGTCAACTTCGGCAGACATGTCCTGAGCAAAGGTTTTTCCTCCGTTAGCTTTGATATGCTTGCAGCCCTCAGTCCCATCGCCATCATAGCCGGAAAGGATAATGCCGACCGCACGTGCGCCCATTGCCTCTGCAAGGGAAATAAAAAATATATCTACCTGTTTGTTTCTGCTAATGCGGGGCGTAATTACTCTGAAGCGATAATTTTCTATAGTAAGATCTGAGTCTGGAGGAATTACGTAAACATGATTCGCAAGGATCGGCATTGCCTCAGCAGCCACGGTTACTGACATTTTCGTGTGCCTCTGTAGTATTTTAGCTAACTCACTATGGGCGGTAGGGTTCATGTGA
>JBBRCM010000073.1:0-17505 GCA_038204855.1 Chitinophagales bacterium
TGAAGCGTACCGGGAGTTTTGTTACGAAGGCACACATACAAGTGCCATGCATTTAACAGGCGTTGATGATAATGTGGTGTTAATGGATACCATCAGCAAGCGTTACAGCGCCTGTGGTGGCCGCATTGGTGCTTTTGTTACAAAAAATAAAGCACTGCTTGATGCGACAATGAAACTTGCCCAGGCAAGATTAAGTCCGCCATCTTTTGCACAAATTTTAGGCGAAGCGGCCGTTGATTTGCCTGCAGATTATTTTAATGGTACCAGGGCCGAATATAAATTGCGCCGTGATACGATCGTAAAAAGACTGAATGCAATTCCAGGAGTTTTTTGCCCTAACCCGGGCGGTGCCTTTTATGCGATGGCTAAATTACCCGTTGATGATTCAGATAAATTCTGCCAGTGGTTATTAGAATCTTTTAATTACAACAACCAAACCCTAATGCTGGCCCCTGCCACAGGTTTTTACAGCACGCCTGGCCTTGGCAAGCAAGAGGTTCGCCTGGCTTATGTAATTAACGTGGATGCCATTAATGCAGCGATGGATTGTTTGGAGAAAGCTTTGGAAGAATATCCCGGAAGACAATAAAAGAATTACAATGAAAGCGTTTTTTTTATTTCTGATTTTGATACCGGTTTGCTATACTTCATTCTCACAAGGAAGTATTTTAGAAAAAAAATCTAAAATAAAAAAAAGTGTAGAGAAGTATTACCAGGAGACAAATCGAAAATACACTGTTACCGAAACAGATAGCACGCTTGAATATACCTTGACCGATTCTCTTACTTTGCCTGCAACTTATGTTTATTATTTTAATGAACAGAATAGATGTATAAAGCAAGAAACGATTTATTCCTGCGATTCCTGTATGCAAAATGGAATGCAGGAATCATTAAATAATAAATCTGTTAACTGGAAGAAAGTAGGCCCGAAAAGCTATTACGCAGGCTTTCCATATAACCGTTTAATGGAGCAGGTAACCTTTAACGGGCAGCTTATTTTACGGTTTACCCGGCTAAAGCGAAAAGAGCTTTAGTGTTTTTTCTTCTTAGTCCTGTATGCAATTTTATCTTTAACCGGTACAGGGTCGAGTATAATGCTTAAAGCTATAAACTGTCCTGCCATTTGCAGCTTTCTGTCTTTATAACCTTTCGCAGTTATTTGTAGAGAATCATCGGGATATATCAACATAACTACATTGCCACTTTCACTTGTTGCGGTAGCTTTACCGGTCGACAAAATTTTAATAGAAGCACCTGCAATCGCCCTCCCGGTTTTTGAATCTGTTACCATAACAGCATAGTTTTTTTGTGCACGCAGCATAAAACTACCCAGCAATAAACCAATTAAGATCACTATTTTTCTCATGTAAAATTTTAATTTTCTGAAGTTGAGTAAGATACCTCATTCAACACTACCTATAGGTTTTACTTTCCAGATTTTGTAATTTCCACAGTCCAGTCGCTACCGCTATATACTTTGTGTACTGCAGAAAAATCACCCATATTCAACGCAAATGAAAGTTGTAGTAAACTATTCAAATAAGCGAGTGGCTTTCCTTTTGCAACAGCACCAAAGGTTTCGGCATAAGGCATATCGCCTTCATACTTCCTTATTTTGTTTTGATAAATTACTACATGCAATTTATCAGCAGGTTTTACCTGCAATTGATTAAAAAGTTCTGATGAAATATTTGTCCAGATATTGCCATACTGCACATCAAGTATAGAAATGGTGGCTTTTATTTTTTTATTCTCCAATATTGCCTTTTGATAAGGGATTTTTACAACTTCATTGGGTAATGCTATACCAACCTGCTCAAAAGATATTACTCCTGCTGCAAGTCTGGCAGCCGTGTAGGCGTATACATCTCGCCCATGAAATGTATAAGATTTTTCAGATCCCTTTCTCCGGTTTACTACTTCGTCAATTTGCCTAACCGATTCAATACCTAAAGATTCTGCAATTAAAGTCAATGTTCCGTTATCAGGCGTAACAATAAAATGACCGCTCTTTGTTTTCAGCACAACTGATTTCCTTTCGGTACCTACGCCAGGATCAACCACTGAAACGAATACCGTACCCGCAGGCCAGTACATTACTGTCTGTTGCAGCCGGTAAGCAGCTTCCCAAATATTATAAGCGGGTATCTCATGCGTAAGATCAAATAATTTAAGATCGGGCGAAACACCTGTTGCCACTCCCTTCATGGCGGATACAGCACCATCCTTCAATCCAAAGTCAGATTGAAAAACAACTATTTTATTTTGAGCAAACAAAATATTTGTCCCTAACAAAATAATGAGCGTATAAACAATCTGATAATAATATTTTTTCATAATTGTCCAGAATTTAAAAAGGGTTGACAAACTTTAAAAAGCTGTCAACCCCATAACAAGACTTTTTTATTTTTAAAAATTAAACGAAAGCTTGGTAAATAATTTTCTTCCGTTAACACCCATTTGCACAGATTCCCACGGGCCGCCGGCTTCGTTATCAAACGATTCGTAGCGGGCATTTTTTACTGCTGCAAAATCTGGATGCACATTAAAGATATTATCAGCACCCACAAACAGACTTACTCTTTTAGAAAATTTAACCGATACAAACAAGTCAACCGTAACCTTTGCTTTATAATTAAATATTTCTTTCTCTACGTGCACCTGGTCGCTATATCCATCAATATCTACATAAGGATCAATACCGGTAAAGCTTCCTGAAATAGACGGATCTCCCGGTCCATCAGTGCCAGCGGCACTCGCTAAACCTGTCCAGCCAAAGCCAAGCGATTTCATGTTTCCAAAATAATTTACGTGTGTACCAAACCCAATTTTACCAACAGCATATTCAAGACTTAAATTGAATTTGGCTTTTGGTGCAGATGCAAGTAAGAAAGCTTCCTCCCTGTCGCTGAAGAAAGTTTTACGGTGCCTGTAACTGTCATTTAAAGATGCAGGAATATTTACCTTATCTACTTTCATGTTTTGAAAATTTCCAGCCAGTAAAACTTTGAAATTATTTTTACCGATTTTCTTGCTGTAATCAATCACCACATCCAAACCATAGTTGGTTGTATTTACTGCATTGTCAAAAAATTGTGCTGTTTGTACACCAATGGCAGCCAGTTGCGAAGTAAAAGCTGTTGGCAACGTTGCATCGTCTTTATCAAACAAACCAGATAATACAATACGGTCTTTTACTTTAACCATATATCCATCCATCGTAAAAGTTAAACCGGGCATAGGTTTCCACGCAAATCCCAAACTTGCATTCACCGATTTTTCTTCTTTAAGATCAGGAATACCGGCTGATTTTGTAATAGCATCTCCATTACGTGCAATACGTGATTGCACCAATAAACCACCACTGAAGGAAGTAAGTGTGTTACTGAAATTAATCTGCTGTAAAGATGGCGCACGGAAACCTGTACTTACAGATCCACGCAGGTTAAAATTATTTATAATTTTATAGCGGGTAGCAAATTTAAATGTAGCTATCGATCCAAAATCAGAATAATTTTCAAAACGTACAGCAGCATCCAGCAGCCAGGCCTTGCTTGCATTCAATTCTGCATCGGCATACAAACTTACATTATTGCGGTTCTGTGCAATAACATCTTTTGGACTAAAGCCAGGAAATCCCTGTGAGCCGGGAGCCTGTTGATAGGGATTTGGAAAAGTATCCCAGGAAGCCCGTTCACCTTCGTAAATAGAATAGCGCTCGTACCTGAATTCACCACCAAAGCCAAGGTTTAAACCAGATGCTATGGTTTTAAAAGATTTACTTACATCAATATTAAAAGTATTCTGCAAAAAATTAAATCCCCCATCATCAAAATGGGTTGGTTGTAATGCATTGGCAACCATGATCTGCGAGGCATTAAAAGTTTTATCACCGTAGTAATGAAAATCATTGCGGCCAAAAGTATTACTGATATCCCAATTCCAGTCTTTACCGAGCTTGCCTTTTACACCAGCAGCAAAAGAAATGTCTTTTATTTTGGTTTGAATATGAGGATTGTAATAGATCTCTCCATTATTGGCCACACGCATAATATCACCATCAAATTTTAGATTGCCATTGTTATCTACCGGAAAACGGTCGGGCCTTGCACTGTAATTACGGGTGTAGGCATATGCATCTGATGACTTTGCATTGTAACCGCCAAAAGAATAAAAAGTTATTTTTCCGGTCTTGCACGGAATTTCCATATTGTACATAGCACCACCAGTAGTAACCGAGCCATCGCCAAATGCACGGCGGCCAGTGTTAAGCGGTAATGCATTTTTATTTGTTGCTACATTGGTATCAGCAACCTGCCTGAAAGTTTTGGCTTGCGTTAAAAAATCGAAAGACACATTTAAAAATCCACCGTTTTTGCCAAGAGCAACACCATTGTTGGCAGAGAAAGTTACCGTACCGCCGTCAATTGGTTTGCCATAATAATATTGATTGGTGCTCCTGGTTTTATAAGCATTGTATTTGTCATCATAATATCCTGCCCAACCGGTGTTTATTGACCAATGATTTATATCTCTTTTTAAAACGATGTTCATTACACCTGCCATTGCATCTGAGCCATACTGTGCCGACGCACCATCACGCAAAATTTCAATACGGTCAACAGCCGATTGTGGAAATGCATTCAGATCAGCACCCGAATTGCCTCTGCCTCTGGAACCAAACAAAGCTACAAAAGCAGTCTGGTGGCGGCGTTTACCGTTTATTAAAACAAGGGTTTGATCTGGACCAAGGCCACGCAATGTACCCAGGTCAACGTGATCAGCGCCATCGGCACCGCTTTGCTTGTTATAATTAAAAGACGGCGCTGCCATATTTAAAGCGGAGGTGAGATCCATTTTTGCAGTGGGCAAACCAACCTGGTTAATACGTATCACATCTACCGGCACAGCCGTTTCCATTTTGGCTCGGGGTGCGCCACGTGTACCCACCACCACTACATCAATATATTCTATCGCAGTTGGTTCCAAAATAACAGATACCGAAGTGGATGCTGATAAAGTAACTTCCTGGCTGGCATACCCAATACTGGTTACTTCCAGTACATCGTTGGCTGCAGCCACAATAACTAAACTGCCTGTGGCATTGGTAGCAGCTCCCTTACCAGTTGATTTAACTTTTACCGAAGCATTTGCAATGGGATTACCTGTTTTTGAATCTGTTACCAGAACAGCATAATTTTTTTGAGCATGAAGCAAAACGGAACTCAGCACCAGGCCGAGCAATAGCATTAGTTTTCTCATGTTTGTAATTTTGGTTAAACAAAGTTGAGCATATTCCTGCAATTTAAATAACTATTGTTTTAAACAATTTGTCAGAATGTGCATTGTGCTTTATTAATAGCTATTTAATTTTGTACTCTTTTTTAATGACACTTATCAGTTCGCTTGCCAATGTTTTAGTTCGTAGTAAACTGACATTATTGAACCTGAGATTTCTTTGCTGTACAACTGTCATATTCAGCATCTCACTTATTTCCTTTCTTTTATTTTCGAGTGGTTCAGTTTTAATGGAGAAGAAATTTTCCATGGTTTGTTTAGACATTGTATCCAATGACAGTAACAAATACTTTGATATTTCATGATGAATTCCAGGTTCAATAATTTCGTTAATCTGGTTTAATAACATGTAACCTCTTTCGCTATTAGCTCCGAATTCTCCATCAATTTCATTTACCAGTTCATTATATTTCGTCAACTTTTCCAATAGCTGGTAATTTTTAAAATATCTGAGACTGCCTGAGTTTTTTATTTGTTCAAACGTAACCCGGTTCCAGGATAGAGGACTTGTCCAATACATGAACCGGGTATAAAAAGAAAATTTGGCGGCATTGCGGCCTTCTAAACGGCTGTTGCTAAGGTTTAAAATGCTATCCGTAATTGCGATGTAAATTTTACCAGTTTTTACCTGAACATTAATGGATGTTGTGTCATTTTGCAAATCCTGCACTAATGATATTGCAAATTCCTTTGCCCGGTCATTCTCTACTACATGTTCTCTTATATTTTCTGCAACAAAGCCCAAAAACACGGCAAGAAAAAGCATAATAAATTCCAAGAGGTATTCTCCCCATTTCTTTTTGTGTGTTACATGGTGTGGATGTTTATGTACTTCCATATTTTCAGTTTCTTGATTTGGGGTTATTGTACCAGTCTCGGCAGCAGAAATAATTTCGTCTTGAAGATTTTCCGATTGAGGAATTATCGGATTGTCTAAAGGGTCTTCATTTATTTTGTCTGCCATTTATTTTTTTGTTAGTTGGGCAAATTATCAGAATGCTAAATCGCATGGCACACAAAAGCAACAATTCTACAGAATGCGCTTTATAAAAAATTTACTTTCAATTATCTTCACCTTGCTCCCGGCGGGCAATGCAATCTTAAATAATTAGTGTATAAAGTTGAAAGATGCTCAAAAGTTCCTGCACCTTCAGATATACTATGCGTTCTGTTTGGATAGGCCATAAACTGAAATTGCTTATTGTATTTGATAAGCTCATTCAGCAACAGCTCTGCATTGGAATAATGCACGTTATCATCGCCGGTGCCATGTATGTAAAGCAAATTGCCTTTTAAATTTTTTGCATAGGTAACGGGCGATCCGTTGATAAAATCGTCTCTGTTTTCCTGCGGTAATCCCATGTAACGTTCCTGATAAATATTATCGTAAAATAACTGGTTAGATACTGCTGCGATGGCGATGCCTGTTTGAAACAATTCAGGATACCTGAACAGAAGGTGCAGTGTTGATGATCCGCCGCCGCTCCAGCCCCATACAGCGGTTCTTTCCTTATCCATATAAGGTTTCATCTGCAGCAGACTTGCAAAACCCTTTGCCATATCGGTAATATTAACATTGCCAATTTTACGGTAAATAGATTTACGCCAGGCGGCACTTTTTAAAACCGGCGAACCACGGTTATCAATCGTTACCTGTATGTAACCATCGGCACGTATATCGCCCTTGTATAAAAAATTATTCTGTGCACCATAAGCATCCCTTACTGTTGACGCTGCCGGTTCGCCATAAACATAAAATACCACCGGGTATTTTTTAGTTGAATCAAAGTTTTTTGGTTTGTTTATCCAGGCATTCAGTGTTATCTGGTCATCCGTTTTAATTTTTATAAACTCCACATCTACGGTGCTGTCAATTTTTGCCGTAGCTTCTATACTTTTTGCTTCGTTAACAGGTACGTTTTGAGGAAGCCTAAGCCATTCCCTTACTGGTGGCGTATTGTGGCTTGAATAAGTATGGTAAGCAAATTTTCCGTTTGGAGAAATCTGGTATCCATGTGTACCATCACGTCCATTTGCATACACTGCATCAAACTCTTCTTTAGTAATATTTTTACCATTAAAAATTTTGGTGAGCAGCGAAGGCTTTTCAATATTTAATTTATACAGGTAAAGCTGTGTTGCATTATATGGCGATGCAGTAAAATAGATCAGGTTATTATCTTCATCAATGCATTTTATTTCATCAATATCATAAGGACCAGTTGTTAACTTAATTTCTTTCTGGCCATCGCGGCTTATCTTATACAAATGCCTCCAGCCATCTTTTTCGCTTATCCATATAAAATCTTTGCCGTTATTTATCCAGTTCCATCCCCTTGGGTCATCGGTGTTTAAATCAACCCAGGCCGAGCTATTCTCTGCCCAAAATGTGGTAGCACTGCCATCAAGCACATTGCAGTAAAGCAATTTACTTTCCTGTTGTTTGCGGTTAAGCTGTTGAACAACCAGTTCATTTTTACCAGACCATTCCATCCTGGGTAAATAATTTTGCTGCGGATCGCCTTCTATATTCATCCATTTTATACGCTTTGTTTTTACATTCACCACGCCTACTTTCACTGCTGAAGGCGATTCGCCAACTTTGGGATATTCAACCGGAATTACCTGCGAATAATTACTGTCGGTTGTATTCAACATGTAGTAATCTCTTATTTTGGTAGCATCAACCTGCCAGAAAGCAATCGAAGTTCCCTCGGGGCCCCACCTGAAACCATCGCGGCACCCAAACTCTTCTTCGTAAGCCCAATCAAATGTGCCATTAATTAATTTACGGGTACCGTCGTTTGTAAGTTTTGTAAATTCTCCGGTGCTTACATCTTCTGTAAAAATATTATGCTCACTCACATAAGCCACTGCTTTTCCATCGGGCGAAAATTTTGCAAACATCAGCGATTGGGAAGGAAGGGTTTTACCCATTTTGGTTAATTTATCGGCGATGATATCGTACAGCCAATAATCGCCCATGGTATTGTAGCGCCACACTTTAACGGTATTGGTAAAGATGAGTACCTCGGTGTAGTTTCCGTTAAACTCGTAGGATTGAGGCACCAGTGCCTTATTTGTCTCGGGGTTAATAAGTTTAGTCTTGCTTACCACAACCGTTTCTTCTTCAGTAACAGGGTCTATTTGGATTATATTACCCTCCTTAATTTTTGTATAAGCATTACCATCCGCCGTCCAGTTAATTTTGCCACCGTTTTGCGCCAGGGAAAATTGCGCAACGCAGATTAATAAAAAAAGAATTCTAATCTTCAAAAATGCCATATCGGTTAGATTTTAAAAATTAAAAATACGCAATTACGTCAACCTTTAATCAGCTTTGCCTTAAAAGCATTTATTTTTGCTTTAATGGAAAAGGAAAAACTGAGGCTGGATAAATATTTATGGGCCATCCGGCTGTTTAAAACCCGCAGCCAGGCAGGCGATGCCTGCGATAATGGAAAAGTAAAATTAAACAAAGAAAATACCAAGGCAAGCCGTGCCGTGCAGGTGGGTGATGAGTATGAAGTAAAGACTGAAAACAAACGCTGGGTAATAAAGGTAACCGGGCTGTTATTTAAAAGAGTGCAATACAGCGAAGCGATAAAATTTTATACAGATATTACTCCTCCCGAAGAACTGGACCGTATACAATTTCAGGCGGCTGTTTTTCATACCGGTAAGCGAATGAGTAAACAGGGGCGGCCAACAAAAAAAGATAAAAGAGATCTGGAAGGATTTATGGAAACCCCTTGACCCCCCTCCGCCCCCTGTCCTTCGACTAAGCTATGGATGAGGGGAAACTTTGGACTCTGAAAATTTTTACAGTTATTAATTCCTCAAGACTTTATTGTTTAGTTTTACCAATAATGAAAAAGGCTAAAATCATTTTATGAAATATATTATTCTGGCGGTTTTTTTATTTTTTGGTGCAACACAATTAATCAATGCACAAAATTCCCCAACAGCTCCTGTTTCGGACAGTGGAGAAATAAGGATATTTACCAAGGTAGATGTTGAAGCACAATTTGCAGGTGGCGAAGCAGGCTGGAGAAAGTATTTAATGCAAAATTTAGATGTGGATAAGGTTGCAAAAAAAATAAAAATACCCAGGGGTGAGAAACAATTTAAAGAAACCATCATCGTAAAATTTGTTGTATCTAAAGATGGTAGCATCAGTTATGTTCAGGCTGAGAATGTGGATGCAAATGCTTACTGTATCGCAGAAGCCGAACGGGTTATCAAAATATCGCCAAACTGGCTAGCTGCCCAACAAAATGGCCGCAAAGTAAATGCCTACCGTCGCCAGCCAATTACCTTTTTATTTGAACGTTAACCTAAAGAATGAAAATAGACATCATATCCGTTGTTCCTGATCTGCTGCAAAGCCCCTTTGCCCATTCCATTATGAAAAGGGCGAGAGATAAAGGGTTACTTGAAGTGAACGTAATTAATTTGAGGGATCATACAACATACGCAAGGGCACAGGTAGATGACTATGCATTTGGTGGCGGCGCTGGTATGGTAATGATGATTGAGCCATTGGTTAATGCCATTGAAAGTTTACAGAAAGAAACGGTTTACGATGAAATTATTTTTTTAACCCCCGATGGTGAAACATTTAACCAGCAAATGGCAAATGGCCTCTCTTTAAAAAATAATCTGTTGCTGATATGCGGCCACTACAAAGGCATTGATCAACGTTTCAGGGATCATTTTGTAACTAAAGAAATTTCCATTGGCGATTATGTTTTAAGTGGCGGAGAGCTGGCAGCGGCGGTATTAACAGATGCAATTGGCAGGTTGATACCCGGTGTTTTAAATGATGAAACTTCTGCATTAACAGATTCTTTCCAGGATAATTTACTGGCACCACCGGTTTATACCCGGCCCGAAGAATTCCGCGGCTGGAAAGTGCCTGAAATTTTAATGAGCGGCAATCATAAATTAATTGATGAATGGCGGCATGAGCAAGCGGTTAAAAGAACAGAAGAACGAAGGCCGGATTTGTTAGATGAGTAATTGTACTAAAAACTTATTACCGTATTCAACAGCGTTGAATTGATGATACCAGCTGTAGTTTCCATTTCCACAAATTCTCTGCCTTGCAAAATTAATGGCGTAACTATTTTTGTTGCAGGATCAACTATAAAATATTCTTTAACTCCGTATTGCTCATATACGTCCCGCTTCTCTCCCATATCAACATGTGATGTGCCTGGCGAAAGTATTTCAACTACCAGATCCGGTACACCTACCAGGCCTTTAGATTCTATTTTACTTAGATTTTCGTTGGCGATAAAAATAATATCGGGTTGAAAAATATTGCGTTTGCTAAAATGTACATCATAGGGCGCAATACGCACTTCTCCAAGTTTTTCTTGTTTAATAAATAAAGATAATCCTATAAAAATTTCACCGACAATTACCTGATGAATATTTACTGGTGAAGGGCTCATAACTAAATTATTATTTACTAATTGACACAATGTTCCTTCGGGTAATGATTCCCAAACCTCATACATTGTTCTTGGCGGATGCAGTACATCAAACATAAAGTACTTTTTTATGAAGTTACAACTAATTATTCTTTTTTTATTCCAATCACCGGCAAAGCTTTCTCTCTTATCATCGCGTTAAACTTAACCACATCTTCATCCATTATTTTTTTCAGTTTATTTAACTGCATATCTGCCTGGCCCCCCAGTTCTGTAAAAGCCTCTTTAACTTGTTTTGCGGGTGCTGCATTGCCGCTTGATGCAAAATCATACAGTCCTGAAATTTTATCATCCAGACGGATCGGGAAATTCAAAACATCTTGCCCACTCTTGGCCTTGGTCTGGTGTAACGCTTCCTCAATTACAGTCATTTGTTTATTAATGGTATCGGCCTGTTGCTTTATTTCTTTCGGAACATCCTTGCCCTGCTTATCCATAAAATCGTTTATCTGCTTACGAATATCACGGATGTTTTTACCTGCTTTTTGTATGTCATTAAATTTATCACGAACAGCGAGCAGAAAATTAAACTGCTCCTCGTAATCCTGCTGCGATAAATTATATACCGGGTTTGCTTTTATTACAAAGCTCCCTTCAACAGAATCTTTTTCAGCTTTAACTTTATAAAAATATTGCCCTGGTGCAGCTTTTGGGCCAGGTACGGTTCCATGCCAGATAATCTGGCCATCTATTTTTTCAGCGGGTGGATAAACCATATTCCAAACAAACTCGTTCATCCCGGCACTTACATCAATCTTATCATCTTTTTCTTTTGCTTTGGTTGAAAAGGTTTTGATGACTTTTTTATTTTTATCCAGTATATCAATATTTACTTTAGCCGAATCGGAAATATTTTTTACATAGTAGTTAATTATCACTCCACCGGGCGGGTTCATTCCGGCGTTTTTAGGATTTGGAATTTGAGACCCATCGAACCGGTAAGCATCATTAACGCTAAAGGCAAATAGATTCTTATCTGGCAGGCTGTTATCTTTCTGTTGTATGGGTGTAAGATCATCAATTACCCAAAAAGCCCTTCCCTGCGTAGCAACAACCAAATCATTTTCTTTAATCGTTAAATCAGTGATGGGCACCATAGGTAAATTCAACTGAAATGGCTTCCAGTTCAGTCCATCATCGTAACTCATGTACATACCATACTCGGTACCGCAGTATAAAAGTCCTGATCTTCTTTTATCAGCTCTTATACACCTGGCAAAATGCATGGCACCAATTCCGTTGGTAATTTTTGTCCAGGTTTTTCCATAATCTTCGGTCTTAAAAATGTATGGCGTAAAATCATCGCTCTTATATTTTGTACCAACAAAATAAGCTTTGCCTTTTTTAAACGGATCTGTTTCAACACAATTCCACATCATCCATTTACCGGCTGCTGGAGGTGTTACATTATCCCAGTTTTTACCACCGTCTTTACTAACATGTATCAGGCCATCATCGCTGCCAGTCCACAACAGGTCTTTTTCCAAAACAGATTCTGCTGCAGTAAAAATGGTACAATAAACTTCCACACCTGTATTGTCTTTTGTAATGGCACCGCCGCTTGATGCCTGGCGTGTTTTATCATTGGTGGTTAAATCGCCGCTTAGGGCTGTCCATGCTGCACCTTCGTTTTCGGTTGCAAATAAAATATTACCACCTGCATATAATTTTTTAGGATTGTGGGGAGAAAAAAACAGCGGGAAGTTCCACTGAAAACGATATTTAGCAACATCAATACCGCCACCCAACGGGTCATCGGGCCACACACTTACTGCACGGTTCTCTCCTGTTTTATGATCAAGCCTTGATAAATAGCCACTGTAATTTCCTCCATAAACAACATCCGGATTTAAAGGATCGGCAACCACATAACCACTCTCTGCACCGGCAGTTGGTTGCCAGTCTTCTTGTGTTATCTGTCCATTCCCACTGCGTGATAATATCCTTACAGTTGTATTATCCTGCTGTGCACCCAATATCCTGTATGGGAAATGATTATCAGTACTAACCCGGTAAAACTGTGCTGTAGGCTGGTTAAGGTTTGTACTCCAGTTATCCCCGCCATCAAAACTTATTTGTGCCCCGCCATCATCTGCTACAATCATTCTTCTTCCGTCGGCAGGGTCAATCCACAAATCATGATGATCGCCATGCGGCGTTCTGATGGTTTTATAAGTTTTCCCTCCATCGGTACTCTTTAAAAAATTTACGTTCATAACATAAACATCATTTTCATTTTTAGGATCAACATAAACTTTTGTGTAATACCATGCCCGTTGCCTGATGTTATTATCACTGCTTTGCAACGTCCAGCTTTCGCCTGCATCGTTGCTTACAAACATTCCACCGGCAGCATTTTCTATCAAGGCATAAATTTTATCGGTATTGGAAGGACTAACGGTTACTCCCACGATTCCCCAAAGTCCTTTGGGTAATCCTTTTGCTGTGGAAATATTTTTCCAGGTTTCTCCGCCATCAATACTCTTCCACAAACCACCGCCTTCGCCACCGCTTTCCATGCTGTAAGCTGTACGCTGTATGCGCCAGGTGCCTGCATACAAGACAGATGGGTTGCCAGGTTCCATAATTAGATCGCTGCAACCGGTTTTATCATTCACATACAAAACTTTTTTCCATGACTTTCCTCCATCAATCGTTTTAAAAATACCACGTTCTGTATTGGGACCAAATAAATGGCCGATTGCAGCTACCCAAACAATATCCGGATTTTTTGGATGAATAATAATGCGGCTGATGTGCCTTGTATCTTTCAGTCCTAAATTTTTCCAGTTGCGGCCACCATCATCTGTGCGCCAGATGCCAAAACCTTCGCTCACATTGCCTCTTAACGTACTCTCGCCTTCACCAACATATAAAATGGTTGGGTCGCTGGGTGCTACAGAAACACAACCAATACTGCCACCAAAATATTTATCTGTAATATTTTTCCAATTGCTGCCACCATCAATTGTTTTCCATACACCACCGCCGGTAGCACCAAAATAAAAAGTGTTTTTTTGAGTAAGATCACCGGTAACTGTACCACTACGGCCACCACGGTAAGGCCCTACAGAACGATATTTTACTTTGCTCAATAAAATACTATCTGCATTAACAACAATCGTGGTATTTTTTTGAGCGAATGTGCTGGTGCAAAAAACAAGCAGACAAATAAGAGGCAATCCTTTTTTCATAAAAAATAATTAGTGTGTAAATGGTAAGTTACAAATAATACCGATTGGATTTTATAGTTAATTCAACAGGTGTTTATCAAATCCCCAAGCTACAAAGGCTGGGCTTGAATTTCAGCCTTGCCACATTGGCTTAAAATGAAATTCAGTTTGATATAAAAAAGTGTTCCGGGGGTTGCCGAAACACTTTTTCAATAATAATATCGTTTTTAATTCACCTTAAAAATCTTTACATCAACGGGCTCATTGGTTACTATTTTTTCGTAACGGGTTACTCCCTTTGGCCCCACATTTGAGTAAGCAAACCAATAACCATCTGCATTCTGCTTGTAATCGCTATAAATAATTACTACATCTTCCAACGCCCCAAACTGAAACATTTTTGTAGTGGCTTTAACTATAAAATTTGTCTTACTGTCAATGGAGTACACCGTTACGTTACTGTTTGGCGCAATTATTTTAAGGTTATAACACAAATTGCCATTCACTATTTCACTACCGGCCATTTCCATTTTATAACCCTTTTCTGTGGTGTTTATAAATGGTCCATGCAGGTCTAACTGAGCCTGTTGCGATTTTAACAAATCTTCTATCAACGGCCTTGGTTCTTTATCACCTTGTACGGGAGTAAAAAGCCAGCCGTTTTGGGGAGTTACAATCTGGTAATTATTGGTATTGTTGGCTTCAATATCCATGCGGGAGCCAACCATATGTTTTTTAGTAACTATCAGCGGAATTATTGAGGTGTCGCCGGTTGCCTGGAAAGTGCCTGTCATCACAGCAGTTGATAAAGTCATTATTTTTTCCCTGCCTCCCATGGCTGCAATGTGTTTGCTGATAATTTCATCGGCTGTTTGTGCCTGAACAAAATTTGTCAGTAATATTGAACAAATAAAAATTGTTGACCCGATTAATTTTTTCATCACTTATTTATTAAACCCAAAGATAAGATAGTTGATGCTGCTTTTTATTGCTTTGGGGTTTTCTTTATCTCCGTATCCATCTTATCAATTTTTTCTTTTACCAGTTCATTTTTCACTTTCTGATCGTATTGCGCATTGATGCTTGCATTCAGTTTTTCAGCATCGCCCAATTGCTGCATCAAAACACCTGCCCTTTCCTTTTGCAGGTTTGATGGTTTTGTTTCCTGGTTACAAACAGCAGCATACACTTCTGTAATATCTTCCCGCAGTTTTTTCTCATCCACAAATTGAGATTTTTGTTTGGTGGCCAGTAATTTACTGCGCAGGTCTTCCAGCTTATCGTAATATTCCTGCACGGTTTTTTTAAGTTTTACATTTTTTATTTTGGGTAAATATTCCTGTAGCATTTTTTGCTTTATACTGATGCTGTCAACAAGTTTACCCAGGCGCTCATGCATTGTGAATAACTGCATAGCGGTATTGTATTGATCTTCCATATCAGCAAGGCTCATATCGCTGTTTGCATCACGCTGCATGGTTATTTTGTTCTCATATTGCTTATCGCCAACTTTTAATTTTACGGTGTACTCACCGGGTAAAACCATGGGTGCCACAAAGCCTCCAAAATCTATCTTAGTGCCGCCACTGGCCACTTTGGGAGGTGTGCCCCGCATGTTCCAGTCAACAATATTTATACCCCTGCGTTTGCTGCCAGGTATTGATTGTACCAGTTTGCCTTGTTTATCATAAATTTCGATTTTTACTTCGCCACTGTTAACCCTGTCTTTAAAATAATATTGAATGGCTGCCTGTTGCGATGAGTTGCCGCCAATATATCCATCGCCACTGCCCGAGCCAACATAATTTTTACCCATGGTAAGATTGATGGGCTTTGAATTAAAGATGACCACATCTTTTGCAGCCACTTCCTTGGTCATGCTACGCATGGCTGTTATGTTTTCTACAATCATAATGCCGCGGCCATGTGTGGCAAGTATTAGATCGTTGGTTACCGGATGAATCTGTATATCCCTCACCAATGCTTTCCAGGGAATATTATTTTTCATGCGGAACCAATTAGCCCCGCCATCAAGCGAAGCGTACAAACCCATTTCGGTACCGGCAAATAATAAATCTTTATTTACATTGTCTTCTTTTATTTTGTGTGCAAAGCCGGTAAATTCTTCACTCTTCAACATGGTCCATGTTTTACCCATGTCGGTTGATTTAGCAATATACGTTTTTACATCACCGTACATGTGATTATCAAAAGTTGCATACACCATATTTTTATCAAACTTAGATGGCTCAATACTGCTTACCCATGTTTGCGGCGGTATGCCGGCTACAACATAATTGGCGGCAACATTGGTCCAGGTTTTGCCGCCATCGGTAGTGTATTGTAAGTTGCCATCATCGGTGCCGACCCAAATTAAATTATCATCCAGCGGCGATTCTGCAATAGTAAAAATGGTACAATGATTTTCTGCAGAAGTATTGTCAGCACTAAGTCCACCCGATTCTTCCTGTTTTTGTTTTTCTTTATTATTGGTGGTAAGGTCAGGCGAAATTTTTATCCAGTTTTTTCCTTCGTCAACCGATTTATATAAATATTGAGAAGAAATATACAGATTGCGTTTATTTTTTTGGCCAATAACAATTGGTGTGTTCCAGTTAAACCGCAGCTTTTCATCATTCAATGCCTGTTGTGGTTTAATGCCGAAAGCTTTGCCTTGTTTCATATCTGTGTGAACAATTTCTCCACCCTGCGATTCTGAATAAACGATGTC
The DNA here is from genome assembly GCA_038204855.1 of Chitinophagales bacterium. GTDB lineage: Bacteria > Bacteroidota > Bacteroidia > Chitinophagales > Chitinophagaceae > Ferruginibacter. The sequence goes on from JBBRCM010000073.1 coordinate 16,704, forward strand.
TGGATTCATGCCATCAACCTGCACCCAAAATCCATCACCACCGCCAATGTTTTTCCAATCGCTGTTTTCAATACCGCCGGCACTTTGCGATGGTGCATACCAGCTCTGGTTATCCTGCAAACCACCGTACACATTGTATGGCTCCTTCATGTCGTATGTAACATGATAAAATTGAGAAACAGGCAACACCGATAACATCATCCAGTTTGCCCCACGGTCGTTACTTACGTACAAGCCGCCATCGGTTCCCAAATACATCTGGTTGGTATAGTTTGGATTGATCCATAACGCATGATGATCGGAATGCACATTGCCTCCACCATCTGCAAAAGAATATCCGCCATCATCACTATAACTAAAACCAAAGCCCGGGCGGTAAACACGTTTAGGATCTTTAGGATCAATTACCAGGCATGAAAAATAAAAAGGCCTTGATACCACATTCACCGTAGAGCTTTGCTGCTTCCAGGTTTCGCCGCCATCGGCAGAAATATACAGCCCTGTTTTTTCTGCTTCGATAATTGCAATTAAATTATCCGGCGCAGTGGGTGCCAATGTAATGGCACTGCGACCAATTGGTTTGGCCGGAAGTCCATTTTTTAATTCTTTCCATGTTTTACCGCCATCCACACTTTTATAAATGCCACTGCCCATGCCGCCCGAATTAAAGGAATATGGTTTGCGCCTGAACTCCCAGGTAGTTGCATAAACAATAGATGGGTTGGTTGTGTTTACTGCAATATCTGCAACACCGGTTTTATCATTGATGAAAAGAATTTTTTCAAAAGTTTTTCCTCCATCA
>JBBRCM010000074.1:0-17419 GCA_038204855.1 Chitinophagales bacterium
AACACCGGTACAAACTCAACCATTTTTGGTAGAGGAATTTACAACACTACCAATGATGTAATTAAAATGGGATTTGGGGGAACTGCGTTTACAATAAATGGAGCAACTAATAATGTTGGTATAGGAACGACAACACCTACTCAACTTCTCGATGTAAATGGAACTATTAAAACCGTTGGCTTTCAAATGACTACCGGTGCAGGAGCCAATAAAATTTTACAAAGTGATGCAGGTGGAATTGCCTCATGGGTAAATACGCCATCGCCAGCACATACTATTGGCGAAAGCTACGGCGGCGGCATTGTATTTTATGTATATGATAACGGGCAACATGGATTAATTGCAGCCACTGCTGACCAAAGCACGGGGATACAATGGTATAACGGTACATATAGATATACCGGTACCACAGGTGACGGGTTGAATGCAGGAGCTATGAATACTGCACTGATAGTAGCCACGCAAATAAGCGATAACCAAACAGGAAATTTTGCCGCAAAAGTTTGTGCTGATTATTCAGTAATTGTGGTTGGTATAATCTATGGCGACTGGTATTTACCTTCAAAATTCGAGTTGAATTTGTTGTACCTGCAAAAAACAGTAGTTGGTGGTTTTGGCATTAGCAACTATTGTAGTTCAAGCGAGGTTGATAACAGCCTTTTCTGGAGCCAGAACCTGGACAATGGTAACCAGATTAGCGACCTGAAGTCCAACACGGACGCTGTTCGTGCTGTGCGGGCTTTTTAACTATTTAGCTATAATACTGTTATTAAATACCGTGAAGCGATAGATTTACCTGTTAACCCTTATACAAATATAATTATGTTAAACCCAGATTTTTGAATGTACCATAGACTTCAGCAGTATCTCTATCTGAAATTGGTAGCACAGGTTTTGAACAAAAGTTACATCATTCTTAGATCAAAAACGGCTCCACGTAAAGGATGGGGAAAGTCTTTTAAGAAAATGCATAAAAACGGCGACGATGAGCTTTTAAAACAAGAAATATTTTTAGAATAAACCTCACTCCCACCCATTCGCCAGCACATCTGCAACATGCATGGTTTTTATAGGTAAATTCTTATTCTTTATAAAACCATCAAGCTGCATCAGGCAGCTCAGGTCTGTAGAGATGATATATTCGGCACCGGTTGCAAGGGCGTTTGTTAGTTTCTGATCAGCCATACCTGCAGATATGGCTTCAAATTTTACAGCAAAAGTTCCACCAAAGCCGCAGCAGGTTTCTACATCGTTCATTTCAACCAACTCCAGTCCTTTTACAAAACTTAATAAACTGCGTGGGCCTTCTTTTATTTTACACTCACGCAGTGCAGCGCAACTGTCGTGGTAAGTGGCTTTGCCGTTCAGCTCGGCACCATAGTTTTCTATCTTGAGTACATCTGTTAAAAACTCGGTAAACTCATAAATGCGTTTGCCCAAATCTTTCACTGTATTATGCTGCGATGAGTTTTCGAAAAGTTTGCTGTAGTAATTACGTACAAAGCCCACACAACTGGCACTGGGTGCTACTATATAATCAGCTCCTTCAAAATCTTTTATGAATTTGGAACACACATCCCTACTCTCATCCCAAAAGCCGGCGTTAAAAGCAGGTTGGCCGCAACAGGTTTGGTTGGTATTATACGTCACATCGCAACAGGCTTTTTCCAGCACTTTAACCATGTTAAAGGCCGTTTGCGGGTAAAGCTGGTCAACAAAACAGGGAATGAATAATTGTACCTTCATGCTTATTGCTGTGTCTTTAAATATTCTTTCAGGGTTAATTTTTTATCTTCTACCACATCATACACTTTTATCTCCAGTGTTTTTGGGTTCACAAAAAAACGGTAATAGGTTTCAAAACGTTCAGCACCATTGTAACCTGCCTGCACAGGTATATCGGTTTCATCTTTTGCCGGTTCTTCCAGTAAAAAAGCAATGCCGTGTTTATGATTGCTGATGGAATCAATATATTTGTCGCTCTTTTTTACAAAGGGAAGTTTACGTAAGGCTGCGGTAATTTTATCTTCCAGCAAAGTATCTTTAAACGAATGTATGTAGGCAGCAGGAGTATCAGGCTTTACAATAATAGGTGCGACGCTGTCTAAATTGGCAGGCATTTCCTGATCTTTCGCATTATTGCAGGCCACTGCGCCTGCTATACACAATAGAAATACCAATTCCTTCTTCATATCCGTTTATTTGAAACTGCTTACCAAAGCGATCATTTTAAGAGCAGTAACAGCGGCTTCGGATCCTTTGTTACCATGTATACCGCCGGTTCTTTCATCAATCTGCTGCTGATTATCAACCGTTAAAACACCAAAAATGGTTGGTACCGGTAAACTTAAATTTAACTGCATAATACCATCTGTAACTGCTTTAGATACATAATCAAAATGCGGTGTATCGCCCCTTAATACACAACCCAATGCAATGAACACACAGGGTTTATCATCTTTATATTTATGTTGCTCCCAGTATTTTTTTATGGCGAACGTAAGTTCAAAAGCACCGGGTACGGTAATAGTAAGGTGCTGTACTTTGTAATCGGCAAGTACTTTTTTACAACCATCTTCCAGTTTATCTACAGTGGCGGCATTCCATTCGGTACGCACAATTACAACACAGGCACCCGGCGGTAGCTGGATGCCTGTTGTATTGTATAAGTTATTTGAATCTGTGGACATATCGTGAGTTGTGAGTCGTGAGTGGTCAATAGTGAAACGTGAGTTGCAATATCCAAATACCTAATTCCTAATCTCCATCATTCCTAATTACTTTGTTGCACCCAGTTTAGCCAGGTATTTATCAACATCATCAACAGTAACCGGTGGTGCCGGCTCCTGAAAATTTGAAGGGTCTTTTTTCAACAACCCTTCCAGGTGATTATTTTTTAGATCCTCCAGCATGTCAACAGCCTCTTTGGTTTTACCTAAATAATCAGCATACTGGGCTGCCATAAAAAGGGTAACTGCTTTTTGGGTAGCATCTTCATCGTTTAATGCAGCGCCGGCTTTTTTATAATATTCCAATGCTTCATCTGTTTTCTTTTGCTCGGCATAAGCATGGCCCAACAATACATACGCTTTGCTCTGTATCTGCGTAGCACCATTAGCATCAAAATCTTTCAGGTGCTCTATGGCTTTGTCGTACTGTTTTAAGTTAAGGTAGCAGGCTCCTATAATATATTGTGCACGGTTACCAGATTTGGTGCTGCCATAACTTCCGGCAATTTTAAGCAAACCGGTTACATCACTGGCTTTATCACCGTTTAAGATAATGTTCACCGTGTCTTTATTGTAAGATGAAGTACCGGCGATCTTACCAAACAATTTTTCGGCCGGAAAAATAAGATCGTTTGCTTTTTTCTCGTTAGGTATGGTTACCAAATATTTATATCCTAAATATCCGCCCAGTAGTGCAATTAGTGCAGAACCGGCAATGATTATTATTTTACTGTATTGTGCCCAGAAACCCTTTGCTTTTTCAACGATTTCATTTGCATCGGATTGTTCTGTTTTTACCTGCTTATCTGCCATTTTTTTTGTTTATTATGTTTTAAAATTTAAACGTATTAAAGTCCTCTCCTTTGGAGAGGATTTAGGTGAGGCCTAGTCAACTATAAAAGGATAATCTTCCTGAACATATACATCTTTCAGCAGTTCATCATCATTTGGCCAAGGGCTTTCTTCGGCAAAAGTAACCGATTCATCTACTTCAGCTTTTAACCGGTCAACGATTACTTCAAAATCTGCATCGGTAACTTTGTACTGGTCTTTCAGCACGTTCATTACATGCTCAATAGGATCTCTTTCCTTGTATTGCTCCAGTTCATCCTTGGTACGGTATTTTTGCGGGTCGCTCATACTGTGACCTTTATAACGGTATGTTTTTATTTCGAGTAAGGTAGGGCCGCCTTTTTCCCTGGCACGGTTTACAGCCCTTAATACACCATTATGTACATCCTCGGGGCTCATGCCATCAATACTATCGCTGGGCATTTCGTACGAGTCGGCCATTTTATAAATGTCAAGTGTTTTGCTGGTACGTGCTACAGAAGTGCCCATGGCGTAATGGTTGTTTTCGCAAATAAACACCACCGGTAAATCCCAAAGCATAGCCATATTAAAGGTCTCGTGCAGCATACCCTGGCGGGCAGCACCATCACCAAAAAAGCAAATCACCACGTTATTGGTACCACGGTATTTTTCAGCAAAAGCAAGTCCGGCACCCGTACCTATCTGTGCCCCCACAATACCATGACCACCAAAGAAATTCTCTTTAACTCCGAAAAAGTGCATACTGCCACCTTTTCCCTTGCTGCAGCCGGTAGCCTTACCGTACAACTCAGCCATACATGATTTTGCAGAAATGCCCTTGGCAATAGCCAAAGCATGATCACGGTAAGCTGTAATGAATTTATCTTCGGGAACGGTTGCTGTCATACATCCGGCGGCAACCGCCTCCTGCCCAATGTACAGATGACAAAAACCACGAATCTTCTGCATACCATATAGCTGGCCAGTTTTTTCCTCGAAGCGGCGCAAAAGCAGCATCAATTCGTACCAGTACAAGTAGGTTTCTTTAGAAAATTTTGTAGCCAATGGGTTAATTTTAGGCGGCAAAGATAAGGGAGAAATGGGAAATTGCAGTTGGGAATTGGGAATTAGGAATTACAGGTTGTTTATTGGTTTTAAGGACCCATATAGCAAAAAATATTGAACCGTTAAATCAGCGTAAATTAAATGCAACAATTTCATCAGTAATATCAAACAGGCTTTACATTTCTTATCTTGCAGCCCATGTTTTTTATCAATAAAATATCCCTCACACAATTTAAGAATTATCAATTTACCTCTTTCAATTTTACTGAAAGGGTTATTGGCATTTGCGGGCTGAATGGTAAAGGCAAGACCAATTTACTGGATGCTATTTATTATTGCTGCTTCACCAAAAGTTATTTTACAAAAGTAGATGGGATGAATGCACAGTTTGATACAGATGGGTTTAGGATTGAAGCCTCCTCTATCTCCACCCAAGGAGGAGGAAATGGAGAAGATATAAGCGAAGACCGAAAAGAAGTACAAAAGAAGACAGATGAAATTGTTTGCATTTTTAGGGGAACGGGCAAGAAGGAAATTTTATTGAATGGAGTGCAATACACAAAACTGTCGGAGCATATTGGCAAATTTCCGGCGGTAATGATTGCCCCGGATGACATTAGTTTGATAACCGATGGCAGCGAAGAACGGCGCAGGTTTATGGATACTGTTTTGAGCCAGATGGATGCAAACTACCTGCAGCAACTTGTGATCTATAACAAAGTGCTGCTGCAGCGAAACAGTTTACTTAAAAATTTTGCAGAGCAAGGCAAAACAGACTGGCAATTGCTTGAAGTACTGGATGAGCAGTTGATTGCGCCGGGCAATTTTATTTTTGCAAAACGAAAAGCATTTACCCAGGCATTGATACCACAGGTACAAGAGTTTTACCATCGCATTGCCGGTAATAACGAAACCATTACGCTGCAATACGACAGCAGGTTGCACGACAGCAGTTTTTACGACCTGTTGAACAACTACCGGCAAAAAGATTTTTTGGCACAACGCAGCAATGCTGGCATTCATAAAGATGATATTGTGTTTCAGTTAAACGGACAGATTTTTAAAACAACTGCATCGCAGGGCCAGCGCAAAAGCCTTTTGTTTGCATTAAAACTGGCCGAGTTTGAACTGCTGAAGGAAAATAAAGGTTTTGCCCCTCTCCTTTTATTAGATGATGTTTTTGAAAAATTAGACGACAACCGCATGCAGCAACTGTTAAACTGGGTTTGCAAGGAAAACGAAGGACAGGTTTTTATTACCGATACCCACAAAGAACGTTTGCAAGAAGCCTTTGAAAAACTGAATACTGCTTACCAGATAATTGAGTTGTAATTTTTGATTTCGGCAAAAAGTAGTGGCCACAGATTTCACAGATTTCACAGATTTTTTATTTGCTTCGCAAATGTTTACTGCCACAGAAGCACTGAAGAAATACAGAAAAAATACATCTTCTTTTTCTTTTCTGTGCTTCTGTGGCAAATTATAATCTGCCGCAGGCAGAATTACCACACCAATCGGTGAAAATCTGTGCAATCTGTGGCAAAAATATTTGCGCAGCAAATCACCTATTTTTGTGGTATGGGAGAAATTTCTTTACAGGATGCCATTAACCAGTTTTTACAAAAAAGCCGGCTCAAAAGCGGCATACAGGCATTACGTATAGAAGATGTGTGGGAAGAAGTGATGGGTAAGACGGTTGCCAAATACACAGATAAGATCCAGATCATAAATGCTACCCTCTTTATTACAACAACCGTTGCTCCGCTCAAGAACGAACTGCTCTACCAAAAAGAAAAAATCATTGAACGGGTAAATGAAGCGCTGGGAGAAAAGACGATAAAGGAAGTTGTGATTAAATAGGAATTGGGTATTAGTAATTGGTAATTAGGGTGTCAGCGCAATCAGCATTCCCTAATTCCTAAATCTCAATTACTAATTACCATTCACTTGTTGTCTATCCCTTTCACAGTAAACCCCGCAGCCCTCAATAAAGATATAAGTCCATTTTTGCCAACCAGGTGCCCGGCGCCAACAGCCGTAAAAACCGATCCCTTTTTCATAATTTCTTTCAACTGACCTACCCAGTTTTTGTTTCGGTTATCAAGCAACATGTCCTGGTTTTCGGTTTCACCATACGCAGGATCGTTGATGATATTTTCAATTTTATCCAGCCGTTGCGTGTTGTAAGCATCAAGCATCAGCCCAAAATAAATTTTTGATTCGTCCATGCTGTCAATGCTGTGCAGCAATTCTTCCGCTTGTTTTTCGTAGGGTATACTGTCAAATATAGATGCCTGAAAAGCCATTGTTTCCAGTCCCTTAATTTCCTTGCCGCCTGCTTTTGCAAGCTGCATGATGGATTCTTCAACACTGGCGGAGGTATTACAGGGCATCATTTTTGGGTAAAGCAGGGCTGTCAAAAATTCGGGCTTCATTTGTTGAAACATTCCGATGGGAGTTTTCAGGCTGTCTTTAAAAAAAGTGGCTACTCTTTTATAATCCGCTTCGTTGTACAGGTCTTTCAGTTTTTTGCCGCCCGTCATATTCATTAGCATCAGTCCGCCCATTAATGTTGCAGGATCATCCATATCAAGCTCCAGGTAAACTTCCCGGCTGCCTGCCACGGCCTGTTTCAAGGCTTCGCTGAAATGAATATCCTTTTTACAAAGCAGGTGAAACGTACCAAACAAATAGCTGGGTGTGGAAAGCCCGTTTCCGCTTATCTGCCACAGCAGCGTATTCACGACTGTATCTGTCTTTAATATTTTATTGGATTCTTGAGCATCAACCTTACCAAAGCACAACATCAAACTAAAAAAATAAACCAATCGCATGTAAAAAATATTTAGCTGCAAATTAACTGATATTACATACACCCTGATGACAATTGGTTAAATTAGCGCAATTTTAAGTTTATGAAAACAATATTTTCTGCCACTTCTTTTTTGTTGCTATTGTGTTTTTGTTCTTTTGCACAAAAAGGCCAGCCCGCATTTGGTAAGGTTGATAAAGCCGATCTGGAAATGAAAGACTGCAATTTTGATAAAGGAGCAGATGCTGTTGTATTAATTGACTATGGAAATATTTACTACGACCGTGGCACCGTTGGTAATTCTATATTTAAAACAGTTTTTGAACGCCGTACCCGTATAAAAATTTTAAAAGAAAAAGGAATTTCTAAGGCTGATATTGCGATACCTTACTACACACATAATAATGAAGAACGGGTTTTTAAATTAAATGCAAATGCCTACAACCTTGATGAAACTGGTAACATAATAACCACTGAGGTTAAAAAAAATTCTATTTACGCAAAAAAAATTGATGGTAATTATTCAAAAATGATCATCGCTTTTCCCGATGTTAAAGTGGGCAGCATTATTGAATATTCGTACAGCATTGAAAGAGAAACATACAACCTCCGAAACTGGTATTTCCAGGGCAGCATACCGGTACGTTACAGCGAATACCAGTTAACGGTTCCGCAGATATTCCGGTTTTCTGTTCTGCCTTCAGTAAGAGATGCTATAGAAGATAAGCAAAAAGTGATAGAGGAATCCATTTCGCTGGATAACGGATCTCTACAAACACAAGCGCTCAAGAGTAATTACATCATGCATAATCTGCCGGGTATAAAAAATGAACCTTTTATGGGTTCGGCTAAAGATTATATGCAGCGGCTTGAGTTTCAGATGACACAGATATATTACAGCGAGGCGTATGTTGTTGACCTGAGTTTAAAATGGCAGGATGTTATACAGAACCGGTTAAACAAGAATGATGATTTTGGTCTCCAATTGCTAACAACAATTTCGTTTGCGAAAACGTTTGTGGATGAGGCCAGGCGAATGGCAGATGATGAATTAAAAATGCAATTTATTTATAACGCTATACGCAAAACAATTAGCTGGAATGGTGATGAAGATTATGTATATACCGATAGAGGAATTGTAAAAACCTGGGAAACAAAAACCGGTAATGTGGCAGATGTAAACCTGCTGCTTATAAACCTGCTGAATGATGCCGGTATTAAAGCCGTTCCCATTTTATTCAGTACCAGGGATCATGGGTTGGTCACGCCCAACTACCCCTCCATTACCCAGTTCAATACTGTAATGGCTTATGTGGCAATTAAGGATAAAATTTTTGTACTGGATGCCACCGATAAAACAATCAGTTACAAACTGATTCCTGAAAAAGTGGTTAACACAAGTGGTTTTATTGTGGAAGGTGAAACCGGAAGATGGAAAAATATGCTCTCTGGAAAAAACAAATACAAATTGATGGCTGCCGTTCAGGGCGAAATAGATGAGGCCGGACTTATGAAAGGTAACGGGCTGGTAAACTGCTCAGATTATGCAAGGGCGCAAAGGGTGAAGGAATGGAATGAGGATAAACAAAAATTTAAAGATGAATATTTTATTAAACCATACCCCGGTTTGCAGATTGAAGAAATAACCATCAACAATGCCGATGCAGACTCCTTACCGCTTGAGCAAAAGGTAAAGTTCAGTTCGCAACTCAACAGTTCGGGCGAATACCGGTATTTCTCCACAAATCTTTTTTCCGACATTGGAAAAAATCCATTTATTGCCGATACCAGAGTATCGGATGTTGATTTTGGTGTGCAGCAGGAATATATCATTTTTGGAAACTATACCATACCGCCAGGATATGTTTTTGATGGCGTGCCTGAAAATATTGCAATGACCACGCCTAACAAGGATATTGTGTTTAACCGGGTAACCAATGTGGAAGATAACCTGCTGAATGTAAGAATGACCGTTGAATTTAAAAATACATTTTATACAGCCGACTCCTACCCTGAGTTCAGAGAGTTTTATAAAAAACTCATGGACAAACTAAATGAGCAGGTGGTGGTAAAGAAGAAATAAATGTTTAAGAATAAAATCTTAGGGAAGTTAAGAAATGAATGGGCTTTTCGGAGTAGGAAAACTGATCAACTTCATTTTTAAAAAAGAACCGAGTTTCAACTACCGGCACCTGTTAAGTAATCTAAATTTCCATTGTGTAACCAGTTACTAAAGTAAAAAAGAAAAATATTCTGTTTAATACTCGAAAGGACTATTCTTTTTGGGAGAGATTATATAATGGTTAAGAATTAACGAATTTTTTTCAGATCATCAATCAAGGTGTCACTTTCAATAATACCCTCGTATTCATTGTAATCAATTCTACACTTTGGCTTTTTAAAATATCCATTAAATGATAATGTAAATCCTTTTTCCTCTAACTCTTTTTTATTCTTGTGAATTAGGAATGAGATTGCTTTAAGAGTCTTTTCATATGCCGTTTTTAGCTTTTCGTCATTTTTATACTCAGAAAGATTTATTCCAATTGATTTGTAAATTCCGTAAGCCATCATCTCATCTGCATATGATAGGAATTCATTGTCTTTCAAATATTTTGTACGTTGTTCCTGAACGTATTTGTAAACGGTATAAGCTGTGAGAAATTGAGTATAAATAGGAGAATCTTGGCTGCCATTAAATAGTTCCTCTAATGGATGCTTCTCAATAGTCGAAGCGTCATAAATCTCTTGTAAAACCCTTGCGATACTATTTTTTGCAATTTCTGGTTCTTCATGGAAAGTTGCATACCAAAATTTGATAACCGTTTCACTGTCAACTTGATTTATATATGTTAAACTTTTTGGAGAAAACCCTTCTCCTCTTTTTAGTATATAGTCGATTCCATTGTTTTGAAATATAACTTTCGCAAAACTGTTAAAATCTTTGTTGCTAATTTTATCTTTATTAGAGATTGGTGTTTGAGTATTTGTAGCATCAGTTATTTTCTCAATTAAACCAAGATCCTTACTTTCATAAATTCTCAGATTCACAAATACATCTTTTAATTTTCCTGGATCATTTAAATAGATGTCATATAAAACTCTACTAGTTTGTAAACCATTAACTATTTGAGGATTTACGACCGGTAAGTTGTATTCTCCATCCTGTGTATTATTAGGAACAATCATTTGTTCGCTGACTATCGTTATTCCATTATTTAAAAAAGGGAATAATAATGCATCCCCATTGTTAAGTGTATCATGCATTTTCTTATTTGCTCTGAACCTTGTAATGCCTAAATATTGTCTTATATTTTCTTCAAAAAGTAAATCATACGTCCCATTAATTGCAATTTCATTTTCAATTAATTTGCATATTTCGTTAGACTGTATTCTGAAATTTGCAGCTCTTGTATTTCCAATTGAGTATGTATATAGTGCTTGTGGATCTTGTAGAGAAAAATTTGAATTTTCAGGATGAAAAGTAAACTTTACTTTATTTCTATGTTGCTTAGCAAAGGTGGCAAGTTTATCATAGATCCAATTTGAATCATAGATCCAGAATAATTTGCGTGGGTCATTATATATTTTAAACACATTTTCATTATTCCGATAATTTGAATCATTATTATCTCCATTGTATAAATAATAAAGTTTTATATCTATGACCTTCCCACTCTGAGAAATACTTTTGTAATTGTTTATAAATGGAATCAAATCATCTATATTTTTTTTGCCTATTTTATTTCCATCAATAAAAATATCTCGTACATCATTTCTAAACTTATCCAATTCATTATCCTTTAAACTTTGGCTATTTTTGCATTGGAAAATCTGCATTTCAAAATAATCTCCCAGATCATTAAACCAAATTCCGTCAATTCCACCATCCTGTGAACCTGATCTTTTCCCTTCTTTGTCCTTAACAAGTGCCCTATCAAAAATTTCCTGAAAAGGTTTATCTAATGCGGCAGCAATGCCAAAAATTTCAAACGCCAAATCCCTGTTATGCTTTGGATTAGCAGATTGAGGATATTGTGCCGCTATTCTCTCAAGAAAACCATTTATAAATAATTCTTTATTGTTCATCTGGGAATTTTTGAAATTTAAAGTTAAATATTTCAACTTTGATATTATGATATTTTTTTGTACACTCTTATAATCCTTTTGAATTATAAAAACTTCCTTATTTCACCCCATACAAACTCCCACCCTTTTCCCAAAGCCTGTCAATATATTTTTCAACAGCAGGGTCTTTTATAACAGGGGGAGCATGATGCGGTTTTATACGGGCATCAAATACCAATGGGCCATTGCAGCCCCAATGTTTGTTTTCGGTAAAACTATCAATGCCATACAGATCATGAGATGGATTGCAACGTGTAAATGCTACCCATAGGAAATTATTTAAAGTATCAGCTACAAAACCGGAGTCATCAGAAACAATTATAAATGGATAATTGGATAATGGAAAATTGCTAATGGTTAACTGCTCGTTGAGTTTTTCCATTTCTGCATGAGCTGTTTCATAATTTGTAAATGCATTTGTCTGCAACGCAATTACACCGGGTATTACGAGCTTTGCATTGGTAAAGCAAGTAAGGTTTTGCAATGCCTGTGGTATATCATTACCCAGTTCTCTTAACGGCTCGCCATAAGCAGCCAGCACAACTTTACTTCCGCTGTTTAATGCCGTGCCTGAATAATCAAGTGTGTCAATACTGGTGTTGGTATAAAAGTGGATGTCTCTTTTTAAATTGATGCGTTGTAAAACAAAACTGAAGTAAGCTTCAATATTATTTGTGCTGATGTTGTTGCTGTCATCTGCCGTTATAAACAAAAATTTAGCAAGGCTTAGTTGTCCGGTGCCCAGCACATGATTGGCAATGGTTAAAATTTCTGCCGGTTGTTTGGTTTCGGCATAGGGTGTATACCTTTCGCTGCCGATGGCAAGCAATAAGGGATGCACACCTGCAGCATCAACTGCATGTACTTCTTTAAGTCCGGGTATTTCCTGCTGAATGGCTTTGCCGGTCATTTTGTGTATAAGCTGCCCAAAGCTGGTATCTTCCTGCGGCGGCCGGCCCACCACTGTAAAAGCCCAGATTGCATTTTTACGGGCGTACACTTTATGCACTTTCATCAGGGGGAAATCATGCTTTAAACTATAGTATCCCAGGTGATCGCCAAAGGGCCCTTCCGGTTTATTTTCATTGGGGTAGACTTCGCCCGTAATTACAAAATCGGCATCGGTACTGATGCAAAAACCATCTTCGTAACAATAACGAAATCTCCTGTTACCCAAAACTCCGGCAAATGTCATTTCACTGATGCCTTCGGGAAGCGGCATTACAGCAGCCACACTATGCGATGGTGGCCCGCCAATAAACACGCTCACTTTTAGCGGCAATCCTTTTTTATTTGCTTTGTTTTGATGTACACCAATGCCTCTATGCAATTGATAGTGCAACCCAATTTCTTTGTTCGGTTCGTAATCGTTGCCCGATAACTGGATGCGATACATACCCAGGTTGGCATTGATAATACCAGGCTTATCAATATCCTCTGTATATACCTGCGGAAGTGTTACAAAAGCACCCCCATCCATTGGCCAGTGTTGTATTTGGGGAATATCAGTAATTTTTATTTCTTCAAACAAAACCGGTTTTTGAAGTGGATTTTTTTTAGGTAAGGCTTTCAATGCAGCGATACCGGCGCTAAAATTTTTTATAGGACTTTTAATGGCTTTAACTGGATCGTCTTTCAACTCAATCAGTTGCTGCACGGTTTGTAAAGTATTGCGGAAAATAAATTCGCTTCTTTCAAGCGTACCAAAAATATTGGATGCTGCCCTGAATTTACTGCCCTTCACTTTTTCAAAAAGTAACGCCGGGCCGCCGGATTCATACACACGTAAGTGAATGGCCGCCATTTCAAGGTAAGGGTCTACCTCTTCCTTAATGCGAATAAGATGACCTTCTTTTTCAAGATCGAGTAAACATTCTTCTAATGATTTGTAGGCCATGCACGTGTGTTTCAGTACAAATGTAAAACACAATTAAAGGAGTATTGTTTTAAAAAATCAGTGTAAACTATTTTTTAAGATACATCACTTCTTTTACCAGCTTAACCGTTCTTGGTACATCGGGTAAATAAAGTGCCACCAGGTTTGGTGCATAATGCATAGGGGCATCTACAGAGGTTATCCTGCGGATGGGTGCATCTAAATAATCGAATCCTTCTTTTTGTATGCGGTAAGTTATTTCGGATGATACAGATGCAAATGGCCACTGCTCTTCAACAATAACCAGCCTGTTCGTTTTTTTAACGCTTTCAAGTATAGTAAACCAATCCAACGGGCGAATTGTAGCCAGGTCAATCACTTCGGCTTCTATGCCTTCTTTGGCTAGTTCTTCTGCAGCACCTAAAGCCACTTTCATCATTTTATTGAAAGATACGATCGTTACATCTTTACCTTCTCTTTTAATAAATGCTTTGCCAATTGGTAAAAGATATTCTTCTTCAGGTACTTCACCTTTTTCGCCATACATCACTTCGCTTTCCATAAAAATAATGGGATCGTCATCACGAATAGCACTCTTCAGTAAGCCTTTGGCATCGTATGGATTTGAAACGGAGATTACTTTTAAGCCCGGAATATTAGCATACATAGACTCGAAGGCTGTTGAATGCTGTGCTCCCAATTGTCCCGCACTCCCGTTAGCACCGCGGAATACGATGGGGCAGCCAACCTGCCCGCCACTCATTGCCAGCATTTTAGAGGCTGTATTTAATATTTGATCTAAAGGAAGTACGGCAAAATTCCAAGTCATAAATTCAACAATCGGGCGCAGGCCATTTTGTGCAGCGCCTACTGCTATTGCACTAAAACCCAGCTCAGCGATAGGTGTGTCAATAACCCGTTTCTCACCAAATTCCTCCAGCATACCCTGGCTTACTTTGTAGGCACCGTTGTACTCGGCTACTTCCTCTCCCATTAAAAAAACACGTTCATCTCTACGCATTTCTTCCTGCATGGCTTCTCTAAGGGCTTCTCTAAAGGCAATTTGTCGCATCTGTTTATTTTATTTATGGATGCAAATTTATCTTATCAGGGGCAGATCAACAAATTGATATTTGGGAAGGAGCATGTAAATAAAAAGTGCCGACTCATAAGTTGTGAGTCGGCACTTTCTCAATAAAAAAATTAAATATTTTCAATCACCATAGCACTTGCTCCACCGCCACCATTACAAATTCCTGCTGCGCCATATTTTGCGTTATTCTGTTTTAAAACATGCAGTAATGTAACAATGATTCTGGCGCCACTGCAACCCAAAGGATGACCGAGTGATACGGCACCGCCATTGACATTTACTTTTGCAGGATCTAATTTCATCCGCTTACTATTTTCTATCCCAACTACAGCAAATGCTTCATTCAGTTCCCAGTAAGCAATATCCTCCATTTGTAAGCCGGCTTTTGCAACCGCTTTAGGCACTGCAATAGCAGGTGAGGTAGTAAACCATTCCGGAGCCTGCTCTGCATCGGCATAACTTACAATTTTACCAATAGGTTTTAAACCCAGTTCCTCTGCTTTTTCCTTACTCATCAAAACCAACGCAGCGGCACCATCATTCATGGTAGATGCATTTGCTGCGGTAACGGTTCCATCTTTTTGAAAAGCACCTTTGAGGGTAGCTATCTTATCAAATTTTACATTAAATGGCTCTTCATCTTTTGCAAAAATAACCGGTGTTCCGCTGCGTTGTGGTATTTCAACCGGCACAATTTCATCAACAAATTTTCCTGCTTCTGTAGCCGCCTGGCTGCGTTTGTAACTTTCAATAGCAAATGCATCCTGCTGTTCCCGGCTTACGCTACATGTTGACGCACAAAGCTCAGCGGCGTTGCCCATGGCTTTGCCATCATACACATCTGTAAGGCCGTCTTTGGCAAGTCCATCTATCAATTGTGTATTGCCGTATTTATTTCCCCAACGCATGCTGTCAACATAAAAAGGAACATTGCTCATACTTTCCATACCGCCTGCAACAACAATATCGGCATCGCCCAATAAGATACTTTGTACAGCTTGTGCGATGGCTTTCATGCCACTTGCACAAACTTTATTTACAGTTGTACAATTTACTTCGTTTGGTAAGCCTGCAAATTTTGCAGCCTGGCGTGCAGGTGCCTGTCCCAGGTTGGCCTGAATTACAGAACCCATCAATACATCGTTTACCAGTTCTGCTTTTACATCGGCTTTTTCCAAAGCACCTTTAATTGCAAGAGCGCCTAATTGTGTAGCTGTAAATCCTTTTAAAGAGCCGCCAAAACTTCCGATGGGGGTACGTACAGCCGAAATAATATATACTTCTTTCATGTAGCTTAATGATTTTAGGTGGCAAAGGTAAGAATTATGGAACTAGTTAAATAGTTTGGTAATGAAGAGATTATGAGCCCCTGTTTTACAAACTGGCAACAGCTCTGTCTCTTTTAGCTTTACCAGAAAAAATAACCCTTCTGATACTTGCAATTACCAATTCTTCTTATTAGATTAACAGAGTTTTTACAGCAATTATTTTAGAAATCAAATTCTTTAACAATGGAAAAAAATAATCAAGAAACTTCCCCACGCCGGAAGTTCTTAGGAACAATTGCCACAGGTGCAGCAGCAATCGGATTTTCAACTTTTGGTACATCCGCGTTTTCAAAAGCAGGATCATTATCTTCTCTGCAAAATCACTATGCCGACCCGGCAGATCCGGATGAATGGTTTAATAAAATTAAGGGGAAACACAGGATGGTACTGGATGTAACCGAGCCCAAAGAGGGTCATGAATCCATCCTCCCATTTGCCTGGCCAAAAGTATTCTTATTAACCAATGCTTCTACCGGTACACCTGAAAATGATTGCAATGTGGTGGTGGTTTTGCGACACAATTCTATACCCTACACAATGGAGGATCGCCTGTGGAATAAATATAAACTGGGCGAAATATTCAACATAAAAGATGATACAACTTCGGCCGCTTCTCTTCGAAACCGCTTTTGGAAACCCAACCCCGGATACAGTGTGCCGGGTGTGGGTCCTGTACCAATCGGCATTAACGAATTGCAGGATAGTGGTGTTATGTTTTGCGTATGTGGCATGGCGATGAAAGTAAATAGTGCCGTGATAGCTGAAAAAATGAAAATGAAACCAGATGATGTAATGAATGATTGGCTTGTCGGCATTTTACCGGGAATCCAGGTGGTTCCATCCGGGTTATGGGCACTCGGCCGTGCACAGGAGCACAAATGTGCTTACATAAAAGCATAAATTAAGTTGGTACTAAAATAAAGCTGATACTTTTCTTAAGCTTATAAAAGGGGCGTGCATTTTTAGAAATGCAGGCCCCATTTTATTTTTTTAGGTTCATTTCGTTTATTGTTTTTAAATTGTAAGCTTAACTCTTTAAACAATTTGTATGAAAAAGATTCCTTTTGCTTTAGTGCTGATGATTATTGCTGTAATTGCTGCATGTACAAAAAAAGCAAGCCCGGCTAAAATTATACCGACCACCTACACCGTGGATATTTTACCATTGATTCAGGCAAAATGTACACCTTGCCACCTGCCCGGTAAAGGAGGTTTTAAAGCTAATTTTGAAAATTATGAATCGGCAAAAAAATATGGTGCAGAAATGCTGGACAGGGTTATGATTGCTCCGGGGCAAAGAGGTTTTATGCCCTTTAAACACGAGAAATTAGCTGACACTGAAATTGCGCTCATTAAAAAATGGATTGACCAGGGATTACTGGAGAAGTAAGATCTCATTCTTTTTGTGTTACCAGAAAACAACACGCTGAAATCAAAATTTATCAGGATGTTTTAGATACAAAATGATGAAGCTTAGTTATATACTGTTTTATTTCACATTTATTACTTTGAGAAAAGATGACAGATAAAGATACGTTTGAAATTCCTATAATAAATTTCGACTCAAATGGAGAC
>JBBRCM010000075.1:0-17320 GCA_038204855.1 Chitinophagales bacterium
GAATGCAAATGTCTATTTTCAACCTTCAAATATTTTTAGCCATTGAACCACGTACTAAGGAAACATTTTTTTAATTTTTTAGTTTTGTTATCATGTTTATTGTCAATCCTATCCAATAAAACATTCTCTCAAACTAAAACAACTTACCCTGGGATAAAACAGGAACTCTTATTGATAAAAGACGGGCTAATTAAAACCAGCTTCGTTCCACAAACTACATGCAATGCATCTTCGTTTTCATCGTTTGATGAGTTGCTTGCAAACGCTGTTATTTACAACAGACAGGGAAACTGGCAATGCTGCAAAACAATTTTACAGTCTGTTTTACAAAAGCGGCAAAATCTTACTGCACTGCAGTCATGTCATTTCCATCTTGCATGGGCAGAATATTTTACCATTCACCAGGGCTATGACTCAGCCTATTATTATGCGGCCCTTGCCGGTAAAGAGGCAGGAGAACAAAGGCTGAAAAAGGAAAAAGCAGAAGCATTATTGTTATTATCTGTAGAAAGCCTGAAACAAAGAAATATATCTTTTGCTTATGCCTGCGCTGATTCTGCATTAATTATTGCCAGGAAAATGGGCAATGATGGATTAGAAGGGAAAAGTTTATTACAATTTGCACTATGTACCCGCAGGCATTTTACGGCGCTTGCAAAGCGGTCTTTCCCTTATTTTTTAAAGGCACGGGAAAAAGCAATTGTTGCCGGAGACTCTGTAACCCTTGCCACCACTGACATGTACCTCAGTTCAGATTATTGTGAATTGAACAAATGGCCTGAAGGATTATCGTATTTAAAAGAAGGAATACAACTATCGGTGAATAACAACAATTTTCAATTGCTGTATTTTAGTTACACAGTATTTGGTTATGCCTTTGAGCTAATTGAAAACTTCCGGGAAGCATTATTGTCTTTTATTAAAGCATTAAATCTCTCGCAATTTCAACAGCAACCATATAATATTCAGCATTGTTATCACGATATCTCCCGATGCTATCAGGGTTTACATCAATACGATTCTGCCCTGGTATACGCAAACCTTGCAGGCAATGTACCGGGGGTAGATTCGTTTTACGCAAATGTGTGGGAAACAAAAGCTGCCATTTATAATGATATGGGTGATTATAAAATAGCCAGCGGCATGTTTATGAAATCAATTGATTGGTTTCGGGAAGATTTTTTGTTCCGAAACCAGGATCAGCTTAGCGGATACGAAGCTAAATTAAACACCAAGGAAAAAGAGATACAGGTTACGCAGCAAAAAAAACGAGCGCTTGAATTAGAATGGATGATTGGCGCTGTTGGTGGCCTGTTACTTATTGCTACCTGGGCCTTTATTGTACAGCGCAAAGCAAGGCGCAAATTAATGCTGCAGAATATGCTGATTCAAAAGCAGCAAAAAGAGTTGGAGAAATCTCTTGGAGAAAAAGATTTATTATTAAAAGAAGTACATCACAGGGTTAAAAATAATCTTTCAGTTATCAGTAGCCTACTGGAGATGCAATCTAATGGAATCATTGACGAAAATGCAAAGGCTGCAATGGCCGTGGCACAAAACAGAATATCATCCATTGCCCTGATACACCAACGGTTGTACCAGCACGAAAACCTCTCTACCATTGAGTTGCATGAATTTTTATTAGACCTGTCAAAAAAAGTTGGCAGTCTGTTTAAAAAACCTGGTGAACAAATCTTATTAGAGATTTCCGTTCCTGAACTATTTGTTGATATTGATACCGCGGTTCCGCTGGGTTTAATTATGAATGAATTGCTTACCAACTCTTACAAACACGCTTTTAATAAACGTAACAACGGGCTGATTAAAATTGATCTGCAACAACCAATTAAAGGCGATTTTTTATTAACTTACTCAGATAATGGACCTGGAATAAATAACGATATTAATATTGAAAAATCAAAATCCCTTGGTCTGCGGCTCATCCACAGACTTAGCAAACAAATTGGGGGAACTGCCACTTATCAATACTTAAATGGAAGCACCTTCGTTATTAATTTTAAGAATTACTTTACCGGAAACCATGAAGATGAATAAATTAAAAATTGGCATTGTAGAAGATGAAATAATAATTGCCGATAATTTAGCTGAGATACTTACAAAACTTGGGTATGAAGTTACCGAACCTGCCGCCACTTATCCAGAAGCTATTACAATGATAGAAGAGGAAAAGCCCGATATTTTATTGATAGATATACAACTTAAAGGTAAAAAAGACGGGGTAGACCTGGCTACCAAAATTAAAGATTCGTATCAGCTTCCCTTTATTTTTCTTACCGCAAATGCGGACGGGGCAACTGTTTTACGTGCTAAAAAGACAAACCCTGCATCTTATCTGATTAAGCCGTTTACCAAAGATGATCTATATACAGCCATTGAAATCTGCATGCACAATTCCTCGGGCAAAAGGCCCGGCAGATTGACTGATGAGGAAAATAATTTTATTATTAATAATGCGCTCTTTATAAAAGATGGCCTCCATTTTAATAAAGTAAAATTCTGCGACATACTTTATCTGGAAAGTGAACATGTGTATGTAAAAGTGCATACAGCAAATAAATTTTTTCTTGTAAGAAGTTCCCTGCAGGAATACCTGGAACATTTTGACAGCAAATTCTTTTTTCGCACCCACCGCAGTTATGCTGTTAATCTCGAGCAGATTCAAAGTGTTAATGCAAGCTCGGTTATCATTAACGGCATTACATTACCGGTTGGTAAAACTTACCGGGATGAATTACTTGGCAGGTTAAAACTGGGGTAATTAACCTTTTTCGTCATAATTAATTACAAAATATTTTTAGCCGTTGAGAACAGCCACGGCTATGTTCAGAACAATCTCGCTTTGAATGCAAGTCAATTTCTTTTTCTTACAGTTAATTCAGCTGAACCATTTTTTCAATCAATAATTACCCATTGGGAGAATTAATTTTTAAATACTGTCTAGCAGTGCTTGCTTTTAGCTTATTGTTTATCAACTATGTAAAACACGATGTTTTTACCGGAAATGATTATGGCGAATACACAATTAAGGGAATGACCAGCTACGGCAAATTAAGTTTTATTTGGGTTGTCAAAATTTTGGACCGGGGAATGTACCAGTTCAGCATTTTACAAGTTCCCCGCAGACTGATACAGCATGACAGTGTAGAATTTAGGCCCTTCTAACATAACTTTATTAACAATTCAAAACTAATTTATGAAATCATTTAAAAGAATGCTCAGGCTTGTTCTTGTAATGTTTGTTTCACTTTGTTTAGCATGGAAAGCAAAAGCCCAAACACTACCAGAGCCTGATTTTACCGCAATAAAGGAATGGTACAATATTATTAAGTGGACATACGATCACACCGGACAGATAAATATTATTGTATCACCAAAAAATGATGGACCACAAACGCATCGTTTATTTATTATGCGCTATTTTGATGAGGATGGGTTAGATGTAGTTGATACACATTATACACAGGTGGTTGGTTTAGGCTACAATACGCCTCCTGGCCAAAACGAAAAAGTGTATGCGGGGGCTCCCGAAGAATACAAGCTTAAAAAAGTAAAGTCTGCTTCGATTTACAGAATCCTTGAAGATGGAAGCATTGTTCCGCAAGCTGCGCCTGCAAAGAACAACGGAACCGCCTTTAACGCAAAGCCACATCCAGCAAAAAACGAGCCCCTGCAAACAAATACCACGTCAAAAAATAATGGCACCTGCTCTTTTGAAGTGCAGCCGCAATCAAAAGCAACCACCGCTTTTTCCATGGGCCTGATGAAGAGTTTGATTTATGAAAGATATAGCTTCCAGGTAAACACAGGCGGGCTTTCATCTCCCAACAAAATTGGTGTTACTTATTTAAATATTCAACAGGAAGCAGCTTATACAAATGGCGGTGGCGTACACAGAACTCAAAGTGGTGCGCCACCTAACGCAACCATCTATCCATTTACTGCAAAATATATTGTATGCAAACAATTCAGCAATGCATTAACACGTACTCAATACGAATGTAAATTTGTAGCCTTTAAGGCAAATAATGGCAACTGGGATAATGCGGTAGATGGAGTTCCACAAGTAACTTCTTTGTAATTGGAATTCACTCCCAACTGGTACAAACAAACGGTTACCTGCCAGATATGCAGGGCGGTAAACGAGCGTTGGCGTATCCGTGTCCTCATAAACCTTTTACAAAATAAAACTACCAAACCTTAGATTTTAACTTATGTAGCACAAATATGCCAGCATACAAAAGCCATGATGCATATTCCCAGTAACGGAATTAAACAACTATAATTATGAAAAAATCTCTTCGCCTGCTTGTAGCCGTTTTAGCGCTGCCCATACTGCTGAATGCGCAACAGAATGTAGGTATCGGCACCGTTACCCCGACTGATCAGTTGCACACTACCGGTACGGTACGCTTTCAAAATTACGCCAGTTCAGGCGGTACACGTATTATGCAGATAGATACGGCAGGCAGGTTGATAGTACCAGCCACCAACCCTGTTTTCAGAACATTGGTTGGGGCCACCATTCCGGATAACGGATGCGGTACCGGTACAGGCATAAGTGCAACAATTGGAGTGGTAGGAATGAGCACGGCCGTAGCGTCTTCAAAAATATCTGTGCAGGTAAATATTACCCATACCTTCGACGTGGATCTGTATATTTACCTGGTGGCCCCCAATGGAGCAGTATTGCAGCTTACGGCAGCGGTGGGCGGCAGCGGAGACAACTACACTAATACAATCTTCACCGATACAGCAACTACTTACATCACAGCAGGCAGCCCGCCATTTACGGGGATGTACAAGCCATCCGGCAGCCTGTTAACCACCTGTACCAATACAGGTACTGTGGCCACTTTTGCTGGTATTGGCGGAGGCAGCATCGTACCCAACGGCACTTGGACGTTGAAGGTATATGACGGAGTAGCACTCGAGGTTGGTACTTTAGTCAATTGGAGTATCACCTTCGGCGGACCGGAATCGATAAATACGGTGAATCAGAACGGGTATGTACCTCAATTCAGTTATGGCAATCTTGTTACGAGCAATGTGTATCAGAATGGCGGCAGTGTTGGCATTGGCACAGTGAACCCATCCGCAACATTGGATGTGGCCGGCCCAATACGCATACAAGGTGGCTCACCCGCGGTGGGCAAAGTGCTTACTGCAAATACAGCTACCGGTGGCGCAGTATGGTCTGCGTTGCCTGCCAGCAATACCGGCTTTACCGTAATGGCCACTGTTCCTACTACGCTTGCTGCAGGTGCTATCGGTACGCTTCAGTTTGCAACGTTGGTGAACACCTACGGCTTTGATGATGCGGCGGCTTTTAATAATACCTCACATGGTTACGTGGTGCCATCAACTGGTACTTATACGTTTACAATATCCTTGGGTGTTCAGTCCGGCGCATCTGTCGGTACAGGCTTTGTAAATGCGTACATCGCTCGAAACGGATCGGGCAATAATTCGTCATCTGCATTTTTAAATACCTATGCCGGCCAGGCATTCCCTCACGGGGCTACAGTAACGGTACTTATGAAGGCGAATATAGGAGACCTGATAACGGTAGGGGTATATAATGCTAGCGGCGGGCCGGTAACCATCAATAATAACTCCGATACGCAGTTTTCAGGTCACCGTGTCTACTAAATATAGCGACGTTTCAGGGTTTGGCTCAAACATTCGCCTGCAGTTAAAATTAAGCATCTTACGCTGCACTCAAATTGATAGTACTTATAGCAAAATGAAAGCTTTTTTAGTGTAAACAATAGCAGCATACTACCTGCCGCTTTTTCTCTTCGACTTTTTTTGAGATGGGTATGTTGTTGACTGGTTTGCAGGCGGCTCGGGATTATCGCCCAATAAAAGCTGTACGCATTCATTTAGTATAACGTACTTATTGGCTATAAACAGTTGCATTTTATCGGATGGTAAACGGAGATCGTAATTGCCGTTCATGCTCATCATGTTATCAAAATCGGGATTGTAACGGTTAAAAGTTACAATATCCATCGCAACATTTTTTGTAATTATGAGTGAATTAAATTTACCCGAAATAGTTTGGGTAGATGCAAATTCTCTTTCCTCATCGGATAAGTTTGGTTTAATATCACAGGGGTTTGCTCCGCCGCCCATTCCTATACCGGGGTTGAAAGAGCCGCCTGTAGCCTGTGTGGTAACGCCGCCAGATCCTTCCATCACATAATGCGTGGCAATAAATTTCTTTACATAGTTCCTGCTTTCGCCAGGCAGGTAGTATTGCAGCGACCAGAAGTTTTTACTGCCGCTGGTTCTGATGGCTTTGTTTACATTACCAATGCCGCCATTGTAACTGGCCAATACCAACAACCAGTCGTGATAAACTTTATACGAGTTCAATAAATATCTTGCCGCAGCATGGGTGCTTTTTACATAGTCACGCCTTTCATCAACAAAGCCATTTACCACCAGGCCATATTGCCGGGCTGTTTCGGGCATAAACTGCCAGGGGCCTGCGGCACCAACCCAACTGGTGGCACCTGTTTTTAAATTGCTTTCTATTACTGCGACATATTTTAACTCTCTGGGTAAGCCATACTGACTTAAAATATTATCGATCAAATTAAAATAGGGCTGGCCCCAGCTCTTCATTTGCAGCAGGCTTTTGGAGTGTGCATTCAGGTAATCCTGCATGTAGCTTTCGGCATTGGGGTTTATCTGCGAAGAGTAAGGCAACAGTGGGTTGTAATTATACTTTGAAAATAAATTCTTAAAACCGTACTTGGTTACCTGGCTGAAATAAATCACTTTTTCTTTCGGTGGTGGAGTCCTTTTCTTTAATACATCTTCAATGGCCTCATCTTCTACAGCCTCGTTAATTATGGTTGTGTCTGCCGTAATTTTTGGCTCCTGCATTTCCATTATACTACCACCCTGTGCAGTATGCAAAAGGAGTTGTAAAAAAATGATGGATAAAAATTGTTTCATCTGTGTAATACTAGTTTAACTGCTGTTGCTTTATTAAGTAATCAGCCAGATGCAGCAAAGTTAGTTCATCTGTTTTTTTAGTCATCATCTGCAGGCCAAATGGCATGCCATTACTGTGTTTAAACAGCGGTATCGAAATTCCCGGAATACCGGTTAAATTGGCAAATACGGTAAAAATATCTGCCAGGTACATGGCAACCGGGTCGGTATTTTTTTCGCCAATGGTATAAGCTGTCGTTGGGCTTGTCGGCATTATAACTGCATCATAATCAATGAATATGGCATCGGTTTTATCTACCAGTAAGCGACGAACCTGCTGTGCTTTACTGAAATAAGCATCATAATAACCGCTGCTTAAAACAAAGGTGCCCAGCATGATTCTGCGCTGCACTTCTTTGCCAAAACCTTCACTTCTTGTCTGTTTATAAAACTCTGTTAAATCTTTTATATTGCCTTTGGCCTGGTATCCGTAACGTATTCCATCGTACCTGTTTAAGTTACTGCTTGCTTCGGCGGTGGTGAGTACGTAATAAGCAGGTACCACATAATCCAGTAAATCAAAATCAAGTTCAGTTACTGTATGTCCGTTTGATCGTAGGGTTTTAACCAAGTTAAAAATATTTTCCTGTATTTCCTTATCAAGAGATGGGTGCTGAAGCGCTTCTTTAAAATATGCGATTTTATATTTTTGGGATTGGTTTTTAGCAACGTTTTCTGCTAACTGCCAACTGCCAACTGCCGACTGCAACGCTGTACTATCATACTCATCTTCTCCGCTCATTATTTCCAGCAGCAAAGCCGTATCGGGTATATTATTGGCAAAAATACCAACCTGGTCAAATGAAGAGGCATAGGCAATTAAACCATAGCGGGAAATGCGGCCATAAGACGGCTTTAAGCCGATAATGCCGCAGAAGTCGGCAGGTTGCCTTACGGATCCGCCGGTATCGCTTCCCAGGCTTGCCATGCATAAACCAGCCTGCACGGCTACGGCACTGCCGCCAGATGATCCACCCGGCACTTTGGTAATATCAAGTGCATTTAAAACATTGCCATAAACCGAGTTTTCGTTGGAACTGCCCATTGCAAATTCATCGCAGTTGCAGGCGCCAATAATAATTGCATCTTCATCAAGCAGGCGTTGCACTGCAGTGGCTGTATATAAACTTTTAAAACCTTCCAGTATTTTTGAAGATGCGGTAACTGTGTGGCCTTTATAGCAGAGTACGTCTTTAATTGCAATTACCACACCATGCAGTCTTTTCAGGGGTTCACCCTGCTTTCTTTTATCATCCAGTATTTGCGCCTGTTCTATGGCTTCAAAGGCAAATACTTGTGTGAATGCATTCAGTTTTTTATTACCATCAATTTGTTGCAGGTAAAATTGTACCGCATCGGCACAGGTTATATTGCAGACTGCAAGATCAAGCTGGTACTGTTTTATATCACTGAAAATAAACATAGTAGATTACTCATTCGCTTTATAAAAATCGGCTGAAATGTACCCGTAAAAAGGGTACACTTCAGCCGAAATACGGGAGAAAAAATCCTGGTTAAGTAGTTTTATTAACTGTATTCGATGTGTCTTTTTCTTTCATTCCTTCTTCAATCTCACTCTTTACATTGTTTTTGGCATCGTTAAACTCACGCATTCCACGGCCAACGCCTCTCATTAGTTCGGGTATTTTTTTACCGCCGAACATTAATAAAACAACTATGATGATAAGAATCCACTCGCTGCCACCGGGCATTGAAAGTAAAAAGATGTTGTTTAAAATTGATAAAGTCATAATGTAAATTTAGAAAGTAAAGATAAATCAATTATTGACTAACCCTGCTATTAAATATAGCTTAGTTAACCGATCATTAACTCACATTTTAGTCAATCTTTAATGATAAAAATTTAGCGGAGGTAGTTTTTACCACACCTGGCTTTCCCGTTAGCGGCCTGCTCAACAGTGATGCCCCTGGCACATGAAACAAAAAAAGCTACGGTAAAAATCACAATAAGTGAAAGAATGATCCTTCTCATGGTTTAATTTTTTTAGAGTTTTAATTAATCAGTGGTAAAGTCTTTGCGAAGGATGGGAGGATTTGCTTTCTTTTCATTGCAATAATAGTACCAATTTGGCACATTTACAAAATAAAAGGGTGAAAATTTTAAATTTCCACCCTTTTTAATAGTATAGTTAGATAGCTTGTTACTTTTTAGAAACAGCCCTTCTTTTTTCGCTGATACGTGCGCTTTTTCCGCTTCTGTCACGCAGGTAGTACAATTTTGCACGGTTTACATTACCTACTTTGTGCAAAACAACACTTTCAATATTTGGAGAAAATGCAGGGAATAAACGCTCAACACCAACGCCATCACTCATTTTACGTACTGTAAATGAAGCAGTTGCACCGGTTCCCTGGCGTTTGATTACATCGCCCTTAAAGCTTTGAATACGCTCTTTGGTACCTTCTACAATTTTATAATTAACAGTTACGTTATCGCCTGCTTTAAAATTAGGAAGTTTTGCTTTTCCTTTTGTGTCTAATTGCTCATGCACAAATTCTACTGCGTTCATATTATTTTATTTTTTACGGACGGCAAAGGTAGGGGAAAGTTTTGGGTTTTGAGTTATGAGTTTTGAGTTTTTTTGGAATAGATCAGAATATTTTAATCGCAAGAGCTTAAACCTTCATAAAACATAGATAAAGATGACCAAAGATAAAAAGTTGATCCGCCGGTTGGCGGACGCCACCGAAGTCAAACCAATGCTATTGGCTGGCCTCCAAAAAAGAAGTCAAGTTTTAAAAACTTGACTTCTTTAAAATATAATGGTAATCTTCGCATTGATCTTCCCCATTTCCTCCCCTATCCTGGGAGATAGAGGGGGCCTTATCTCGCTACATTCACACTTCTTTTTTCTCTGATCACCGTTACTTTTATTTGACCAGGGAAGGTCATTTCTGTTTGTATCTTTTGTGCAATTTCAAAACTCAATTTGTCGCTTTCACCATCGGTTACTTTATCAGCCTCAACAATTACCCTTAGCTCACGGCCGGCCTGTATGGCATAAGCCTTTTCAACACCAGTGTAGGCCATGGCCAGGTTTTCCAGGTCTTTAATACGCTGAATGTATTGCTGCATTATCTCACGCCTTGCACCCGGCCTTGCGCCACTGATGGCATCGCATGCCTGTATGATAGGAGAGATCACATACTGCATTTCCATTTCATCGTGGTGGGCGCCAATGGCATTTACTACCGCCGGATTTTCACCGTATTTTTCGGCCAGTTTGGCTCCTAACAATGCATGGCTTAATTCAGTTTCTTCATCGGGTACTTTTCCAATATCATGTAATAAGCCTGCTCTCTTGGCTAGTTTTGGGTTCATCCCCAATTCCGCAGCCATAATGGAACAAAGATTGGCTGTTTCACGGCTGTGCATCAACAGGTTTTGCCCGTAAGATGAGCGGAAACGCATACGGCCAACCATTCTGATCAATTCTTTATGAAGGCCATGTACGCCCAGTTCCATAGCGGTGCGTTCACCAATTTCCATTACCTGATCGTCAATTTGTTTTTTGGTTTTTTCTACCACTTCTTCAATACGGGCAGGATGGATACGACCATCGGCAACAAGGCGCTGCAGGGATAAACGGGCAATTTCCCTGCGCAATGGATCGAAGGAAGAAAGTACGATTGCTTCGGGTGTATCATCCACAATCAGATCCACACCGGTGGCTGCCTCAATGGCACGTATATTACGTCCCTCACGCCCAATGATAGAGCCTTTAATTTCGTCACTTTCCAGGTTAAATACCGTGATGGCATTTTCAATGGCAGCCTCTGCAGCCGTACGCTGTATGGTTTGAATAACAATTTTTCGGGCTTCTTTGGTTGCCTTTAATTTAGCATCTTCAATAATTTCCTGCTGTATAACCAGGGCCTTGGTATGGGCTTCCTGCTTAAGGCTTTCAATTAATTGAGCTTTGGCATCTTCGGCACTCAGGCCGGCCACTTTTTCAAGGCGGCGGATATGCTCTTCCTGGTGTTTTTCCAGTTCGGTACGCTTAATATTTACAATCTCTGTCTGGCGGTTAAGGTTTTCTTTAATTACCTCGTTATCCTTAATCTGTTTTTCAAGATTCTGGTCTTTTTGATTGAGGGATTGTTCTTTTTGCTTGATGCGGCTTTCGCTTTCAACCAATTTCTGGTTGCGTTGCAGCACATCACGTTCGTGATCGGCCTTAAGATGCACAAATTTTTCTTTGGCTTCTAAAAGCTTTTCTCTTTTAAGGTTTTCGGCCTGTAAATTTCCGTCGGCGATGATCTTTTGAGCCTGTTGCTCGGCTTCTGCTACTTGTTTTTGTGTGTTTTTGGCAAAAACCAGTTTACCCAGTATGATGCCCAATATCAGCGCAGCTGCGCCAACGATAATGTAAATTATAATCGAATCCATTGATTGTTTCGGTTTTAAAACGGTTCAAAATCATATATAACTCCCAATTATGCATATAACTTAAATGAGATGTTTAGCTTACGAAGATAAGTAATTTGTTTGGAGAAAACGGGGATAATGATTTGAAACCTATTGTTATGCCGATTTGAGATATGCAGTAAAAGAAAAGGGTGCTAATTCACTGCATTGGCAACCAGGTCTAAAATATCATACATATCAAAAGGTTTTTCAAGAAAATAGTTGGCACCGGAGGCCAGGCATTCTTCTTTTGCCTGCGGATGTGCAGAGATCATAATAATGGGAATATGTAAAAACAGCGGATCCATTTTAAGGCTTTTGCAAACTTCCCGGCCATCGGTGCCAGACAAAAGCATATCCATAATTATTACCCCGGGGGCGATGGTTTTAAGGTCATTTTCAAGATTGTCGGTATTTTCTTTAGTGGAAACCTCGTAACCTTTCATGGTTAACATCGCTTTCAGCATAAAAAGAATATCAGTATTGTCGTCAATGATCAGTACGGGTGTTGCAGGTTTGGACATACCGGATGTAAGCATTAATTATTTAAATAGCTGTGAAAAATACAAAAAGACCCTGCGGTGGCTTTATCATGGTCCGTAATTTCAGCAGCAATAAATAAGCCAACATCAAAACAGGGAAGGCTCTTTGTATTTTAAATTTTGTAAAACAGTGAAATTTTTTTCGATGCTAATTGCAACTGCGCCATATAATTTTTATCTATAATTACATTACGAAGTTCAGCTTCTGCAATAAAATCAGTTTTGAGATTGAGTATCCTCGTAAATTTTTATCTTGTTGTAAAGTGTTTTCCGGTCTATTTGAAGTATTTCTGCCGCTTTTGTTTTATTAAAATTCACTTCCTTTAACACGTGCATAATGGTTTCATATTCGGCTCTTGAAGCCGAATCTTTTAAGTCAGTTAAAACCGGCTGCTGTTGTACCATAGTATTACCAGGCAACGTTTCTTTTATGTCAGCATTACTTATTTCGGCCGGTAACACAGCCGGTGTTATGTATCCTTTCTCGGTAAGCAGTACGCATCTCCTGATTACATTTCTAAATTCCCTTAGGTTACCTGGCCAACTGTAATTGGTGAATATGTCCATCACCTCATCATCAAAACCTTTTAATTTCCTGTTAAGTTCGGCCATGGTTTTTTCAAGAAAAAATTCGGCAAACAGGGGAATATCTTCCTTGCGGTTGCGAAGTGGAGGCAGGCTGATAGAAAATTCATTAAAACGGTGATACAGGTCTTCCCTGAACTTTCCTTTGCGGTATGCTTCCAGCAAATTTTCATTGGATGCAACGATGATCCTCACATCGGTTTCTATTTCTTTATTTCCACCAACACGCTTAAATTTTCTTTCCTGTATAACTCTTAATAAAGAAGCCTGAATTTCTGAGGAAAGATTTGCCACCTCATCTAAAAAAAGCGTACCCCCGTTTGCCAATTCAAAATGTCCTTCCTTATCAGCAAAGGCTCCGGTAAAAGAGCCTTTCATATGCCCGAACAATTCGCTACCTGCAAGTTCTTTTGATAAGGTGCCGCAATCCATCGCAATAAAGGGCTTTCCCCGCCGGTTACTTTTTTCATGAATTGTTTTGGCAATAACTTCTTTACCGGTTCCACTTTCGCCATAAAGTATGATGCTGAAATTTGTGGGGGCAACCAGGTCTATTTGCTTATACAATGCTTTGGTGGCGGGAGATTCGCCTTCTAAAAATTCCCCGTTGGTTGCAGGTTTTTTTCTGGGTTGTTTTACATCATCCACCGAGTTTTGGTATTGAGCCGGATTGCCGGTAAGCTGCTG
This sequence comes from Chitinophagales bacterium, assembly GCA_038204855.1. GTDB lineage: Bacteria > Bacteroidota > Bacteroidia > Chitinophagales > Chitinophagaceae > Ferruginibacter. Next base: position 13,270 of record JBBRCM010000075.1, read on the forward strand.
GTGAACTGCATTGGCAATTACATTCAATACTTCATCAGGTATAAGCGGCTTTGTGATATAATCAAAAGCGCCGGCTTTTATTACGTCCACTGCAATTTTAATGTCGGAATACCCCGTAATAATGATCACAATAGCGGTAGGGTTATGCTGCTTGATTTCCAGTAAAATTTCTTTACCATCTTTTTTATCGCCCAGTCTGAAATCGCAAAGTACAATATCGTAATCATCTTTTTTAAATTTTTCCAGTCCCTTGGTTCCCGAAAGGGCGGTTTCGGTCTCGTACCCTTTCTTTGCCAAAAACCTGCTTAGCAAAGCGCAGATATCAGCATCATCATCAATTATCAAAATCTTCTTCATGTAACTATTTTAATAAAAATACAATATTTTAATCCATTTATGCAATTGGTATTATTTTTAAATTTCCCGGCTTAAATATCGGTATGTTTTCAATTGTAAAATATTGAACCAACGGGCTAAATATACCTCAGCTTGTAGAATCTATTCCACGAAGTGAAACAACAAATGACATGAACGTGACAAACTCATTTAAATGTCAACACAATTTTTCTGGCAGTAAAATTGTACACAATCTTAAATAAATGAATACATGCATTTTCCTCACCACTTTGATTTTCATACTATGAATGCACTAATCATTGATGATGAAACAGATATATGCTTTTTATTAACGGCAATATTGAAAAATGCGGATATTGAATCAACCTATGTTAATTCGCTGGAGGCAGCGAAAAATGTATTAGATACCAGGTTTCCGGAAATTATTTTTTTAGATAACCATTTACCGGATGGGGTTGGGGTAGATTTTATAAGTTATATCAAAAAAAATAGGCCCGATTCGAAGGTAGTGATGATTACAGCTTACGATACCCAACAAGACCGTTTGAAGGCTGCCGAGGCCGGGGCTGATGATTTTATTGCAAAACCTTTTACACGACAATCAATATATGGTGCTGTAGATAAACTGTTGACCTGAACACAGACCTGAAATCGTTGATTGATTAAACCTCGCCTTCGCTGATCTTATAAAATATTATTTTTCTTCCTTAGCAAAATCGAATTTTACTGTAACGCACGCTCCTTTACCGGGGCTGCTTGCTACATAGATGGAACCATCATGGTTGAGGATTATGTTTTGGGTATTGGTAAGCCCCAAACCATTGCCATTGGGTTTGGTGGTAAAATACGGTTCAAACAACCTGTTTAGCTGATCATCTGTCATGCCCGATCCATTATCCGTCAACTCAACCACACACTTATTATCGGCTCCACGTGTGGCTATTTGTAAAATGCCTTTGCCGGGTTCCATAGCCTCAATGGCGTTTACCATTAAATTTACAAAAGCTATTTTTACTTTTGCAGCATCTGCATGGATATTGCAGATGTCGGTACTGTATTGTTTTTGCACCATTATCTGGTTAAGTTCGAGCCTGTCTTTTACAGTTTCAAGCGCTTCATCCAGCAGGGTGTTTATAGATACACCCTCGTATTTTAGTTCCTCAAAGCGGGTGGCATTCAGCAAATCGCTTATCAATAAGTTAATACGTTCACTATTTCTGGATACCATATCAAAAAGCATGTTGTTACTTTCGTCCAGTTGGGGTAAATCTTCCTTTATCTGCGATACTGCCAGGTTTATATTGGTAAGCGGATTGCGTACTTCATGTGCGATTGTACGGGCAATACGGCCTGTTGCAGCAAATTTTTCGCTTCCTTTTATTTCAACCAGTTTTTTATTGGCGCTGTCAAGTTCTGTAATATGCTGTTTTAATTCCTCCTGATAATGTGCCGATTTTTTTTCTGCAATCAGCTTTGCCTTATTCTCCCTGGCAAAGGTTGCAAATCCGAAAATGATAAAGAGAATCGCAAGGATTAATGAACTTATTATGATACTCTTCAGGGCTGTTTGTTTGGCCTCCAGGTCTTTATTTTTAGCCAGCATTAAATCTTTTTCATGCATCTGCATGCTGTTTGTAATGGCTCTTATACTATCCATGTAATACTTGCCTATATAAAAAGAGCGGATAAGTTCATCATTGATTGCGTAATTGCTCTTCAATAAAATATTTTTCGAAGAATCAATTCTGGTGTATTTTCTTTGAATAAGTGAACCCAGTAAGGATAATTTTTTCTGTTGAAAATCGTCAACTTTTACGGATGCTTTTAATTCATTAAGGCTGCTGTTAACTGTTGCAAAACTATTTTTATAGGGTAACAGGGTGTTTGTATCTTTTGTAATGGTAAAGCCCCGCAAACCGGTTTCGGCATCCTTTATGCCCGAGAGCGTTTTTTCCAGATTGTCTATAGTACCTATACTCTGGTTTATCCAGGTTCTTTGATTTATCAGTTGTTTATTGGCATACAAGGTTGTTAGGTAAGATATAACCAGTAAAATAATAGCTGTTGTGTAACCCGCCTTTACTTTAGTCGCAAATTTATCAATTATTGTCTCTTTCATATAAAAGTATGGAGTATAGAAAATTATTTGATGGAGCTGTTAACCATGATGTGCTATTACCCATGTATATAAAATTGAGCCAATTTTTTTGAAATAATAAAAACTTTTTGTGTGGGCGAAATAATTTTTTACGCTGTTGGTTAATGGCTTTTTTTCCCGGAGTAATTCACTGGCGGCTATAAAAGATAGTTAAGTATTGTAGAAATGTTTCCTCAAAATGCGGCACTAAACACGAATCCTGCCCCTTAAAAATTGCAAAACCTGCTTTTTTTATGCATGAAAATAATAAACGGCATCAAAAAAAGTATGGCAGGGTTTTGGAAATATAAAAGGAAGATTAACCCATTTCTTAAAAACATAAATAAGAAACTATGAAATACTTTGTTAAACATATGATCAGTAATCCCTGTAAAATGTTTGTAAAGCAGGAGTTGACAAAACTTGGAATCAACTATAATTCTGTGGAGCTTGGTGAAGTGGATGTAAATGAAAAATTAAGTTATAATCAAAAAGAGCTTTTAAAGAGTTCTTTAAAAAACTACGGGCTTGAAGTAGTGGATGACAGAAGAACGGTGTTGGTTGAGAAAATAAAAGCCATCATTGTGGACCTTGTATATTATTCAGGCGATAGCGCCAACATGAAGCTATCATACATACTCAGTGAGAAATTACAACTGAATTATAATTACCTGGCAAAAGTATTTACAGAAGAGCTGGGAATAACCGTTGAAAAGTATATCATTCTGCAAAAGATAGAGCACATTAAGGAACTGATGATGTATGGTGAAATGAATATGACACAAATTGCCAGCAAGCTAAACTACAGCAGCGTAGCGCACTTATCATTACAATTTAAAAAAGTTACAGGTTATTCTCCATCCATGTTCAGGCAACTGACCGGTAACCGCAGACTATCTATTGAAGAAATAGCTATGTCGAATAATTAACTTATGCTGCATACTTTTATTGGAGGTTGGCCACAAACGTTGTTGCCTCTTGCAAAGAATTAACACAGAAGCACGGAAGCTCAGAATTTAATATCTGTTTTTCCGTGCTTTTGTATTTTGATAAGTAGAGGTATGCTAATTACAAAAACCAAGCAGTGTATTATTTTTTGTATCTAATTTCTGTTGCCAGTTTAATTATTTCGGGGTTTGTGTAAAGCCTGAATGCAAGAAACCTGGGCATCTTTGTTAGCGTGCTGCGCCAGTGAATAATGTCTTTATCTGCTGTATGAGTTGGAAGCGACGCTAATTTTATTTCACAGATGATGTAAAAGGTGTATCAGGTAATGTAGGTCCAGAAACTTCGGCTACAATGAAGAGAGCAAAAATGCGCCCGTTCTCAAGCGTGCGTTGTAACAGATCTTTTTCCTGGCTTAGTTGCCAGAAGGCTTCCAGCGCAAACAGTAAAAATATAATGGCGGGAAAAAACAGCCATACGGATTTAAACAATGCCCTGAGAAAGTGTAGCGTAAAAAGATCTTTAAAAGAAATTGTCTCTTTTTTTTGGGGTGTGGCAGACATACCGGTTAGTTTTTAGAAAGATAATATCTTTTTTTAATTTTTAAAAGTG
>JBBRCM010000076.1:0-17281 GCA_038204855.1 Chitinophagales bacterium
CTGGCAATTCAGTTCAAAACTTCCCGAAACAGCTTTTTCATAAATAACTATCATTGCTTCCTGAAAAATATCCCTTGCCTCATCACTATTGCCATTATTGTTGAGTATAAAAGCCTGAATCATAGGATAATTGTCCCTGTAAATAGCTTCAACAACCAACCTGTCGTTTACCGCCAAGCCTTCCAGCAACTGCTTTTCCTGTTCTAAATTACTCACCTGCTATATATTTATTAATACGTTTACCTGCAATTTGTAACCCAAAAAAAGCGAAAATAAACTTTTTAAAAAAAACTGGGTTACCTTTTCTCATTCCCGGTATAAATATCAAATTATAATTTTAAAATTTAAACAAAACACAAAATGAAAAAAGTAATCTTAGCATTAGCAATCGTATCTGTATCTTTTGCTGCTTGTAACAATGGTGAAGAAAAGAAAGTTGAGGAAACAAAGATTAGCGACACTACAACTATTGTTGCCCCTACAACTCCAGACACTATGACTGTTGTTAAAGACACAATGGTTAAAACTACAACTACGATTGATACAATGAAGAAGAAGAAGTAATTCAATACCGGTTGATTGCCTGTTTTAATCCGGTAATAAAAATTTTTAATGGACAAACAATCGAATTTGCCCTGCTTATTTTAAGCGGGGCATTTTTTTGTTATTTAAACCGGAAAGCTTATTTTTGATTTACAAATGACAAACAAAAGCAAAAATACCTGGTTTTATTTTAGCTACTATTTTATAAATAGACCGGGGAGCCTTTGTTAAAACTGAATCAAAACAGACTAACATACAAAAGTCCCCCGACAAAATCGGGGGATTTTTAATTTAAGAATATGCAAAAAAAAGTCTCCATTCAAGGGTTTGAGGGATGCTTTCACCAGGTGGCAGCCAGGCAGTACTATGGCGAAGGCACCGAAGTAATATGCTGCTCGACGTTTAAGGAAGTTATCAGTAACACGGCAGCAAACAAACTTTCAAATGGCGGTATTATGGCAATTGAAAACTCCATTGCAGGCAGTATTTTGCCTAATTACAATCTGATCTTAAAAAATAATGTAAAAATTATTGGAGAAGTTTACCTGCAGATAAAACAGCAGCTTTTGGTAAACCGGGGTGTAAAGCTCGAAGATATTAAAGAAGTACATTCTCACTATATGGCCATTCAGCAATGCAGTGGTTTTTTAGATAAGTATAACTGGAAACTGGTTGAAACGGAAGACACCGCCCTTAGTGCTAAGCATATTCATCAGTATAAAAATAAACACGCCGCCGCAATAGCAGGAAAACTGGCGGCAGAAATCTACGGCCTGGATATTATTGCGCCCAATATTCATACACTTAAAAATAATTATACCCGGTTTTTGGTATTGCTACATAAAGATGCTGCCAGCGATATTGTTAATGCCGATAAAGCATCTGTAAATTTTGTAACGGGAAATGAAAAAGGAAGTCTTGCAAAAGTTTTAACGGTGATTGCAGCGGAAGGGGTCAATCTTTCCAAATTACAATCTATACCCATACCAGGCAGTAATTTTAAATATTCATTTCATGCCGATATGGAGTTTGAAAATGAAGATCAGTTCAAAAGGCTGTTAGAAAAGTTAAGCCATGTTACTGAGGAGTTGACAGTTTTAGGTATTTATAAAAACGGGAAAATAATATAAAAATGGAAACCGCAAAAAGACTGGAAGGTATTGGGGAGTATTATTTTTCTCAGAAGCTGAGGGAGATAGATGAGCTGAATAAACAGGGAAAGAATATCATTAACCTGGGTATCGGTAGCCCGGATTTGGCACCACACCCTGATGTAATTAAGGTATTACAGGATGAATCTTCAAAGCCAACAACCCATGCTTATCAAAGCTATAAAGGCAGCCCGGTTTTAAGGAATGCCATTGCAGATTGGTATAAAAGCTGGTATAGTGTTACTTTACAGGCCGACTCCGAAATATTGCCGCTGATAGGTAGTAAGGAAGGAATTATGCATATCTGCATGACGTATTTGAACAAAGGAGATGCAGTGCTGATACCTAATCCCGGTTACCCAACTTACAAAGCCGCTGCAACAATTGCAGGCGCAACGTGTATTACATATCAGTTAACAGCCGCACAAAACTGGTTTCCAGATTTTGCAGAGATTGAAAAAAATGATTTGACCAAAGTGAAGCTGATGTTTGTAAATTATCCGCACATGCCTACTGGCCAATTGGGTACCGAAGCGGTTTTCAGTCAGTTGGTTGCATTTGCAAAAAAGCATAACATTTTACTGGTGCACGATAATCCGTACAGTTTTATTTTAATCGATAAGCCTATGAGTATGCTTGCAACGCCAGGTGCTGCAGACTGTGTAGTAGAGTTAAATTCACTGAGTAAATCGCATAATATGGCTGGCTGGCGCATCGGTATGCTTTGCGGGGCAAAAATTTTTATAGATGATGTGATGCGTTTTAAAAGCAATATGGACAGTGGGATGTTTTTGCCATTACAACTTGCTGCAGCAAAAGCATTGACGCTGGATAAGGAATGGCATACTACTGTTAATGAAATATATTCGGCAAGAAGACAGAAAGTTTTTGAATTGCTGGATCTTTTGAAATGCAGCTATTCAAAAGAACAGGCAGGGTTGTTTGTATGGGCAGCTATTTCTACAGACTGTGCCGATGGGTATGCACTAAGCGATGAAGTATTATACAACGCTGATGTATTTATTACACCAGGAGGGATTTTTGGTGATGCAGGCAATAAATATATCAGGGTGAGTTTATGTAGTACCGAAGAAAAAATATCAGAAGCGATAAAGAGAATCAGTAACAAATAAGATTATGACAGTTACAATTATTGGCGTTGGTTTGATAGGCGGTTCCATGGCTTTGTGCTTAAAGGAATTGGGCATGGCTGATAGACTGATAGGTGTGGGCACTAATGCGGAAAGTATGGCACAGGCACTGGATTTACAGATTATTGATGAAGCATTGCCGCTTGAAGATGCGGTTAAGCAGGCGGATATCATTTATATTGCTATACCGGTAGATGCAACCATTCCGGTTGTGCTGCAGGTGCTGGATTTGATAAATGACAATCAGATTGTGATTGATGCAGGCTCTACCAAAAATGCTTTGTGTGATGCTGTAAAAGATCATCCCATGCGTAAACAGTTTGTAGCAACACACCCGATGTGGGGTACCGAATTCAGCGGTCCTGCTGCGGCTGTAAAAGGCGCTTTTGCAGGCCGGGCCTGTGTTATATGCGATAAAGAAAGTAGTAGCGCTGCAGCATTGAACACGGTCGAAAAAATTTATAAAGACCTGGGCATGCATGTTATTTACATGAACGCCGGTAACCACGATATCCATGCTGCCTATGTAAGCCATATTTCGCACATTACTTCTTTCGCTTTGGCAAATACTGTGTTGGAGAAGGAGAAAGAAGAAGATGCCATTTTTGAAATGGCCGGTGGTGGTTTTGAAAGTACAGTGCGTTTAGCAAAAAGTAATTCGGCCATGTGGGCGCCTATCTTTATGCAGAACAAAGAGAACGTTCTGGATGTTTTAAATGAACACATATCGCAATTAAGAAAATTTAAGGCAAGCCTGGAAAAAGAGAATGTTGATTATTTAATTGAGCTGATTGAAAACGCAAATAAAATAAAGAGGATTTTAAAATAAGTTTGTTAAATGGTCTGACGCCCTCTTTTTACATGGTCTGACGACCTCGTCTGACCATGTAAAAAGATAAGATTTTTTTTAAAATGATATTTAGAGAAGCAGAAATAAGTGATATAGCGCAAATGCAGATTGTTAGAAATTCTGTTAAAGAGAATATATTATCAGATCCGGCTTTGGTGCCGGATAAAGATGTGGAAGAATATATGACCAATAGAGGGAAAGCCTGGGTTTGTGAAGTAGATAAAAAAATAACTGGGTTTGCATTAGTTGATTTAATTGAAAACAATGTGTGGGCATTATTCGTACATCCCGATTTTGAAGCGATGGGAATTGGGAAAAAACTACACCGGATAATGATGGACTGGTATTTTTTGCAAACCAAAGAAAAAATATGGTTGGGTACAGACCCCAATAGCAGGGCCTACAGATTTTACCAGATGCAGGGATGGAAAGAAGTTGGTACTCATGGAAAAATAGAAGTAAAATTTGAGATGAATATTGATGATTGGAATAATATTTCAGTAAGGCTGAATATAGAAAATAAAAGTACAATTGAGTTCCGATAGCTATCGGAACAACGATGTTAAATAGAAATTCTAAAGCTGGTAAGATAAAATTAAATTTGTAATGAAAACGGAAACACAATCAATGAAAGAACTGATGCAGGAAAAATGGAGCAAACGGCCGCTTATTATCAGCGGACCCTGCAGCGCCGAAACCGAAGAGCAAATGCTTGAAACCGCAACCCGCCTGGCTAAAACAGGTAAAGTAGATATGCTGCGTGCCGGTATTTGGAAGCCCCGGACTAAACCCGGTTTGTTTGAAGGGAATGGTATTGTGGCATTGCCCTGGCTGGCAAAAGCAAAAAAAATAACTGGCCTGCCTACAACTGTTGAAGTGGCGACAGCCAAGCATGTTGAAGATGCATTACAGTTTGATGTTGATATGCTTTGGATTGGCGCCAGAACAACAGTGAATCCATTTAGTGTGCAGGAAGTTGCAGATGCTTTGCGTGGGGTGGATGTACCGGTGCTCATAAAAAATCCCGTGCACCCCGATCTGGAATTATGGAGTGGTGCCATTGAGCGTTTGCAAAAAGTTGGCGTAAAACAAGTGGGTATGATACACCGTGGATTTTCATCTTATGGCAATACTGAGTTTCGCAATGCGCCGATGTGGCATTTGCCCATTGAAATGAAAAGAAGATACCCGGGCATGCCTTTGATCTGCGACCCGTCGCATATTTGTGGTAACCGTACTTTATTACAATCGGTTGCTCAAAAAAGTATTGATCTTGATTTTGATGGACTGATGATGGAAAGCCACATTGATCCGGATAATGCATGGAGCGATGCCAAACAACAGGTAACGCCTGAAAGGTTACTGGAAATGCTGAATGACCTGGTTTGGCGGCATGAAACCACCACCGAGCAGGAATTTATTACCGCACTTACAACACTGCGTGAACAGATAAATCAGGTAGATGATGAATTACTTGCCTTGCTTGGGCAGCGCATGAAATTGTCTGATAAAATTGGTGAATACAAAAAGAACAATAACATAACCATTTTGCAAACCAACCGCTGGAACGATATCCTGGATCGGGCATTTAAAAAGGGAGAAGGGCTGGGACTTACAAAAGAATTCATCACAAAGTATTTTGATGCGGTGCATTTGGAAAGTATTCAGCATCAAAACAAGGTAATGAACTCCTGATCTTTTTATTTTTCTGAAACCAATAGTATGCATACAGTTGAATATTCATTTTCGCAAAAAATAGTGACCTGTTATTTTGATGCTGATTTTACATTGATAGGTGAATTGACATTAGGTGCAAATGTTATCGTTATTACCGATGAAAACATTTTCAATCATCTTGCAGCAAAATTTGCCGGTTTTCCTGTAATAAGTTTTCCGGGAGGTGAAGAACATAAAAACCAGGCTACTGTTGATCATATCATTGCGGAGCTGATTAGGCTCGAAGCTAACAAAAGCTCCTTTTTAATCGGCGTCGGAGGCGGCGTGGTAACGGATATTACCGGTTACGTTGCTGCTGTTTATATGCGGGGAATAAAATTTGGCCTGGTGCCAACTTCCATTTTAGCCATGGTAGATGCAGCTATCGGTGGCAAGAATGGTATTGATGTGGGCGTTTACAAAAATATGGTTGGTACCATTCTTCAACCTGAATTTATTTTTTACGACTACGCATTCTTAGAAACGCTGCCTGTAAAAGAATGGGTAAATGGTTTTGCCGAAGTTATAAAACATGCCTGTATCAAAGATGAACTGCTTTTTAAGGTGCTGGAGAAGTATTCTTTGCATGAATACCAGGCAGATAAAACATTGATAGCCGAACTCATCGAAAAAAATGTAGAAATAAAAACAACAGTCGTTATCAACGATGAATTTGAAAAAGGAGATAGAAAACTTTTAAATTTTGGCCATACGGTTGGGCACGCTATTGAAAACCTGCATGGCATATCACATGGGCATGCAGTGAGCATTGGAATGGTTGCGGCCTGTAACCTGTCTGTGCAGCTCAATAACTTTCATGCAGATGATGCGGCGAAAATTGTGCGGCTGCTGGCCAGGTATCATTTACCGGTTGATGTGGAGACAGACCATGCAAAGGTTTTTGAGGTTTTAAAAATGGATAAGAAACGGCAGGGTGAAGGAGTGCAGTTTATACTCTTAAACAAAATTGGCAAAGCTGAAATAAAATATATCAGCTTAGAAGAACTTGAAAAGCATTTTAAAGAAATAGTATAGTGATAGTAAAGATAAAACCTTCAGTCATTTCGGGAGATGTGGTGGCACCAGCATCTAAAAGCAGCATGCAAAGAGCCTGTGCATTGGCATTGCTGGCCGAAGGGGAAGTTACTTTAAATAATCCCGGAAAAAGTAATGATGACCTGGCTGCATTAGAAATAATAGAAAAATTAGGAGCAACAATATTGCTGAAAGAAGAAGGGGCTCTACAAATTAAAGACTCCAAAGTTCCTCCGCCCGTTGGCGGAGGCGGAGTGAGTTTTGTTCTCAATTGCGGCGAAAGCGGTTTAGGAATCCGCATGTTTGCACCCATAGCAGCATTGTCATCCGAAGAAATTACTATTACAGGCACAGGAAGTTTATTAACCCGTCCCATGCATTTCTTTGATGAGATTTTTCCAAAGCTTGGCATTTCAATTCAATCAAATAACGGACATCTGCCAATAAAAATTAAAGGCCCACTACAGCCTGCTGATATTACAATTGATGGTTCGCTGAGTTCACAATTTTTAACCGGTCTTTTAATTGCTTTTGCAAAAGCTGCAACAAAACCGGTAACTATTACGGTAGTTAATTTAAAAAGCAAACCGTACATTGATCTTACCTTAAAAATGATGAAGGATTTTGGTTATGAGGTTTATAATAATAACTACGAATCTTTCAACATCAAACCACAAACCACAAACCACAAACCACAAACTTATACGGTAGAAGGCGATTGGAGCGGCGCAGCCTTTTTACTGGTAGCGGGTGCCATTGCAGGGGCAATAACGGTGAAGGGGTTGGATGTATTTTCAACACAGGCAGATAAAGCAATTTTAAAAGCATTGATGGATTGTGGAGCAAATACTTCAATTGAAACCGAACAAATAATGGTTAGTTCCCTTTCAGGGATTACGGGCCTTAAACCTTTTCATTTTAATGCAACGGATTGTCCCGATCTTTTTCCTCCGTTAGTTGCATTGGCAGCATATTGCAATGGTACATCGGTTATTGAAGGTGTGAGCAGGTTGGCACATAAAGAAAGTAACCGTGCAATAACTTTACAGGAAGAATTTTTAAAAATGGGCATCGAAATAAATTTGCAGGATGATTTAATGATGATAAAAGGTGGTGAAGGTTTGAAAGGAGCTACCGTCGTTTCTCATCACGATCATCGTATTGCGATGGCTTGTGCTGTGGCTGCTTTACAGGCAACTGGCGAAACCAATATTGAAGATGCAGAAGCAATCAATAAATCGTACCCTGGTTTTTTTGATGATTTGAAATTGCTGCATGCTGATGTATCTTTATACTAAACCACTAAACTTCTAATCTTCTAAACCATTAAACATTGAATTCATTCGGCCGCATTTTCAGGGTACATATTTTTGGCGAATCGCATGGCGATTGTGTTGGCCTTACCATTGATGGGTGCCCCGCTGGCTTGCCTTTAAGTGTTGAAGATTTTACAATAGATATTGAAAGAAGAAAGCCCGGCGCCAAAGGAACTACGCCCAGAAAGGAAGACGATATTCCACTCATTAAAGCCGGTTTATTTAATGGAAAGACAACCGGAGCCCCAATAACTATCTTATTTGAAAATAATAATACCCGCAGTGCCGATTATGAAAAACTGCGTGCAGTTCCCCGGCCGGGCCATGCAGATTTTGTAGCAAGCACTAAATATGGTGGTAACGAAGATTACAGGGGTAGCGGCCATTTTAGCGGGAGGCTGACTGTTTGTTTGGTTGCTGCTGGAGTTGTTGCAAAAAAAATACTACCCCCTCCGCCCCCTGAAGGGGGAACTGGGGTTACTGTAACTTCTAGAATCCTTGAAATTGGTGGAGAAACTGACCTTGAAAAAGGGTTGCAAAAAGCTATTGATGCTAAAGACAGTATTGGAGGTATTGTTGAGTGTACCGTAAAAGGATTACCGGTTGGATTGGGAGAATCGTTTTTTGATTCGGCAGAATCCTTGATAAGCCATGCCGTATTTGCTATACCTGCGGTAAGAGGTATTGAATTTGGAACTGGCTTTACTGCTGCAAAAATGTTTGGAAGCCAGCATAATGATTCTCTTGAAAACAAAAATGGAAAAACATTTACCAATCATGCAGGTGGTTTAGTTGGCGGCATCAGCAATGGGAATGATCTGGTTTTTCGCATTGCCATTAAACCAACTTCATCAACACCATTAGAGCAACAAACTTTAAATATTGAAACCAATACTGTTGAAGGCTTTTCTGTAAAAGGCCGACATGATCTTTGCATCGCATTACGTGTGCCTGTAATTTTAGAGGCAGTAACTGCATTTGTTCTGGCCGATCTGATGTTGCTTGAGCAAAAAATCCCCCGTGTCATTCATTAATCAAGCAAACGACGGTGATAGTTTATCTGCCCCAGGTGATAGGTTAAATGGGTTGTAAGATGCATGAGCATCATTTCAGCATTTATACTTCTATCAAAAACCTGCTGCGGAAATTCTTTTTCAAGATCATCTGCTGTAAGTTTTTGCAAAGTGGTTTTAACCACAAGCCTGCAGTTTTCAATATTGGTAATCAAATCCTGCCTGGGTATATTTTTCAAACTGAATTCATCTTCTCTTCGCCTTACATAACCTGTATGGCCAAGCATTGCGCCAATAAAATGGCTCAGGTTACCAAGCAGGTGCAGGCACAAATTGCCAGCGCTGTTACTTATGCCTTCTTTTACAATCCACAGGTTATCTTCATCCTTGTATAATTCAATTTCATTTTTAAGTCTTTCAAGATCCCGTTCAAAAAGATTGGTCAGTGCATCAGTTATCATAATTTTTCTTATTTAGGTGTTTTAATTTTTTAAAATCAATATCCAGCAATTCGTATGCAGTTGTATTTGGTAAATAGTAATGCCACCATTCCGTATCCAGTGCTTTAAAGCCATGTTTTTCCATGGTTGTTTTTAAAAGTAGCCTGTTTTGCAAAATAGCTTCCGGTAAATTTTTAAAAGTGTGATGAGCAGTATCACTAAAATTATCAAACCCGGTTCCCATGTTTAATGCTGCTTTATTACTTAACCTTATAATTGTAAGATCAACGGCAATACCACGATTGTGTCCGCTGCCCTTTTTGGGGTCGGCAGCATACCGGTCATCTTTCACCGGCTCCCATAATTTTTCTGTTACGGAATAGGGCCGGTAGGCATCAAAAATTTTTAATCCCAATCCTTGCTTTTTTAAATCTTGCTGAACAGCAATTAAAGAATCTGACGCAATTTTCCGCATATAAGTTGTTTTTATTGGCGGATATAATTTTTGGTGCATAAAATTATTGGTGCCTGCATATCTTAAATCAAACTGAAGGCCTGCAATCGTTTGCTTCAGATCAACCATTGCCTTTGCAGGGTTTTGTGTAGCAGTTTTTTGTAACTGGGCTACATCGTTTATTACCCACAGGCCGTATTTATTCAATATGGTATCCTGTGCCATAACATCGGGGATAATTAATGTAAAAATTATTGTGGAAATCAATAACAATTGAAAACGAAGTATTATCTTGTTTGTAATTAGCCTCATGGTTTTATCCGTTTTGAAAACTTAGTATCAAGTTACAAATATTTAACCCGATATATGTCTTATGCTTTAAAGAATTGCAGGTACCACGCAATTTGTCTCATTTTTCTGGCTATCTCGTGCACCAATCACAACAGTGGTGAGGATAAAAAAATGATCAGCAATCCAAATGCTATGGATAAAGAAGTAGCCCATCAGATAGAATCTACTCTAAGCAAGTTGGCAGATAATCCGGAAAAAACAAATGACAGCATTTCGTTAAACCTACCGCAGATTGTAGGAGAGTTTTATAAAAAAAATGAGCATCAACCGGTGTGGAGCAGTACCGAAAAATGGCAGCCATTGGCTGATTCATTATTTCAGTTTATCAGGTATGCAGAAAACGAAGGTCTTTTCCCGAACGATTATCATTACAACATCTTAAAAGTATTAAAGGATACATTGGACGTGGATTCACTTGCACGGATGAATGTAAATTTCTGGACAAAAGCCGACCTGTTACTTACCGACGGGTTTATGCACATCATCAAAGACCTGAAGCAGGGACGTTTACAACCCGATAGTTTATCATTAAACAAAGATTCTGTATTGGTTGGTAATTTTTTTATTGCTTCGCTGGAAAGGTTGCTGGAGCAAAAGGACTTTAATGGATTACTTGTTTCACTTCAACCCAAACATAAAAACTATTGGGAGCTTAAGAAAGGCATAAAAAAATTTGTTGATAGCATGGACCGAAGGGTATATACCCATGTAACCTATCCTTTTAAAAAAGGCGATACCAAAGATTCGCTTTATTTTATAAAATTTTTGCAGAAACGATTGACAGAAAGTAATTGTCTGGCAGCAGCAAAAAAAGCCCTGGATTCAGCAGAGTTATCAATTGCCATAAAAAAATACCAGGGTCAAAAAGGAATTAAGACCGATGGAAAGTATGGTAAGGAATTAATCTCTTCACTTAACAGCAATGATGCAGAAAAATTTAAACGCATAGCAATTACGCTGGACAGGTACAAACAACTGCCCGAGAAAATGCCGGCAAAATATATATGGGTAAACCTGCCGGCGTATTACCTGGAATTGGTGAATGCAGACACCGTAGTATTTGAAAGCAAAGTGATTTGCGGAAAGCCCGAAACCAGGACCCCATTGCTTACTTCCGAAATTTCGGATATCATTACCTACCCAACATGGACAGTGCCAACCAGCATCATTGTAAAACAATATTTGCCAAAGCTTAAAAATAATCCCAACTACATTTCCCGCCTGGGTCTAAAGCTGATGAATGGCAGGGGAGAAGCCATTAATCCTGGCTCCATTAACTGGGCTAAGTATTCCAGAGGCATTCCGTATCGTATTGTGCAGGGCAGTGGCGATAACAATTCTCTGGGAGTTATCAAGTTTAATTTTGATAATCCATACGCTGTTTATTTACACGATACCAATCAACGTTATCTTTTTAAAAATGCGGCACGTGCATTAAGCCACGGATGTGTGCGTGTGCAGGAGTGGGAAAAACTGGCCTATTATATTGCCGGTAATGATAGTACACTCAGTAATAAGAAGGACTCACTTAAATACACAGCCGATTCTATCAAAAGCTGGATAAGCAGGAAGGAACGCCACACGATTTATGTAAAAAATCATATTCCGTTATTCATACGTTATTTTTCCTGCGAGGGAAAAAACGGGACCATAAAATTTTATGAAGATATATATGGAGAAGATAAGTTGTTGATGGAAAAATATTTTGCAAAAAAGTAGAAGCGCAAAGGCTTAATTAATTTATTATCTTTAGGGATGTGCATGAAATTTAAATCAGCCGCAAAGCGTATTGCTATTCACATTTTTTGTGTGATGGTTATTGTATTTTTTGTTGCTCCATTTTCAGTAAACGCACAGGGGCATCCCATAAATGATAAACCAAAAACAAAAAAAGCAACCCGTATTTTTTATGGGCAGGCAAGCTTTTATTCTAATAAATTTAATGGCAGGCGCACTGCAAGCGGAGAAGCTTATGATCAGAAAAAACTGACCTGTGCCTGTAATGTTTTGCCACTGGGCACCTGGATAAAAGTGACTAATTTAAAAAACGGACGCTCGGTAATTGTAAAGGTAACTGACCGCATTCACCCTAAAATGAAACGGATTGTAGATTTATCAAGAGCTGCGGCTCAAAAACTGGGATATGTTTCAACCGGCCTCACACGGGTTAAGGTTGAGTTGGCGGATAAAAAAGCTGTTTCCCGGTAATTGTATTGGTTATTTTCAACATATCCATTAAGTTTTTGGGTAATAATAGTTGTAATAATATTTTATGTTTTGAAGTTAAGCAGCTATTTTTGTTGCGATTTAGAAAATTAACAATTATGAAGAAAATCTTATTAGCATTTATAGGCCTTGGCCTGTTTGTATCGTCGTTTGCACAAGGCGAATATAAAAAACGTCCATCTCTCGGAATTCATTTTTTCCTGAATGATTTTAAAACAGCAGAAAGTATCCGTAGTACCGGATTGGGAAACACAATCAATGCAAACAAATGGCATAAAACCAATAACATGACTGCCGGTATGGCGTTAAGTTATTTACAGGGGTTAAATAATAATCTTGATTTTGTGGGAACCCTTTCCGGCTCTTTTTTAAATTACCCCAATCCAAAAACACCCACAACCGACCCCCGTTTATTACTGGAAGCTGCTGCAACCCTTAACTTAAAATTATTGCCAGATAAATATATCCTTGTTCCTTTTCTTACTGCAGGTATTGGCGCATCAAAATTTGGTGGTTACTACTCTGGGTTTATGCCCTTTGGCATTGGAGCACAGGTAAAGATTGTCGACGAAGTTTTTTTACTGCTTAATTCACAATACCGTGTGCCCGTTACAGAAAATGCATCTTATCATTTTTATCACAGCGTAGGTATTGCTGCTAACTTATTTAAAAAGAAAGAACCAGCCCCTGTTGTTGTTGTTGTAATACCGGTTGTTGAACCTCCAAAAGACAGGGATGGTGATGGAGTGTTGGATTCTCTGGATAGATGTCCTGATGTTGCAGGTTTGGCTTCGTTGGACGGTTGCCCTGACAGGGATGGTGATGGTATTACCGATGCTGAAGATAAATGTCCTGATGTTCCGGGTTTTGCCCGTTACCAGGGTTGCCCTATACCAGACAGGGATAAGGATGGTATAAATGACGAAGATGATAAATGTCCTGATGTTCCGGGTGTGGCCCGTTACAAGGGTTGTCCTATTCCTGATACCGACGGCGATGGCGTAAACGATGAAGAAGATAAATGTATCAACGAAAAAGGGCCGGCTTCTAACTTTGGTTGCCCGGTAATCAGCGAAGAAATTATCAAGCGTGTAAACTTAGCTGCTAAAAATGTATTCTTTGCAACTGCGAGTGATAAATTATTAGCTCAGTCTAATAAAAGATTAGATGATGTGGTTAGTATTTTGAATGAGAATGCAAGCTTTAAAGTACAGATAGACGGGCATACCGACGACCAGGGTAAAGATGAATATAACCTTGATCTGAGTAACAGAAGGGCAGCATCTGTAAAAGCATACTTAGCCAGCAAAGGCATCGCAGAAAGCCGTTTAAGCTCTACGGGTTATGGCGAAACCAAACCAGTTGCTGATAACAAAACTGCTAAAGGCCGTGCACAAAACAGGAGAGTGGAAATGACTTTGAGTAACTATTAATAAAAGTTCTAAATAATTAAAAGCCCACCGAAATTTTTCGGTGGGCTTTTAATTATAAGTCTTATAAAGATTTTTATACACCGGGCTCTAATGCCGCCGCACTTTAGCCGGGCTATGAAGACCCCGGGGGAATGGTAATTGAACTTTTTAATTAGCCCGAAGCCCGCCGATTGCCGTTGTTGTGTGTTGTGTGATTGGTTTTGTGTTTAGGCAACACCAACAGCGTGTTGGGCATTTTGTGGGAGTAAATATTTTGCTTTGACCCTTCTGGTTGTTGGTGATTGCCAACGCTGCTTTGCCAGCGGCACGAACACTAACAACGGCGGTCAGTGGGCGAGAGGAACACCAACGCGGCGGAGTGCGTAATTGTCTTCATAGCTCTGGAAGTGCCAGCCTGTATCCACCGGGCTTGCGCCGCGGCTTACCCAATCGCGGTCTTTCAGGTACAAGCCGCCTGCTCTTGCTGCTCCCAGGTTTTCCTGTACGTTAAACATGTTGATAACGCGGTAGCGAAGATCTGGCGAGAGACAATAAGTATTGGTGTGCCCGTTCTTACTGTTGGCCTCTTCAAGATCGCGGTCATAAATATTTACGAAAATACTTTCAGGATCTATGATGGTATGTCCGAAGTATAATTTTTTACCGTCGGTTGAAACTGCAGGTGCCTGTGAACCTGCTGTGAGTTTTCCCCAGATCTTTGGTAGAGTAAATGCTTTATCGCTTTGCTGTGCATGGGTATGCTGCAGCCATAAAAGTATAGCAAAACCTGTTATTAGTTTTTTCATGGCGGAAATGGTTGATAGTGTGAATATATGGAATAAGAGGGGCTAAACACGCCAAAAACCTAAGCCAGTTGGGGCCAAAAATGCCGAACACTTAAGCCAGTTAGAGAACAGCTGCGCTAAAACAATGCAAACACTTAAGCCCGTGGAGTAAAACACTTAAGCCAGTTAGGTGTATCTGTGCCATCACTTTATTTTATTAATTTACTGCAATTAAAACTTCTTTTTTCTACCTCAAAAACAGCAAGGAAGGTTTCACCATACTTTCCGCCACCCTCATACTTTTTTCTTAAGTTGCATGTGTGCGAATAACATTCGCCGCCGGCAGTTTTACAAAAGAAAGTAACCCATTGCTGACTGTATTTATATATGGGCAACTCATTATTGTTATCCCTGGCTACTTCCCAGCCGCTTCCATTATCCAGGTAAGTTTTTACTATTTTAACCCCGGGGTAATTTTTTAGATAAAGCTGGTTGTATTTCTCTGCAGTATAACCTTCAATGGCCGGCGGGTTCGATTTCAGCGACCACTCTTCTATCATGGGTTTGTCTTGCAGGGCATTTTTTTCAAACTGGCCAACCACTTTATCGTACACCTTGCGGTAATTATCTTTTAGCATCGGCACATCTGCCGAACTAAAATTAAAATCAAAATCAGATTCAAATGTCGGCCATTCTTTTTCAGACTTTTCCTTGCCCCAGACATCCAGTCCTTTGTTACGGATGATCACATCTATTTTATAAGTGCCATCTTCCGGAAAATTAGTTGGCCCGATAGCACTGGCAAGTGGAGCTATCCCTTTACCATACTTAATTTCAAACGCATCGGTCTTTGCAATAAAAGTGCTGGCAACTGCAGGGTCGGGCAACACATCAAAATCCAGGTAGTCTTTATTAAGATCGGCCTCATTTAATAAACAGTAGCGTGAAAAGTTATTGTTGCCAAATAACTGGCTTTTATTTTTGTATATACCTATTTCGTACAAAAAGTAATATTGTGGTGAATACTCCAGTGGATCATTTTGCTTTTTTGCAGCTACCTGCAATGCCTCCTTAACAGTGCCTTTGTTAAGTTTTAACCGGGCATAAATGTATTCATTCGATTTAAAAGTTCTTTTATCGCCGGTACTGCCCGATGTAAATGGCTGGTTGGAAAAATAGATCTTACCAAGCGGGTTATCAACCAAATAATATCCGGCCGGCGTGTTAGCATCAGTTTGCGCATGTACAAACATGATGTTACTGCAGGCTAATAACAAACAGAGAAATGTTTTTTGCATGATTAGTTATAAGTGAATGATAAAATAATAAACCTCAACCTAAAGCAGGTTGAAAATAAAACCCGCCATTAGTTGCTGATCAATTTATAACAATATAAATTTTTTTTATTGCTTTATTGCAATTTTTTTAACCAGCTTATATTATCTCAATAAAGAAATTTTAGAATCTTACATTAAAAAATAGATTTCTCTGCCTTGGATACGAGGCGTAGGATTCTGAAAAGAAACACCTGTGCCAAAAAATGCCAAACACTTAAGCCAATGAGCGATTAAAAGATGGCTGTCCGAAAGGATGGCCATTTGACTTTGGTAGCAAATATAATGTTAACAACCAATAAATATCTAATCCGTTTTTCCACAGTACATTGGTAAAAAAACAGGTATTTTTTTATGTTCTTTTGCCTTTACCTTTGCGCTTCGAAATAAAAAAGTGCCTTCAATTTTTTGAGATTATTTGCCAAATTACAACTTCTGTCCCGACGGGGTCTTCATAGTATAGCCAATGTGCAAAGGCATGAGACCCCGGCGTATAAAAGTTGCTTAAATTTGTGAGTACCCACTCTTTCAAAATCAAACTCATGGCAATCCGTTATAAACATTCTGATGAGTACACAACTTATTTCTGCACTTTTACCTGTTGTAACTGGATGAACCTGTTTGCAATTACAAACTCTTACGATTCAGTTTACGATTGGGTTAAAATATTAAAAGACACTTATCAATGCGATGTGCTGGCATACGTTATCATGCCAAATCATTTGCATTGCATTTTATATTTTAAAGATGAAGGCTTCCAGCTGAATAAAATAATATCGAATGGAAAAAGATTTATGGCTTATGAAATTATTAAAAGACTCGAGGAAAATGAAGAAGCAGATCTGCTTAAAACATTGTCGGGCCTGTTAACTGAAAGAGAAAAAAAGAAAGGGCAATTGCACAAGGTATTTAAAGACTCCTTTGATGCAAAGCCCATTTTTTCTGATAAGTTTATGATTCAGAAAGTCAATTACATTCATCACAATCCGGTTAAAGGCAAGTGGAATTTAGCAGATTATTTTACAGATTATGAGCATAGCAGTGCTTCTTTTTACGAAACTGGTTTTGTAAGGCATTTTACTCCTTTCCATTATATGAGTTTATGAATTTTTAAAAGTGGCAGTGCGCAGGTGGAGGCTCTTTTATACGCCGGGGTCTCATGCCGCAGCACATTAGCCGGGCTAATGAAGACCCCGGCGGAACAAAAGACCCCGGCGGAACGGCAACTGCGGCAAAATAATGTAGCAGAAAAACAATTTATAGAAACCCTGTTTGCAAAAGATTGGGTAGTGTACGCCAAACGCCCCTTCGGCGGGCCTAAACAGGTAATAGAATATTTAGGAAGATATAGCCATAAAGTAGCCATAAGTAACCAACGGTTGCAGGTGGTTACCGATAGCCAAACAACATTTACCTATAAAGATTACAGGGATGCGGGCAAAACAAAGCAACTGATATTGAGCAACCAGGAGTTTACCCGCCGGTTTGCCCAACACATTTTGCC
>JBBRCM010000077.1:0-17189 GCA_038204855.1 Chitinophagales bacterium
GCTTATGCTCGGATTCGTTTTTCTGGTATCATTCAGTTTTGGCCTTTATCTAACAGCTATAAACGTTAAATACCGCGATTTCAGGTACATCATTCCCTTTATTGTACAATTTGGTTTATACATTTCGCCGGTAGGTTTTAGCAGTTCGGCAATACCCGAAAATTTACGGTTCCTGTACAGCCTTAACCCCATGGTTGGTGTTATTGATGGTTTCAGGTGGTGTATAATTGGCGGTGATTTTACCAAGGAAATTATGCAGAGTATGGGCATATCGCTGGCATTTACATTAATTGTACTTTTTTTTGGTGTTCGTTATTTTAGAAAAGTAGAAAAAACATTCGCAGATATTATTTAAACAAACATGAGCGATATAATGATCAAGGTTGAGCAGGTGGGTAAAAGTTATCTTATTGGTCATGAGCGCCAGCAAGGATACACTGCACTGCGTGATGTGGTTTCTCAAAAAATAAAAGGAGCAGCCCGGGGCATACAAAATACCATCCGTGGAAAACAACTGATTGATGGGGTTGAGGTAGAGGAATTTTGGGCATTAAAGGATGTGAGTTTTGAAATTAACCGTGGCGATGCGGTGGGTATTATTGGGCGCAACGGTGCAGGCAAAAGTACTTTATTGAAAGTGCTGAGCCGCATTACCGAACCTACCACAGGCCGTATCACGTTGAATGGAAGAGTTGCTTCTTTGCTGGAAGTAGGCACCGGGTTTCATCCTGAACTTAGCGGACGGGAAAATATATTTTTAAATGGCGCCATACTGGGTATGAGCCGTGCCGAAATTAAAAAGAAGTTTGATGAGATAGTTGACTTCAGCGGTGTGGAGAAATTTTTGGATACCCCTGTAAAGCGCTACAGCAGCGGTATGTATGTACGCCTGGCTTTTTCGGTGGCAGCACATTTGGAGCCCGAAATACTGGTGGTAGATGAAGTGCTGGCTGTAGGAGATGCGGAGTTTCAAAAAAAATGTTTGGGTAAGATGAAAGATGTTAGTGAGCATGGTGGCAGAACAGTTTTATTTGTAAGCCACAATATGGCAGCAATAAAGAGTTTGTGCAGCAGTGCCATAGTTTTAGAAAAAGGCAATACCGCTTTTATAGGAAACACATCAGCAGCAGTAAACTATTATCTACAGGGTAAAACCGATAACCAGCATCAAAAAATATTTGATAAGGAATACGATAATAACGTTTTTACATTGCATGAAATAAATATTAATGCACAAGGAAAAACTGTGGACGAACCGATTGATGAATACCAGGTACTTGAATTTAATACTTCGGTTACTATAAAAAACGACGATGCAGATAGGCTTCATGTAACCTATGTTATTAAGGGCGAAGACGGAACTGATTTATTTACGTTTAGCCATATTAACGGAGGGTTAAAATTAAAAAAAGGCATTAATAACCTGAAGTGTATTTTTCCAAAAGGATTTCTTAATGTGGGAAGTTTTTACTTTACAATTTACATTATAAAAGATGCTAAAGAAACGGTATTTACAGAAACGGATATTTTTTCTGCAAAGGTGCAGGAAGGAGAAAGAGAGATTGGAGGGTGGATGGGAAAAGAACCGGGATTTATAAAACCAATATTTGAGTGGAAGAATAATTAATTAGAATGAAGCAGATTATAGGGAAAGTATTAAGGAAAATATTTAACCTCCTTATTATAAGGCTGGGATATCAATCAATTGCTGCTGGTTCATTAAACGGCAAAGGTGGGTTGTTAAATAATTTTTACGAGGTACTAAAACAAATAAAATTTGAGCCAAAACATATTGTTGATATTGGCGCCAACCATGGTACCTGGACAAGAACTGCGCTTGAATTTTTTCCGGATGCATACTATACGTTGGTTGAGCCGCAAGGCTGGCTTAAAGATTCAATTAAAGACCTGCTCGACAGTAACGATAAAATCAAATTTCATGCGGTTGGTGCAGGAGCAACACCGGGTAATTTTAAATTTACCATCGCCAACAGAGACGATAGCTGCTCTTTCAGGTATTCAGAAAAAGAGGCCCTGGAGTCTGGGTTTAAGCAAATTGAAATTCCGGTTGTAACACTTAATCAGTTGCTGCAGCATGCTGATCTTCCTGCACCCGATATAATAAAAATTGATGCCGAAGGCCTGGACATAGAGGTATTGAAAGGTGCCGATAATTATTTTGGAAAAACTGAAATTTTTATGGTAGAGGTTGGCGTTGTGATAAAAGATTTTGAAAATAGTTTTCTTAAAATGATAAATTTTATGGACAGCAAAGGTTACAGGCTTTTTGAAATTACCGACCTTAACCGACCTTTACCAGTTAAGATATTATGGCTTGCCGAACTTGTCTTCATAAAAAAAGACGGCTTTATTGACTCGCAAAAATTTGTTTAAACCACGTGCTACATGATTAACGTTACAAAAACATACCTTCCTCCGTTTGATGAATATACCCAGATACTAAAACGTGCCTGGGATAAAGCCTGGATAACTAATAATGGTATGTTGGTGCAGGAGTTAGAACAAAAATTAAAAGATTATTTAGGGGTAAAGCATCTTTTATACTGCAGTAACGGCATGATTGTTTTACAGATGGCTTTAAAAGTGCTGAACATCACCGGCGAAGTAATAACAACTCCGTTCAGTTATGTTGCTACACCAAACGCAATTATCTGGGAGGGCTGCAAACCTGTATTTGTTGATATTGATAAATCTGATTTCACTATAGATGCGGATAAAATTGAAGCAGCTATAACTGAAAAAACGCAGGCGATATTGGCTACGCACGTTTATGGTTTTCCCTGCAATGTTGAAAAGATAGAAACCATTGCACAAAAGCATAACCTTAAAGTAATTTACGATGCTGCACATACTTTTGGTGCAACCTATAATCAAAAAGCCATCATGCAGTATGGCGATATCAGCACTTGTAGTTTTCATGCCACTAAAGTGTTTCATACGGTAGAAGGCGGCTGCATTGTAACCAACAATGATGAGCTGGCTAAGCAATTACTTTTATTCCGGAGCTTTGGGCATGTGGGCGATGATTATTATTCAGTAGGGGTGAATGCTAAAAACTCAGAGTTTCATGCTGCCATGGGGCTTTGCGTTTTTAATCATTTTGATGAGATATTAAATGGACGAAAAGAAGTTACAGAACAGTATGACCGGTTGTTGAAGGGAGTAGCAAAACCTGCTATTCGTAAAAATGCCGTTTGGAATTACGCTTACTATCCGGTGGTTTTTAAATCAGAAAATGAATTATTACAGGTAAGAGACGCACTGGCAAACCAGCAGATATTTACAAGGCGCTATTTCTATCCTTCTCTGAATCAATTGCCGTTTGTAAAAGATCATTTTTCCTGCCCGGTAAGCGAAGATGTAAGTGCCAGAGTGTTATCGCTGCCGCTTTACGATAGCCTTTCAAAAGAAGATGTTGAAACTATATGCGGCATCATAAATAAAATAACGGAGTAATGACAATAGCTGTTATGCAACCATATTTTCTGCCGTATATCGGGTATTTTCAGTTAATAAAAACTGTAGATAAATTTGTTGTGTACGATAATATTGAGTTTACAAAAAAAGGATGGATTAACAGAAACAGGATTTTAGTAAATGGCAAAGATGAATATTTTACATTGCCTTTAAAAAAAGATTCTGATTACCTGCATATTGATAAAAGGAGACTGGCTGATTTGTTTGAAGTTGAAAAAAATAAAATACTGCGCAAGATTGCGGCATGTTATAAAAAGGCACCTTTTTTCGAAGTTGTTTTTCCTTTGATTGAAAAAGTGTTTAATGAAAATGAAGACAATCTTTTTAAATTCATTTATCATTCGCTGCTGGTTGTTTGCAGTTATCTGGGCATCGGCACAGAGGTTATAGTGTCTTCTTCGTTGCCAATTAATCACCAGTTAAAATCACAGGATAAGGTGATCAGTATTTGCAAAGCGTTAAACGCCACTCATTATATTAACCCGATAGGAGGAGTGGAATTATATTCAGCTAAAGCATTTGAAGAAAATAATATTAAACTGAGTTTTATTAAATCAGGTGAGTTAAATTATCAGCAGTTTCAAAATGAATTTATTCCCTGGTTATCAATCTTAGATGTAATGATGTTTAACAGTAAAGAAAAAATACAGCAATATCTGCAGTCAGATTATATCTTAATATAAATAACCGTAGGATGTTTACCTGGAAAAAAAAAGGAAGGATTTTTAACCCTGCTGAAGTAAAAAACAGGAGCTGGTTACAGGAATTTGCCCAGGCACCATCCGTATTGGTTTTTGATGATTTTGTACGTGTTTATTTTTCGTGCAGGCCACCGGCAGATGATAAAGGGCAGTATGTAAGTTATTCGGCCTTTGTTGATTTGAACAGAAAGAATCTGTTTGAAATTATAAAAGTAAGCGACACCCCTGTTTTAAAACTTGGCGCACTTGGAACTTTTGATGAGTTTGGAACTTACCCCATATCTGTAATACCACATCAAAACAAAATAAGGGCTTATTATGCTGGTTGGACGAGGTGCGAATCGGTTCCATTTAATGTAGCGATAGGTTTTGCGGAAAGCGAAAACGGTGGTGAAACATTTGAAAAATTGGGTGCCGGTCCGGTTTTATCATACAGTTTAGAGGAGCCCTTTGTTATAAGTGGTCCTAAAATCAGAAAATATAATGATCAATGGTATCTTTTTTATATAGCAGGTAGAAAATGGATTTTGGATAATGACAAGCCAGAACCTGTTTATAAAATAAGAATGGCTACATCCAAAGATGGAATTAACTGGATAAAAGAAAATAAAGATATTATTGAAAGCAGGGTTGAAACCAATGAAGCACAGGCCAGCCCCGATGTTATTTTTTATGAAGGAAAATATCACATGTTCTTTTGCTACCGGTACAGCACTGATTATAGAAACAACCAGCACGGATATAGAATTGGTTATGCTTCATCAACCGACCTTATAAATTGGGTACGGGATGATTCAAAAGCCGGCATTGATGTTTCTGAAACCGGATGGGATGCTGAGATGGTAAGTTATCCGCATGTTTTTGCATTGGATGGAGCTTTGTATATGTTTTATCTTGGCAATGCTGTAGGCAAATTTGGTTTTGGAATGGCGAAAATGGAAAGCTATAAATCTTAATTTTTTTAAATGGAATGGATAAAAAAGGGATTAATATTTAATCCGCTGCAACATAGTTTACCAAACAATTGTAAAGAGTTTGCGCAATCTCCTCAAACACTGGTATTTGATGATTTTGTAAGAATTTATTTTTCAACCAGGGAAAGAGATGAGTTGACCGGAAAATTTCTGAGTCACATTGCTTTCGTTGATTTTGATAAAAAATTCCAGCATATTTTAAAGGTTTCCAACAAAACGGTTATACCATTAGGCGAATTAGGAACATTTGATGAGCATGGAATTTTTCCGGTTAATATTTTAAGGCATGATCAGAAAATTTATGCCTATACATGCGGCTGGAGCAGAAGGGTTTCTGTATCTGTTGAAACATCAACCGGACTTGCATTCAGCGATGATGATGGTATCACTTTTAAAAAGGCGGGTGCTGGCCCTGTTGTTACAGCATCTGTTAACGAACCAATGCTTGTAGGTGATTCCTCCGTAAAATTTTACGATGGTATTTTTCACATGTGGTATATCTATGGTAAAAAGTGGATTGCAGCAAATGAAAATGAACCTCCCGCCAGGGTTTATAAAATAGCCCATGCAGTTTCAATTGATGGTGTTAACTGGCAAAAGGAAGAAGGAAAACAAATTATTGCTGATATACTAAATGAAGATGAATGCCAGGCCTTGCCAACTGTTTTAAAAATTGGTAACTGGTACCACATGTATTTTTGTTTCAGGCAGGCAACCGATTTTAGAAAGAATGCACAACGTGGATACCGGTTAGGCTATGCATGGTCTGATGATCTGACTAACTGGCTCAGAGATGATTCCAATGCAGGAATTGATATTTCTGAGCAGGGCTGGGACTCTGAAATGATGTGCTACCCACATATATTTGAATGCGATGGCACTGTGTATTTGTTGTATAACGGCAATGAGTTTGGCCGGCATGGTTTCGGAATTGCAGAATTAAAAAAAGGGTAAATAATAATAAATGACAGATTCGGATATTATTTATGAAATACAGAAAGCAGGGTTTAACCACGTTTTTATCCACCTGTTAAATTGTAAAGATGAATTTATACCTGCCTTGGATAAAACGGTGGATATTGAGGCCTATTCAAAAAAAATTGTTGAAAATGCCATAACTTTTGAAGCCTGGGAAAAAGAAAATTTAACAGGGTTGATAGCTGTTTATTGTAATGATTTAAATAAAAAAACAGCTTTTATAACCAATGTTAGTGTTTTAAATAAATTTTCGGGAAGAGGTATAGCCGGTCGCCTTTTAACGGCTTGTGTAAAATATGTTACTTATAAAAACTTTAAAACAATCAGGTTACAGGTTAACCAAAAAAATAAGCAGGCCATCAATTTATATAAGAAGCATAATTTTGAAGAAACTTCAGTTAATGGAGAATCAGTAACCATGAGTTTAAATGTAGGTTAAATAAAAACATCTGTATGAGTACAACCAGAAATTATAATAGTGAGCTTAAAGACACAGCCGATCACAGGTATGCCTATAACTTTGATTTTGATGTGATGCACAAATTCATGATCAGGGCTTTTGAACCTTTTTATAAAGACGGCAACTGTTTGGAACTGGGCAGTTTTAAAGGTGATTTTACAAGAAGGCTTACTTCAAAATTTAGTGATATTACCTGTGTTGAAGCTTCTGATGAAGCTATCAGTATTGCAAAAAATGAATTTGGCGATAAAGTAAAATTCGTAAACTCACTTTTTGAAGAAGCAACGCTTACTGAAAAATATGATAATATTATACTTACACATGTGCTGGAACATTTAGACAATCCGGTGAATGTGATGAAAAGAATAAATGACGAATGGCTTTCAGATACCGGACGTTTCTTTTTGGTTTGTCCAAATGCCAATGCGCCATCAAGGCAGATTGCTGTTAAAATGGGTTTGATAACGCACAACAATGCAATAACAAATGCAGAGGCTGAACATGGCCATAGAATTACATACACGTTAGATACATTGGAAAGAGATGCCAAAGCAGCAGGCTTACATGTTTTACACAGGTCTGGCATATTTTTTAAAGCACTGGCAAATTTTCAGTGGGATCGGTTGTTGAATACGGATATTATATCACCGGAATATCTGGAAGGTTGTTATCAATTGGGGCAGGTTTATCCTGATTTATGCTCAAGTATATTTCTAATGTGCGAAAAGGGAAAATAAATACGTATGAATCCTCCGATGGTTAGTGTACTTTTTATCACCTACAATCACGCAAAGTTTGTACGTAAGGCACTGGAAAGTATTTTAATGCAACAAACAACATTCCACTTTAAAATAATAGTTGGAGATGATAAATCAACCGATGGCACCAGGGAGATTATTGAGGAAATTGCTGTTCAGCATCCGGATAAAATAATATTATCAAACCCGGATAAAAATATTGGGCCTGCAAAGAATTTTATACAATTACTTACTGCATGCCAAAACACTAATGCCCGGTATATCGCTTATCTTGAAGGAGATGATTACTGGACCGATACCGGTAAATTGCAAAAGCAGGTAGATTTTCTGGAAGCGAACCCGGATTTTTCTATTTGTTTTCACAAAGCAAAAATTGAGTATGAAGAAGAAATTGTGCCGTTTTATCCTGATATAAATGCCAATACCCCGGAAGTTACTACCATCGAAGACATAGCAACCGGCAATTACATTCACAGCCCGTCAATTGTGTTTAGAAATGTTTTAAGGGTAAAAGAAATGCCTGATTGGTACGAAACTGCATTTCCTGGAGATTGGCCCTTACATGTTATGAATGCGTGTTACGGAAAAATAAGATTTATGCAGGATGAAATGTGTGTGTACCGTGTACATTCAAATGGAACTTTCAGCACACAAAGGAATGAAAAGGAAATTTCAAAATATCTGCCAACAATTAAAAACCTTGCTGCATATTTGAATGAAAAATTTCCATCTTTAAGTAAAAAACTGAATAAATATTACAGCGCATTATATTTTAAATCTTTTGTGTTACAAAATGAAGGTAACAAAAGCAGGATTACCAGGGCTGCTCTTTTTATTAAGTATGGGTTTATTTTAAACTCAAAGAAAGCGATCCTTTTTTTTTGGTTGCCATTATTATTTGGTAACAAAAGTGAAGTTATCTGGAATAAATTTTAAATAAACAGTATCTCGTAAATGCAAAATTTTGATCACTAAAACCGCCATATTCACCATAGTAACAAAAAACTACTTTGGCCTTGCCAATCTGTTAATGCAGTCTGTTGCAGATAACGCCCGTTTGCAAATGGTTGAAACTTTTGTGTTTTTGGGCGATGAGGCAGATGCTGCTACAAAATTAAATACCACCGACAATCACCTTGTTGATTGTAAAAATCTTGTGATCAATGATAACAACCTATGGAATAGTTGTGCATTTAAATACAATGTAACCGAGTTCTGTACTTTTTTAAAACCTTATTGTATTGAATATTTATATGCCCAGGGTTTTACAAATGTTATTTATTTCGATCCGGATATTTATGTTTTTAATGAACTGGATGCGCTGGTAAATAATTTAAAAACTCACGCAGTTATTCTCACCCCGCATATTACTCAAACAAACTCTTGCCTGGATAATCCTGTTTTTACCGATATTTCCTTTGCAAATAATGGAATTTTTAACCTCGGTTTTATTGCAGTAAACAATTCCGAAAAGGCCAGGGAGTTAGTAGCCTGGTGGAAAAGAATGGTGACCGAAAATGGTTACGTTGAATATAGTGAAGGCTTTGCCACTGATCAGAAATGGATGGATTTTGCACCTGCTTTTTTAGGCCAGACATTATTGGTAGAAAGAGGCCTGGGATATAATGCAGGCTTTTGGAATATTCAGGAAAGAGAAATAGTAGTTGCAGATAATGTTATCGCTATAAAAGAACGCAATGTAGAAAATGCGTCGGTAAACCCGCTTTTCTTTTTTCATTTTTCGGCTCTTTATTACCCGGATATGTATGATTTTACCAGGAGTAAATATAATTATGATTTTGTAAAACGCTTTCCCGATCTCGGAATCATCTTTACTGTTTACAGTAAAAATGCGGGTAGCAATTTTAGCAACTATTCATCTTTACAATACAGTTATGGCCATTTTGATAATGGCGTACCAATCAGCCATATTAACAGAAGGCTTTACCGCCGGTTGATTGAAACTGATAATGATATTGTTACCGATGTAAATCCTTTTGAAAGTAGCGGACCGTTTTATAAAACGCTTCAAAAAAACAAATTACTTACTTCAACAGCTACTCCTGCAGTTAGTGTAAAAGTGCAAACTGTTTCCGCAGCACCTGTACAAAGTAAAGATAAACCTGTTTATACCGTACTGCGGCTTGCGGCCCGGTTATTTGGGTTAAAAGCAATAAACAGAATAATTTCGGCGGGAAAAAGTATGGGTAAAGAAGAAGCCCACATGGCATGGTTGCAAAAAGATTTTTATAAATATTTAAAAAGTAAATAAAAATAACCGCTGATAACAATGCGATATTTAAAAGTCATAAAAATTAGGTTTGTTCAATTTTACTACCGCCGTGTGTTGGGTAAATTTGGCAGCCACAGTTATATTGATGCAGCTTTAAGAATAACCGGTGCAGCTAATATATTTATTGGTAACAACACGTATATTGGTTACAAAGCCTGGCTTGCGGGTGATGATATCAATGGAAGCGATGACTGTAAACTGCAGATAGGTAACCATGTTTCGTTAGGTAACTTTAACCATATTTATGCCACACAAAGTATTATTATTGAAGACTACGTTTTAACAGCAGACAAAATATACATCAGCGATAATCTGCATAGTTACGAAGATATAAATACGCCCATAAGTTTGCAACCCATAAAGCAGGTAGCGCCTGTTGTAATTGGCAACGGAAGCTGGATTGGAGAAAACGCCTGTATTATTGGAGCAAAAGTTGGAAAAAATTGTGTGGTTGGTGCCAATGCAGTCGTAACAAAAGATGTCCCTGATTACTGTGTGGTTGCAGGCATACCGGCAATAATTATTAAACGGTATTGTTTAGAAACAAATTGCTGGAAAAAAACTTCGGCAGAAGGAAAATTTATAGATTAACATGAAGATACTGATAACAGGAGGAGCTGGTTTTATAGGGTCGAACCTTTCATTGAGTTTGATAACTAAAGGGCACGAAATTGTTGTACTGGATAATTTATCTAAGCAAATACATGGTGCTGATCCTGCTGTAACATCTCCATTATATAAAAGTATTATTGGCAAAGTGCAGTTTATTAACGCTGATGTAACTGAAAAAACGAGCTGGGAAAAAGCTTTGCCAGGCGTTGATGTGATTGTACACCTGGCTGCCGAAACCGGTACCGGCCAATCCATGTACGAAATAAACCGCTACACAAATGTAAACATCGGTGGCACAGCTATCATGCTTGATCTTTTGGCCAACAGTAAATCACATCAGGTAAAAAAAATAGTTGTTGCATCTTCCCGATCGATTTATGGCGAAGGAAAATATTTCTCTGAAGAGAAGGGAATTGTATATCCCGGCCACAGGGCGGTGGCAGACATGGATAACAAAGATTTTGAAGTAAAGTATGCAGGCTGCACAAAGCCATTAACATTATTAGCCACCGATGAAGAATCTAAAATTCACCCCTCATCAGTGTATGGTATTACCAAACAAAACCAAGAGCAGATGCTGCTGTGTGTTTGTAAATCAATAGGAATAGATGCAGTGGCATTTCGCTATCAGAATGTTTATGGTCCCGGCCAGTCACTCACCAATCCTTACACGGGCATTTTGTCTATTTTTTCTTCGTTAATAAAAAATAACAAGCCCATAAATATTTTTGAAGATGGTAAAGAAAGCAGAGATTTTGTTTTTATTAGCGATGTGGTTGACGCAACAATAATGGGAATTGAAGACAGCAAGGCTGCTGATGAAGTATTTAATGTAGGTTACGGAGAAGCAACCGATGTAATAACAGTAGCAGAAACACTAGTAAAAAAATACGGCATTAAAGTGCCTTTGAATGTTACAGGTAATTACAGGCTGGGTGATATCAGGCATAATTATGCCGACATTTCTAAAATAAAAACTATGCTGGGGTTTGTTCCAAAAATCAATCTTGAGCAAGGGATATTTGCTTTTTGTAACTGGGTTAACGGGCAGGATGTGCAGGCAAGTGCATTTGAAGATTCGTTACAGGAAATGAAAGCAAAGGGATTGTTTAAATAGTTTGAAGTATCAGCGCATGAATAAAGTATTAATAGTAGGGCCATTATTTTACGGGTATAGTAAAAGTATAGCAAGGGCCTTTGCAAAACTGGGTTTTGTGGTTGATTTGTTTGATGAATGGACAGAAGGATCTGCTGATAATTTTAAAGAAAAAATTGCCTACAATCTCTGCACAGATAAAAATATTTTTTTTAATAAAAAGTACGAAAAATTTAATGAAAAAATAAGGAAACGGTATACAGTAAGTCAACCGGATATGGTATTTATAATACGTGGTGCCATCATAACGGAGGAAACTTTGCTGTTAATGAAAAAATCAAAACTGGTGCTCTGGATGATGGATTCCATTTTTACAGTGCCCGTTACACTAAAGAACATTGCACTGTACAATCATGTTTTTTTATTTGAAAAGGAAGATATAATACCTCTGAAACAACAATACAACATTGATGGTTCTTTTTTGCCGCTTGCTTTGGATGAGTCTGTATATTTTCCAATTGACGATCCTAAAAAAATAATTGATATTTTGTTTGTTGGTAATCTTTATGAAATGCGAATTGCATTACTTGATAAAATAATTGCCAGGTTTCCAGATACTAATTTTAAAATTTATGGCCAGTATTTTTCTAAACTTAGAAATCTAAAGCGCTACTTTTTTAGAAGTGATAAGAAGTATTATACAAACTCTACTGTTTCTCCGGCTGAACTGAATGTACTTTACAGTAAAACAAAAATCTGTTTAAATATTCATCATAGCCAATCAGTGTACGGCGTTAATCAGCGTTTTTTTGAAGTTTGTGGTGCAGCAACATTACAGGTTTGCGACAGGCATGGGTTTATTACTGATAACTTTAAAAATGAAGAAGTGATTATTTATGATAACGATGAGCAGCTTTTTGAGATTATAGAGCAAACCCTCAAAGAGTATGATAAGTATGCCGATAAAGTTAGTATGGCTTATAAAGAAGTAATTAACCATCACACTTTTGAAAAAAGAATACAGTATGTTTTGCAGACCATAAAATCTATTGAGAATGAACAGTAAAAACATAACCGCCAATGATTATACTGATCTCAACAGCAGTTACCTGCACGCCAACCCAACCTGGCATGCAGAAGATTCCGCATGGAAGGCTACGCAAATATTAAAATTAATTGAACGCAATAAACTTATGCCAAAATCAATTGTAGAAATTGGATGCGGCGCCGGTGAAATACTCAATCAGCTTCAGCAGCGGCTGGCAGATAAAGAGATTGATTTTTCAGGATATGAAATTGCCCCTGATGCTTTTAAACTGGCACAAACAAGGGCGAAGGAGCGGCTTCACTTTTTTCAGTAAGATCTTTTGCAAAATAGCAGTACGTTCGATTTACTTTTAATGATTGACGTATTTGAACATGTGGAAGATTATATCGGCTTTGTAAGAAAGTGTAATACAAAAGCAACTTATAAAATTTACCATATTCCGCTTGATATGTCGCTTTGGTCAATCTTTACCAATTACCCCGCATCGGCACGTAATAAGATTGGCCACCTGCATTATTTTATGAAAGATACTGCCCTGGCTACTTTAACCGATGCCGGGCAGGAAGTAATTGACTGGTTTTATACACCGGGTGCTTTCGAAATAAATAATAAAGGGCTTGGTTTTTCTGGAAAGATCATTCAGCTTTTGCGGCGTTTTTTTTATAAAATAAAACCAGATTTTTCTGTAAAGGCTTTTGGTGGATTTTCATTAATTGTGCTAACCAAGTAAGGCATGAAAAAAAAAGTACTTCATGTTATTAACTCATTAACCATTGGCGGTGCAGAAACCTTACTGGTCAATTCGTTATCGTCGGGCGGTTTAAATGAGCATACAGAAAATTATCTGTTGTATTTTAACCAGTCTTCTAAACTTGAGCATTTGATAGATAAAAACGTTAAAATCATTTGCCTGAATTATAAAGGAGGTTTCGATATCCTGAGAATATTGCGTGAAATAAGAAAGGTCATTGTAGAAAAAAAAATTGATATTGTTCACACACACCTTACTCCCGCAGGTATTTACACATACTTGGTATGCCCTGCGGGTGTAGCTCATGTACACACCATTCATAGCACCTACTCTATGGAAAAGGAAACGAGGTGGTTTATGCGTTTTATTGACAGGCATATATTTCTAAAGCGGAAAAACTGTAACATCATCAGTTTATCCGAATACACAAAGGCTGACCTGTTAAACACAATAAAATTCAGAGGAAAAATATTTGTGCTGAATAATTTTGTGGACGACCGATATTTTAATCTCCCTGACAGGAAATACAATCGATCGGTGAATAAATTGAACCTTGTTGCTGTAGGGGCATTAAAAGAACTTAAAAATTTTGAATACCTGTTACAGGTTTTTGAAAACCTCATAAATGAAGAAATTTACCTGGATATTTATGGTGAGGGGAATAAAGCTGAATACGAGACTATTATAAAAAACAAAAATCTAAAAGTAAGAATGATGGGCCGGGAAGATGATATGGCGACTGTTATTCAGCATTACGATCTTTTTATTATGCCCTCAAAATTTGAGGGATTTCCATTGTCTGTTTTTGAAGCGATGGCTGCAGGTGTGCCACTCATGCTATCAGATATTGCACCCTTAAAAAGTATTGTAAAAGAGCACGCCCTTTATTTTCAGTTGAATGATGAAGTAAAAACCGCTGAACAGATAACTGCCATTCTGCATCATAAAATCAATATTGCCCAATTGGCGGTTCAGGCCAAAATGTATGCTGAAAGAACAGCTAGAAGAGATATTTACATCAATAACTTACTGGATATTTATAACCAGTTGTTGCCATAAATAGAAATACTGTTACAAAATTCCTGACTATCGCTTTTCCTGCGCCTTATTGCTCTTAAAAAGCTTAATAAACCCCTACATTTGCAAAAAACTAAGGTAAAGTAAGATTATGTTTCCTTCATTCTACAATAGAAAAAATTATAAGCCATACACAAAAGTTGATAATAAATACATCAGCGATGATAATACCGCAGAAATTATCAATGATATTCCCCGGTTTGCAGCCAGCGGCTCTTACGCTTCGCTTTTTGGTGATCAATGGAAAGAGTATAAAAAAACCCAGCTGGATTCCTACACGGGCTCACCAACTTCCGAATCGAGGTTGGATCGTTGTATGGGCAATGGATTAAAAGACAACCTTGGAGGAAAAATTGTGCTTGAAGCAGGTTGCGGAGCCGGCAGATTTACAGAAGTGTTGTTGAAAAAAGGTGCTGTTTTGGTTTCTTCTGATTTGAGTTCGGCGGTAGAAGTTAACATAGAAAATTTTCCTGTTTCCGATAAACACATCGTTATACAGGCCGATATAAATGACATGCCGTTTGCCGATGAAAGTTTTGACGTGGTGATCTGCCTAGGTGTTATTCAGCATACAGCAGATAGTGAAAAAACCATTGAAGATTTATACAAGTTGGTAAAAAGGGGTGGCTCATTAGTTATAGATCATTATCATTACGACCGCTCAAATTATTTTA
This sequence comes from Chitinophagales bacterium, assembly GCA_038204855.1. Lineage (GTDB taxonomy): Bacteria > Bacteroidota > Bacteroidia > Chitinophagales > Chitinophagaceae > Ferruginibacter. Next base: position 14,921 of record JBBRCM010000077.1, read on the forward strand.
GGCTGGCAAGGTTATATCGGATTTATCTGCGTAAAAAAACAGCAGCATTTACAATCCCTTACACACAGAAACTGGTAAAAAAATATTTACCCTGGCATAAAAAGGCGGCAAAGTATAAATTGTTTTCAGTTTTGCTGAATCGTATCTCACCGGTTGTTTCTTATTATAACGTCTTTCCGCAATTCAACGAAAAGCTACAGCAGGAGTGGGCTTTGCTTGATACGCATGATTCGTTAACCGACTGGCATAAAAGATTCAGAAACAAAAAACAGATTACACAAACACTGGCCAATTTAGGTGCCGTGGATATTAATTGTGCTTTTGGAGGCAATGGAGTAGAAGCCAACTGTAAAAAGCCATAAGTAAGTAATTCAAAAATGAAAATCCTTCATATAGCATTCAGTGGGTTAGGCGGGCACGGTAACGTTTTTTTTTCAATGGCAGATGCCGACAAAGAAAAGCGGCACCAGTTCGAAATTATTTTTTTTGGTAATGAAGAAGTAAGAGAAGGATATATTCAAAAAGCAAAGCAAAGAAATATACCCTGGTATTTTGTAAAAAAGAAGCCTGGGTTTGATTTTGAATCCTACCACCAGATTGAAAAAATAATTATGAAAACCATGCCCGATATAATTTTCCTGCATAGTTCTTCTTATATTTTCCCAGTAAAAAAAGCAACACTATTTAGTAAGAAAAAAATACAAATTGTTGTACGGGAAACACAACCGAATCATTTAAAAACAAAATTAAACTGGCTTGGTTTGTGTGCTTCATTAATTACCGCAACCAGGGTTGTTTTTTTAAGTACCGAGTACCGGGATGTTATAAAAAAGCGACTTTCTTTTTTTTATTCAGATAAGCGAACAGCTGTAATACCCAATGGAGTTGACCTGGATGTATATCAACCTGCATTGAAAGATGGGCATACAGGAATTAACATCGGTATGCAAAGCCGTTTATCAGAAGCAAAAGATCACGCAACTTTGATTGATGCATTTGCATTGGTTTTAAAATCATCAGCAAAAACTTCGATAAAACTTTATATTGCGGGTGATGGTGTTTGCAGGCAAGCGCTTGAGAAACAGGTGCAGCAACTAAACATTGGCCATGCTGTTGAATTTACCGGTATGCTGGAAGAAGCTGCTTTGCCACAATTCATAAATTCGCTTGATATATATATACATGCAACGCTTGGCGAAACCATGAGTACTGCTATTATGCAGGTAATGGCGTGCAGGTTGCCAATCATTGCTTCGGATGTGTTAGGTGTAGATAATATGATAAAGCATAATAAAAACGGGTTGCTTGTGCCGGCAAAAAATGCCAGTGCCCTCTGTGAGGCTATTTTGCACCTGATTAAAGACAATACCTTTGGAGAAACACTGGCAGCAAATGCTTTTATATTTGCTACAGAAAATTATAGTAATAAAAAAATGTTGCAGCGGTATAACGAAATATTTTCGGCCGGGGTTTAAAACATTGTAACTAAAGTAAAGATTGAAAATTCTGCATGTTATATATACGCATGGCGTAGGCGGCGCCGAAAAATACCTGAAACATTTGCTCCCGGGGCTAAAAGCTTATGGCGTCCATTGCGAATTAATTGTGGTATGCACAAAAAAGACAGAAAGCACATTTGCAGCATATTGTAACGAGGTAAATGACTCGGGGGTAAAAGCAACTTTAATTGTTGCAGAAAAATACAGCATTTTTAAAACAGCAAGAAAGGTAAATGGTTATTTAAAGGCCGGCGGAATTAATATTTTGCATACGCATTTGTTTCATGCAGATTTAATGGCAGCGGTATTAAAAAATTTTCTTAATAAGCAAGTCCTTATCATTTCTACAAAGCATGGCTACCAGGAAAAAGTGCTTCAGCAATATGATCCGGTAAATTATAAAAAGCCGAATGATCTTTATTATCATATTACCAGGTACATCCTGAGAAAAATTGATATCAATATTGCCGTATCAAAAGCGATGGCCGATCTTTATTTTAACCTTGGGATCAGCAATACCCATTTCCCGTATATCCATCACGGAATTACTCTCCAGGAATTTGATAAATCTAACTTCGGTTCAAACTACCGTAAAGCCAGCCATCAGTTGATTACAGTAGGCAGAATTGAAATTATAAAGGGGCATCATTTTTTAATTGACGCAATGCCAACGGTACTGGAAGCATTCCCGGATGCAAAATTGCTGGTGCTTGGCGATGGTACAGAAAAAGCAAATTGTGAAGAGCAGGTAAAAGCTGCAGACTTGCAAG
>JBBRCM010000078.1:0-17171 GCA_038204855.1 Chitinophagales bacterium
TGGTAGGTAAGGCCCGTTCCGGTTGCACCTGCAGTAAATGTAGCAGTTGATCCCGAACAAACAACATTTGCAACTGGTTGCGTAGTTACCGTTGGACGCTTGTTAACGGTAATTAACACAGAAGCTGTTCTTGTACAACCAGCTGGTGTGGTTGCAACAACTGTATAAGTTGTGGTATTCATCGGAGAGGCTGCTACAGGGTTGGATGTTGTTGAACTTAAACCAGCCGCAGGGCTCCATAAGAAGGTATAACCCGGAATTAATGGACCTCCTCCTATAATAGAAGTACCGGTAAGCGAGAAAATATTATTACGGTTAGCCGGACCGCCACCAACATTACAACCTGTTCCGCCATAACCCCAGCTTGTACAAGGAGTTGCAAAGCCACCACCCGGGTTTTGCCATGCATACTCATTGCCAATATTTGGAGCTCCAAAATTGCCCCAGAACCATTGTCCGCCCGCAGCAAAACTCATATTTACCTGGAAGGACATCCAGTATGTGCCTCCTGTTAAATTTACAGTAGAAGGTAATGTAACCGTATAGTTACCACCAACCCTGGTAAAGGTTAACAGGTTTGTAAATGAAGCTATAGCTGCACCAGGCAAGTTTGTACCTGAGTTAGCATAGAAGAACACATTTACAGAAGTAGGTGTTCCTGTACCAATGCCATTGGCTGTAATTTGTGTAACACCCCAGGTTGCACCTGCAGGTACGGAAAAATCATCTGCAGACTGCGAATTGAAAGCAGTGTTAGCTGGTTCAAATACCTGAGAAGGCGAACCGTTTATCTGAGCTCCGGTTTGGTTGTATAATACACCAAGCGGTGTTGCAGTTCCCAAAACAACCGTTAATAAAGTTGGATCGCCCTCACAAATGGTAGTACCGGGATCGGCGATTATTACAACTTGTGGATTTCCATTAACAACTGCAACGGTAGAAAAGGCTTGTGCACAACCAGAAGCCTGCACAACAACACGATACCAGGTTGTGTTTGTAATATTAGTAAAAGTTTGTGTTGTAGTTGTGTTTGCAATAGGATTATAAGGTCCTGCTGCACTTACTATTGAAGATTCCCAACGTATAATATTTCCTGCATAGCCTGAAAGTGTTAGTGTACCGCTATTAGGTGTAGTACACACTGTTGTAGATGCTGGTGTTACAGTACCACCGGCAGTTGTTGCAATTACCGATAAAACAGCCGGGTTGCTGGTAACCGGTGAGCCACAGTTGCCTGTAACAATTACACGGTAAGCATAGCCATTCATACCAACAACTACAGGTGCTATACTTAAGGTTGCTGTTGTAGCACCTGAGTAAACACCACCATTAGTAACCGTGTTAAACGGCCCGCCAACTCCTGTAGTGCTTTCCTGCCACACATAAGTAAATGGACCGCTGCCGCCAGGTACAACGGTAAAGGCTGCTGTGCCGGTAGGGCAAACAGCAGTATTGGAAGGGTGGGTTACAATCGTTGGTGGTAAACAACCCGAGCAACAAACACGTTGAGAAATGGTAACATCATCAATTCTCCAGCCTGTTGCAGCAACGCTGTTATCAGAACCCATACGGAATCTTAACTTCACGTTTTGCCCGTTGGCTGCCGCTGGCAGGGTAACGGTTGAAGTTAAGAAACTACCCGCCGTGCCAGTCCAGGCCTGGCGGCCACCCAATGGGTTTCCGAAGGCTGTACTTATTGTACCGTTATAACCACCTGATGTAAACGTACCACCCGCAGTTATAATATCCTGGTAAGCCGCTGCATTAATTGATATTTCAAGAACACCGCCGTCAAAACCATTTTCCAGCGTATAGTTATTTCTGAAAGAAAAACTTGCAGAAGCTGAAGTTATGGGGATTGTAGGTGTTTCAATCACTTTATCCGTTATAGCGGCTGGATCGTCAACAAAAATAGAATTCGGAGCCGATACTGACGCTGCATTTGAAGTTACCCAAAGTGGGGCACCGCCTGCCAAATTAGTGGCAATCCAGCCTGCCGGTAAAGCAGGTGCAACTACCGCATCAAAATTTTGCGTAAATACTGTGCTTACTGTACCTGTAATAAAGTTATAGGTTATGGTGCCAATGTTGGTTGCGCCATCCTGTAACTGGATAGAAGCAACTAAGGTTCCACCACAGGTAGTGTTAGCCGTAAAGGTAAAACTACGGCAAACCGGCGCACCCCCGGCAATAACCACACCATAGCTTTGAGGGCCACTGGGAGCTGTTACGCCGCCGGTAGCCTGTAGTGTACCAACCAGGTTAGTGGTATTTGTTGTACCTGTATTTTGTAAACAGAAACTTACAGTTACTGTTTCATTGGGATCAATAGCACCATTTGCCGGCGAACAATTTTCGGCTGTTATTGCAGCAGTAGTTGCCTGTATGGGTATTAGGGAAACATATATTCCTAATGTGGCAACCTGGCCGGCGGTATAAGTACCAATAAGGGAGCTTCCACCGGTTAATGTATCAATAAGTCGAAGTTGAGCTGCATTGGCAGTTGCATTAAAAGCAGCCCAGTAATATTGGCCATCACTAAAATCAAAAGCTGCATCCTGTCCAAAATTGGCATTAAAACCAACTGGGCCAATCAAAGTTGGAACCCCGGTTGCTTTATTCCACCTATACAGGTTATCGCCTACGATATCTACCGAAAACAAAGATCCGCTCGGCGCTGCATTTATCATGATGGCCCCCGGAATAACTGCCGTTGGTGCTCCGATCGGCGTACAAACGCCGGTAGTAATATTAACAGTAAATATCTGTGAAACGGCAATGGTGCTTGAAACACCATACATATTACCGGTTACCCTGTCCCAGGTTAAACCGGTAAAATTGTTTTGCGGAACACCGGTACAGTTCGCAACAAAGGTTCTTACACCTGTCAGGGTATCAACCGTATACAGGGCAAAAGGTGCTGCCTGGTCAATCACATACAATTTATTGTTAGCGTAATTCCAAGCGGCAGCACCCGGAAAACCGAAAGTTACCGTACCGCCAACAGGAGTTAGCGTGGTATTAGCCAGCAACTGCCTGTTTAACTGAAACGGACCGGCCCCATTATAGCACCAGGCACGACTGGCCGGGTTTGCAACATTCGATGTGTTGCCTGGGCCGAATGATGATGTTGTATTTGTTGGGGCGGACCCAAATGATGCCGCTAAACCCCCATGCACTTTTTGTGCGATCACAGGGTTTATTAAAAGGGCAAAAACAAATAACAGGAAAATGCTTGTAAAGATTTTTTTCATCATAGTAAGTTTTTTGTTATGAAATAACAACAAAACAACAACTTGTTGTTTGCTTAATTTTTTGATTTTTCAAGGATGTATGTAAGTATGTAATTCCAATTTTTTTGCATTGTCCCAGTCTCCTATTTAAAATTAATTGCTGATAATTTTAAATTCTTTAATGATTTTTGCGCTGCCTGGTTTAGTCTGGCGAACAGTAATAAAATTACCGGTGCCCCCGGTGGCGGCAATTTGATATATCGAGCTGATACTGCAGGTATTGATTGTATTATTTTCCCCGCCAAATGCGCAGGTAGTAATGGTAACCGCACCGGGAACTTTGGGGGCTGTAATAGTACCAAATTTTGATGCATTGGTACATTGGCTCAATGATGAATAGCTCATTAAAAACAATAAAGGAGCTAAAAAAAAGAATAATTTTTTCATAAACAACCTTTGGTTTGCATACAGTAAAATTGGTTGTTAAATTTTTTTAAAAAAATGGCAGGTTGTGTATTAAGGCTTAAAAGGCTGCTTTCAATAAAGTTTTTAGCGGAGGCAATCCGCAATAAATTTATCAGTATGATTCTGAGTTGTGAAAGAAAAACTGTTTGTAGTAGCTGGTAAATTTTATCCATAAACAGCCTTTAGGTTATATTTTTGGGAATATGTTGTTGATAACAATGCCGTAAGGTATTCTTTTTTCGATAGAAAAATTTATTTTTTAATAATTATTTAACATTTCGCAATTTCCTTATCAGCAAATAATCAATTACATATATTAGGGTTTTGCTCTAAAACACATCGTTGAATTAACTGTCTATTATTCGGATTATATTTTAAGATTGAAGTGTTCAACCCACAGCCACCACCTTCATTCCGTAATGCATTGAATGGTGAGCAGCTTCGTTACCCTCCATACAGCCAGCTTTAAGCCAGATAAGATAAGGCGTTTTTTGTGGCAGCACAAAAGAAAAAGTCAGGGTATTTTTATACGATTTTCCAAAATCAAATAACTGGCTTTTATCATCTTCAATACGCAGACTGTTGGGCTGCATGGTATCACCTAAAATGGCTATAGCCTCAAAATAATACTGCGTTACCAGCACGTTTTGGGCTTTCATACATCCTTTGCTTATGGGTACATCTATATAAACCGTTTGTTTCTCTTTTCTTACTTGGTATTGCCCGTTGTACAAGGCATGCAATGGGTGGTCTTTTTGTAACTCAAAATCATGCAGCAGGCTGTAATTATAATCGCCCGTTTGGTTTTTGGCACTGCGCATTTTACCCGACAGGCGCACATTCATTCTGCCCCGCATTTTTTCGGTAAAGGGCTGTAGCTTTTGCAATATTTGCCGGGCAGCCGCACGGCATGTTTCCGCAGCCATTGCTTTAAAGGCATCATTTATAAAAGGATTTTTTCGCTTTGCACGCAGCAGGTCACCCTCTTTTGTGCATACAATTATATATCGGTCAGGGTCAGGGTTTCTGTATATTTTTTTCTTTTTCAAAGCAGGATTTTACACTAAACTAAGCAATCTTATACTGAACTTATAGGGAACTTATAGGGAACTTATAGGGAATTTATAGGGAACTTACAGGGAACCTCCTTAATTCCTGCGGCATACTAGGTTAACCATAGATTCAGCTGTACTGTATTGAAAAAGCCATACAACTGCTAAGAAAAGCCCAACATATATACGCTGTAGCGAAGACATGAAAATAATAATGGTAAATGACTCGATAAATGCTACCCAAAAAACCCAGTATCTAACAGAAAAACAAAAACACCGTCTTCCCTTTGTTCTACATGAAATGTTTTTAAGTGATACCCTTCGCCACTCACATTTCTTCCGTTTTTAAAGCTGAATTTGTATTTGTGCAGGGGGCAAACCAGGTTTCCAAGCGCATTCAGGTGGCCATCAGCCAGTAAGCCTCCGGCATGGGGGCATTTTTGAGTGCAGGCAAAAAGCTGGTTGTTGTATTTGGCAAGGCATATTGTTTTGCCGTTTATGTTCAGTTCGGCAAGGCCGTTGGCATTAAAATTAATTTCGGTTATGTTGTCGGCTATTTTGTGCCAGTGATCTTTTGCCATTGATTTGTTCCCTTCGGGAATTTTGATTGCCTGCTTGCCACGATTATTTCGGGGAGGCACAAAAGCACAGAAAAAATTCGTGTAATTCGCTCTAATTAGTGCATTTAAAAAACTTAATAAAAAAACTCGGCCCTGTATGGATAACGTATCCGGTACATTTCTCTTACTTCATTAAGTACGGCCTTTCGCAGGTTTTCCAGGTTGGTACGTTCGGTTGCCGAAATAAAAACACAGGGACCTTTGGTTTCATTTTGCCAGCGCTGCTTTAAGTCATCCAGTATTTCAACTTTTACCACAGGCTCAAGCCATTGATCAAATGCCTGCTCTTCGTATTTATCCATCTTATTAAAAATGGTAATTACGGGCTTATCACCGGCCCCAAGGTCGGCCAGGGTTTTATTAACCACGGTCAGTTGTTCTTCGTATTGTGCATGGGCGATATCTACTACATGCAGTAGCACGTCTGCCTCCCGTACTTCGTCCAGCGTACTTTTAAAACTTTCAACCAGGTGGTGCGGCAGTTTGCGGATGAAACCAACGGTATCGCTCAGCAAAAAAGGCGTTTGCTCAAAAACCACTTTACGGGTAGTGGTATCCAGCGTAGCAAATAACTTGTTTTCGGCAAATACGTCGCTCTTGCTTAAAATATTCATAAGGGTTGATTTGCCCACATTGGTGTAGCCCACTAATGCCACCCGTATAAATTCGCCCCTGTCTTTGCGCTGGGTAACCGATTGTTTGTCAATTTCGGCGAGGCGCTTGCGAAGCAGGCCTATTTTATCCTTAACAATACGACGATCTGTTTCAATCTCTGTTTCCCCGGGTCCACGGGTACCAACGCCACCACCCTGGCGTTCAAGGTGTTTCCACATGCCTTTAAGCCGGGGCAAAATATATTGATATTGTGCCAGTTCTACCTGCGTTTTTGCCTGCGCAGTTTTAGCCCGGCTGGCAAAAATATCCAGTATAAGGTCGCTCCGGTCAATGGTTTTAACGTTCAGCTCTTTTTCAATATTCTGAATTTGTGATCCTGTAAGCTCATCATCAAATATAACCAAGCTGATATTACCCTTTAGCAGGATGTACTGCTTTATCTCTTCCAGTTTTCCCATGCCTACAAATATCTTGCTATCGGGGTGGGGCAGTTTTTGCGTGAATCTTTTAACGGCTAAAGCACCAGCGGTTTCGGCCAAAAAGGTCAGTTCGTCCAGGTATTCGTTTACCATTGGTTCTGTTTGCTCTTTATAAACCAAGCCCACCAGTATGGCCTGTTCTTCCTGCCTGATTATCTTTTTAGTTTCTATCATTGTAGGTGTCTGGTCACATGCCAGATTATTTTTAACCGAAGAGTTTTTGAAAAACAAAGATCATTCAAATTTATGAAGTATTAGCAGTGGCCTGACACCTAAAACAAAGCGTTCCGTATGTTAACCGGAACGCTTTGTTTTATATGCGGTGTATTAATTATTTTTTTGCAGCAGGCACCCACCTGGCCATTTCGGGGCATGACTTATATTCATCATCCACCAAAATGTAATAGGTAACTATTTTTTTGTTGAACCATTGTTCCAGCACGTCATTCTTTTTTTCTTCCAGTGCACGCTGGGCTACCCGGTTATAATCGTCTTTCAAGTTTTCGCGGTGCGGTTCTGTCCTTGTTTTTAAATAAACTAACCTTATTCCTTTTTTCCCTCTTTCGTCAACATAGTCAGTCGGGTGAGCATATTGTCCTACTTTAAGATCTTTCAGCTGGGCTACCATGTCTTTGTCAAGTTGATCAATGGTTACATAGGTGCTTCCATCTCTTCCCGTAATTTGCCCGGCGGTGAATTTACTGCCTTCATCATCGCTGTACCTGGCAACTGCAGCACCAAAATCAATGGTGCCAGCAACCAGCAGGTCGCGTATTGAATCAAGCTTGTCCTTCCCTTCTTTTAATTCGTACGAAGTAACCTGTGGAATAAGCAGTATATGTCTTACCGATGCATCATCGCCGGCACGGCTGATCAATTGCATAATGTGATAACCAAACTTTGTTTTAAAGGGGTTTGATATCTGCCCGGGTTTTAAAGTAAAAGCTTTGCCGAGCCAAACAGGATCAAGTTCTTTTGAATAGCGGTTAACGTCGTACTGTCCGCCTGTTTCTTTACTGCCGGGGTCGTCTGTAACTGCACTGGCAGCGCTTGCGAAATCTTTTTTGCCGGATTCAACTTGTGCTTTGATCTCTTTTAACTGCTCTATGGCGTATTCTTCAGCTTCTCTGTTTGCTTTGGGATAGATAATAATCTGGCTGATTTCGACCTCACTTTCGTAAAGCAGTAAACTGTCTTTAGGAATTTTTTTATAGAATTCATTAACCTCTTTGGGAGTGATGTGCACGTTCTCTACCACTTTATTGCGCATGGCTTTGGCAAGCTCCTGGTCGCGTATAGGTTCCCTGAAATCTTCCTTAAGCTGGTAAATGGTTTTTCCGGCAACTTTTTCCAGTTCGTCTTTTGAGCCAAACTGGGCTATAAAGCCACGTATCCGGTTATCAATAATAGTTTCCACCTCTTCGTCTGTTACAGGCAGCGAATCCTTTTCGGCCTGCAGCACAAGGGCTTTAATTCCCATGGCCTGTTCAAGCATTGAGCAGCGGGCATTTGCAGGTATCGCAATATTCTGCCGCTGCATATCAGTGAGGCTGTTATCAATATCGCTTTTCAGAATAATTTTATCGCCTACTACCGCAATGATCTTATCGGCTATAACTTTCTTTGGCTGACTGTTTTGTGCAATTGATGCAGATACAAAAGCAAAAGATGCAACCAATAACAGTAAATAATTTTTCATCAAAATAATTTTATTCGTGCTGTACTGTATTCAATATTTTTCAGAACAGCTTCAAAAATAAACCTCTGTTGTAAAACCCTGCCTGCACAGTTGCTCATTTAACAAAAGATTCGGAATAGTATTAAGCTACAAGACCTAAGCTACAAAAGGGCAAGGTTTAAGTTAAGGTTTATCCCTTGTGGCTGGCAACTTGCAGCTTACAATGTACGCTTCACTTCTATTTCTTCAAAGGCTTCTACTATATCGCCCACTTTTATATCGTTGTAGTTGCGGATGGTTAAACCACACTCCATGCTGGATGTAACTTCTTTGGCATCGTCTTTAAACCTTTTCAAGCTTCCCAGTTCGCCGGTAAATATTACAATACCATCCCTGATAAGCCTGATACGGTTGTTCCTGGCCATTTTACCGTCCAGTACAAAACAACCTGCCACGCTGGCTTTATCAAACTTGTACACTTCTCTTATCTCTACATTGGCCAGTATTTTTTCTTCAACACTTGGCTCCAGCATACCTTCCATCGCACTCCTGATCTCTTCAATAGCGTTGTAAATAATGGAGTATAGTTTGATCTGGATAGCTTCCTGCTCGGCTAACTTTGCTGCCTGCATAGATGGTCTTACATTAAAACCAATGATGATAGCATCGGATGCATTGGCAAGGGTAACATCACTTTCGGTAATTGCACCCACAGCCTTATGAATTACTTTTATTACAATTTCGGCAGTGCTTAGTTTTTGTAAAGAGTCACTTAATGCTTCTACAGAACCATCCACATCACCTTTAATAATTACGTTCAGTTCTTTAAAGCTTCCCAGTGCCAAACGACGTCCAATCTCATCGAGTGTAATATGTTTACGGGCACGCATTCCCTGTTCTCGTAATATCTGTCCACGCTTGTAGGCATTTGCCCTTGCATCGCTTTCGTTTTCATAAACCTTAAAGGTTTCACCTGCCTGCGGGGCTCCGTTCAATCCCAATATTAAAACCGGTGTTGAGGGGGGAGCTATATCTACCCGCTGGTTCCTTTCGTTATACATAGCTTTAACCTTACCGAAATTCTGACCAGAAACGATCATATCGCCAACTTTCAGAGTTCCGTTTTGAACCAGGATGGTGGCAACATAGCCTCGGCCTTTATCAAGCGTAGCTTCAATTACGGTACCATTTGCTTCTCTGTCGGGATTTGCCTTTAATTCAAGAATATCCGTCTCCAGTAATATTTTCTCCATCAGCAGATCTATATTTTGACCTATTTTGGCACTTATCTCCTGGCTTTGATATTTACCGCCCCAGCTTTCTACCAATATATTCATACCGGAAAGCTGTTCTTTAATTTTTTCAGGATTGGCGCCATCTTTATCCATTTTGTTAATGGCAAATATCATCGGCACATTGGCTGCCTGCGAGTGAGATATAGCCTCCCTTGTTTGCGGCATCACCGCATCATCGGCCGCTACCACAATTACTGCAATATCTGTAACCTTGGCACCACGGGCCCTCATGGCCGTAAAGGCCTCGTGACCGGGCGTATCCAGGAAGGTTATATTTCTTCCGTCTGCTAATGTTACCTCGTAAGCACCAATATGCTGGGTAATACCACCGGCCTCACCGGCAATAACATTGGTATTGCGGATATAATCAAGCAGTGAAGTTTTACCATGATCTACGTGACCCATAATGGTTACGATTGGTGCTCTTGGTTTTAAGTCTTCTTCACTGTCTTCTTCATCATCATTATCCAAATCACCTGCATCTTCCACCCCAATAAACTCTACCTCAAAATTAAATTCGCTGGCAACCAGTTCTATCACATCCGCTTCTAAACGCTGGTTAATAGAGACCATGATACCCAAGTTCATACACTTGCTGATAATATCTGCAAAGCTTACATCCATGAGGCCCGCCAGTTCACTTACAGATATATACTCCGTTACCTGTAGCTTGTTGTTTTCATCTCCTCCCACGCCTGCCTGCTCTGCATGCTCATCCCTTTTTGCTTTGCGGTATTTTGCTTTTAAGCTTTTCCCTCGTCCGCCAGCACCAGCCAATTTTGCCTGTGTTTCTTTTAATTTATCCTGAATTTCTTTTGCATCAATTACTTTGTCTTCCCTGCGTCCGGTTCCGGGTGTGCCTGTTGCCGGCCTGTTAAACCTGCCGCCTCCGGGTCCGCCGGCCCTGTTTGATGCGCCGGTACCTGTTGTACTGCCTCCCGGTCTTCTGTTTTGTGTTCCTGGCTGCTGAGATTGCTGCTGCGTTTCACCAGGTTTCTTTTCCATTGGAATACGCTTACGCTTGCGCTTTTCGTCCATTCCGCCTTTTTTAGGCCGGGTATCATTATCAACGGGTAATTCAATTTTACCCATTATTTTTGGGCCTTCTAATTTTTTCGCCTTTATATTTTCAATAATTGGCGCAGTATCTTCTACCTTTTCTTCAACAGGTTTAACTTCTTCAACTTTTTCTATTACCGGCTCGGCTTTTTTATCTTTTACAGGTTCCTTTTCAACAGAAACCTCTGGCTTTTTAACAGCCTCAACTTCAGTGACTTTTTTGGCCGATTTTTTTGGCCTTGTAGATGAGTCTATTTTATCAAGATCTATCTTATCAAGCACTTTAGGAGCCTCCAGTTCGGGTGCCTTAACTTTTGTTAACCCGGTTACTTCTGTTTCCTTAACTTCTTCCTTTACAATTTCCTTTACCGGTTCAACTACTTCGGCTACAACCGGTTCTGGTTCTGCCGGCTTTGGTTCTTCTGCCGGTTTTGCCTTGGTTTCTTTTTTATTGAAAGAAAGATCCTGTTCATCTTTTTTCTTTTTTATATCGCCGGCACCGGCACCCTTTGGAAGGTCTATCTGCATGGCTTTTTCATGCGCCACTTTATCCTGCTGAAACTCCGACTGCAAAACACGGTACATGGTCTCCGTTAGTTTTGAAGTAGGTTTCAGCTCATCACTTTGAAAACCTTTGGACACAAGAAAATCTACCAAGGTAGAGGTACCTATGTTAAATTCCTTGGCCGCAGCCATTAACCTTGGTGTTGTTGCTTCTGACATTCGCTTTTTTGTTTGTCCGTTATCAAAAAACGGACTTATTTTTCTTTTAAATGTTCTGTATAACGCCCCGCCGAAATTTAAAATCGCGTTCTTTTCCTTACTCTTTTCCAAATTCTTCAGTCAATATTCTTCTTAGTTCATCAATTGTTTCCTTTTCCAGGTCTGTTCTGCGTTCAAGCTCTTCGGCAGTTAATGCCAGTACAGAACGGCCAGTATCGCAACCCACTCTCTTCAATTCATCAATTACCCATGGTTCAATTTCATCTGTAAATTCATCCAGGTCAATATCAAACTCTTCAACCTCGCCTTCATTATCGCGGAAAACATCAATTTCGTAACCGGTTAACTCGCAGGCCAGTTTAATGTTTACGCCTCTGCGGCCAATGGCCAGGGAAACCTGGTCGGGTTTTAAATATACATTAGCGTGCATTTTTTCATTATCCAGTTCCATACTGGTAATTTTTGCAGGCGTTAATGAACGCTGAATCATTAACTGTGTATTGCTGGTCCAGTTTATAACATCGATATTTTCGTTCTTCAATTCACGTACAATACCATGAATACGGCTTCCCTTCATACCAACACAGGCACCAACGGGATCAATCCTGTCATCGTAACTTTCAACAGCCACTTTTGCCCTTTCCCCCGGATCACGAACAATCTTTTTAACAACAATCAGGCCGTCGAAAATTTCGGGCACTTCAATTTCAAGTAATTTCTCCAGGAATGAAGGGCTGGTACGTGATATAATAATTACAGCCTGGCTGTTTTTTAATTCTACTTTTTTTACAACGCCTCTTACGCTTTCGCCTTTCTTAAAATAGTCAGACGGTATCTGCTCAGATTTAGGAAGCAACATTTCGTTTCCTTCTTCATCCAATAAGAGAACTTCTTTTTTCCAAACCTGGTAAACTTCTCCACTCACAATTTCTCCAACACGTTCTTCGTATTTTTTAATCAGAATATTTTTCTTCAGATCGTTGATACGGGCTGCCAGGGTTTGTTTGCCGGCTAAAATTGCACGGCGGCCAAATTCTTTCTGAATGTCAACTTCTTCATACAATTCTTCACCAACCTGGTAGTCAGGTTCAATTTTAATGGCATCCTTATACTCAATCTCCGTAAGGGTATTGTACAGATCATCGTCATCAACAATGGTACGGCGACGGAAAATTTCCAGATCACCTTTTTGATCGTTAACAATAACGTCGAAACATTCGTCGCTACCGTATTTTTTACGGATAAGTGTTTTAAACACATCTTCCATAACTTTCATCAGCGTTGGCCGATCAATGTTTTCCGCATCTTTAAATTCCTGAAAGGAGTCAATTAAATTAATACTTGCCATATTCCTCTCCGGCCTCGCTTTTATCTCCCCGCCGGGGTTAGGGTTTTATTTAATAATTAAAACTTAATCTGCATTTTAGTTTGCTTTACAGCATCAAAGGGTAGTTCCTCCGTTTTCACTATCGCTTTCTTTCCTTTTCCCTCTGTGTATTCTATTGTTATATTTTCTTCTGTTACTGCTGTAAGTTTTCCTTCTTTCTTTAATTCATCATTCATGGTTACTTCCACATCTCTGCCAATATTTTTTTTGTATTGTCTCAGCAGTTTCAGTGGCTCATCCAACCCAGGGCTGCTAACTTCCAGCGAAAAATCGCCCTCGGGATACATGCCCATTTCTTCCATTATCTTATACAGGGCCCGGTTAATTTTAATGCATTTCTCTATACCCAGTCCGCTATCTGCATCTAAATATATTTTAAAATTGTTGGTAGGCTTTATTTTTATGGAAACCAGAAAAATATCGCCGTAAAGCAATGGCCCAATCAATTTTTCTACCGCCTGTATTTGTGTGTCCTGAGTCATGATAAAAGAAGAAGGGAACGTCATCGTTCCCTTCAATTACTTCTTTGTCCGATGCAAATATACGGCATGAAGCCGTAATTGCCAAACTGTATGTTATTTGTCTGGCTTTTTCGCCGTTGCTAAAATTTAACAGGGTTTAATTTAATAGATTAATAACTTTGCGCTATGGGTTTAGTAAGAGTAATATTCGAACTGCTGGTATTGTACCTGGTTTATAAACTGATTTTTGATTTCATTATCCCGGTTTACAAGACTACAAAACAGGTTAGCCAGAAAATGGGCGAAATGCAGAGCAAAATGAATGACCATTTGCATAAGCAACAGCAGCAGGCAAATGCTGCCGCAGAAAAGCCTGCCGGGCCTGCCAAAGAGGATTATATTGAGTTTGAGGAAATGAAGTAAGAAAGCTGCGAGCTAAAAGCTACGAGCTGTGAGCGATTATGATTTACAGCGTATTAAATTCCAGCAATTCTATTCTTTCGTTTGGTAAAAGATGATGTGTTTTAAACCTCATTCTTTTTGCTGTTTCTATATTTATCAAAGTATCGTCTATAAAAAGTGTTTCTTCAGCCTCCAGGTTCTCTTCCTGTAAAACAAATTCAAAAATTTGGCTACCTGGTTTACGCAAACCTACTTCATTACTATACCACGCTTTAATGAAATACGCATCCAGCAAGGCTTTGCCAGTTTCTTTTGTAAATAGTTTTTTAAAATATTTTAAGTGGATGCTGTTGGTGTTACTTAAGAGATAAAGCTTGTAGGTAGCTGATAATTTTTCCAGTACTTTCAGGCTTTTTGTCCTGAAGTTTAAAAAAAGGGCATTCCAGGCAATATCAATTTCCTCGTTAGATAGCTGTGTTTCTGTTCTTTCTTTTATCGCAGTGTAAAAATCTGTATCAGCAATAAGGCCCGTTTCCAGTTTCTCAAATAATTCATCTGCTTTAAATTGCGAAAACATTTCTTCAAAATTCTCTATACCAAGATTTTTAAACGCATCAATGGTTTTTTGATAGTTAATATCAAGCAAAACGCCACCCAGGTCAAAAATGATATTTTTAGTTGCTGCCATACTATTAAAAAAGCGTTCCGTGTTTTTCGGAACGCTTTGTGGGCCCACCTGGGCTCGAACCAGGGACCACCTGATTATGAGTCAGGTGCTCTAACCAACTGAGCTATAGGCCCTTTCTTCAGCTTGTTTTTGAAGAATGAGGCTGCAAATATAAAGAATGCAGGCTAATTTAAACCTGTAACAGCTATTTTTTATAGTTTATACGTTTATTCCTTGTTTTTTAAACCGTGGCTACAAATAAATCAAAGCTGTTTAATTTAACGCTTCATTAAATTATTTGCCGTTAATTTGCAGCTTCAAAATTAATTATGAAGAAAATATTATTTTTTGTTTTTACCCTGATAACCGTATTTACAGCCAACGCACAGGAAAAAGCACCCGAAAAAAAGAAGATTGGTGGTTTTATGAACCGGACCGGGGACCATTTGATGCTGCAGCTTACCAGCGACTACTGGCTTGGAACGCCGGACAGTGTAGACAAAAGAATAAATGGCTTTGCCCGTGGCGCCAATGTTTATGTGATGCTTGACCAGCGTTTTAAAAGTGCACCACAATGGAGTGTAGCATTTGGATTAGGTGTGGGTACCAGCAATATGTATTTTAAAAATACAGTAGTTGATATTAAAGCAAAAACAAACAAGCTGCCTTTTAACAATGTTGATAGCATTAATCACTTTAAAAAATACAAACTGGCAACTGCTTACCTGGAGATACCTCTGGAGTTACGTTATACGGTTGACCCGGTAAATGAAATGAAAAGCATAAAATTTGCTGTTGGTGTTAAAGTGGGTACACTCCTTAACGTGCATACCAAGGGAAAAACTTTATTAGATAAAAATGGGGCTACCTTAAACAGCTACACGGCAAAAGAGACCGGCAAAGGATATTTTAACTCTACCCGCCTGACCGCTACTGCCAGAATTGGCTACGGTAATTTTTCTTTGTTTGGAAGTTACCAGTTTAATAATATTTTTAAAGATGGCGTGGCTGCAGATGTTAAGCTTGTGCAGATCGGTTTAAACTTCAGCGGACTATAATCTATAGCTGCAAATTAATTGAAAATCCTCCCGACCAAATCGGGAGGATTTTTGTTTGCCGCAACCTGGTAAAATCGTAACTTTATGCCTCTTCCCATAGCCCGGATCGCTATTGGAGGAATCCACACCATGAGCGACGAAATTAAACACGAATGCGGCCTTGCTTTCATTCGTCTTCGAAAGCCTTTCAGTTATTATCAGCAGCAATATGGCACCGTAATGTACGGCCTTAACAAGTTATACCTGCTTATGGAAAAGCAGCATAACCGTGGACAGGATGGCGCAGGCATTGCCGCAGTAAAATTAAACACCGAACCGGGATACCCTTTCATGCACCGTTTGCGCAGTGGTGCCAACCAGCCCATTGTTGATCTGTTTACACAAATAGGTAAGGAGTATGACGAAATAGAAAAATATCAACCAGATATTAAAAATCACCCCGGCCTTATGAAAGGCCACCTTAACTTTTTGGGCGAATTACTGCTGGGCCATTTACGATATGGCACCCAGGGAAAAAACAATGCTGAATTTTGTCATCCCTTTATAAAACGGCACACCATACCGTCCAGAAATCTGGCATTGGCAGGCAATTTCAATCTTGTAAATACCGAAGAGCTTTTCGCATTGGTTAATATTGATCCGGGTGAGTTTCAAAGGCAAAGCGACCTGGCTGCCATGATGGAAGTTCTGTATCATTTTCTGGTAAAAGCCGATGAGGCTTTTCCGGGTGAGCTGGATATTGCAAAGGTTTTAAAAAAAGCCGTTCCATTATTTGATGGCGGGTTTCATTTTAGTGGACTGGTGGGCAATGGCGATGCTTTTGTAATGCGTGATGCGAATGGTATTCGCCCTTCTTACTATTATATTAACGATGAAGTAATTGTATCCGCCAGCGAAAGAGCGGCCATACGAACAGCATTTCACCTGGAAGAAAATGAAGTAATGGAACTAATGCCGGGCAATGCACTGATTGTAAAAGCAGATGGCAGTTATTCGATAGAACAGATTGTGGAGCCAAAGGAAAGAAAAGCCTGTAGCTTCGAACGCATTTATTTCAGCCGTGGCAGCGATGAAAAAATTTACAAAGAAAGAAAAAAGCTAGGCTACCTTTTAAGCGACAGGGTTTTAAAAGCTGTTGATTATGATTTAAAGAATACCATTTTTTCTTTTATTCCCAATACTGCCGAAACAGCATTTTACGGACTGGTTAAAGGTGCCGAAGCCTACCTTAATAAAATAAAGATAGAACGAATATTAAGCTGGGAGAAAGATTTTGATGAAGAGAAGTTGAGTGAAATGGTGAACAGAAGAATCCGTATTGAAAAAATTGCCATCAAGGATGTTAAGCTGCGTACTTTTATTACTGAAGACAGCAGCCGCAACGAAATGGTGCAACACGTGTATGATATAACATACGGCACTGTAAGAAAAAATATTGATACCCTGGTTGTAATTGACGACAGTATTGTGCGTGGCACTACTTTAAAGGAAAGTATCATCCGTATGTTATGCAGACTGGAGCCTAAAAAAATAATTATTGTTTCATCGGCTCCACAAATACGCTACCCCGATTGTTATGGTATTGACATGAGCAAGATGGGTGACTTTATTGCATTCAGGGCGGCGGTTGAACTATTGAACGATACCGGCAAGCAGGATGTTTTAAACCAAATGCTGGATAAATGCAAGGACCTGCAGCGCAACAATCAATTGCATACAGAAAACGTTGTGCAGCAGCTTTACAAAACCTTTACCCCTGAAGACATTGCTGATAAAATTGCACAGCTTATTACTGCTGCTGATATTAACATCCCGGTTAGTGTAATTTATCAAACCATCGAGTCGCTGCATGAAGCCTGCCCAACCAATTTAGGTGATTGGTATTTTACCGGCAAATACCCCACACCCGGTGGTAACCGTGTTTGCAATAAAGCTTTTATGAACTATATGGAAGGGAAGAATGTAAGGGGGTATTAG
>JBBRCM010000079.1:0-16679 GCA_038204855.1 Chitinophagales bacterium
ATGGGCAATAGTTTAATAATTGTAATCTACCGGCTTACTTATATTTTTCCGCTAATGTTTCGCAGGAAATCTTTTTTAGTTCTCCACCGTCATAATTTACTGAGGCCGGGTTTATAAAGTAAGTTTTATCTCCGTTGCTATTCATCTCGCCGGTGCCCCGTATCAAAACGCCATCTTTGTATTTAAAATACAGTTCCATCACACTGATCATTCCTTCCGACATAAAAGTATAATTCAATTTAAGTATGTCATTCTCTAATATTCCTGAAACAGTTCCAGCACTGGCATCCTTTTCATAATTATCAAAACTCATTCTGCCGTGAACAAGATTTTCTTGTTGTTGCAAACTGGCTGCAAATGTATCTCTATTTAAAATCTGCAAGTAACATCCATCTACAGTAGTATTTTTAAAAGCTTTTGGTGTTGAGCTACCGGTGTCGGCAGTTGTATTTATAACATGCTCACTGGCTTTCTTATCAGTACCAGAGTTACAACCAACAACCATCATAATTGTAAAAAAGATAAAAAAATTCTGCATGGTTTTTATGATTGTATATAAATAATTATGCCAGAAAACAAAACAGGTAAACTCTATGCTATCCCAGTGCAAGGGAGTTTACACAAGTTCTCAAACAATTACAACGCAAATCCAACGCTGATACCGCCCCAGCGGTGATAGGTTCCGGTGCGGAATTCTTTGGTAAGAAAAGATTGGGTGTAGGAGAGATATAGTTTTCTAAAATTTACGACGATACCTGCATCTGCCTGGTAAGTAACCCTGTTAATATCGCCGGCACTAATTGTATAAGGGCTTTTACGGTTAAATAAACCGCCCTGCATGGTTGCATCGTAACCAATAACATTAAGCCGGCTTTGTATATAAAAATAATATTCGGCTTTTGGTTTTTTATCAGCCACCTGTGTAAATCGCTTATTAAAGCGTCCAGCCATCAGGTTAAAGCCGCCGCCAACCAGGGTGTTCAATGTTCCCAATCTTGCTTCTGCAGCAGCATTCAGTAAAAAATTATTGCCTGCGGCAATAAGTTGTTTTTCGTAATTAAGCTGGTAATTGATGATCACATCATTTTTTACCTCGTATTCCCATCCGTGTGGCAAAGGATTTCCTGTACGGTTGTGAATATTATATTGTATTTCGTAACCCAAAGCTGCGGGGCCCATAACACCAATACTGAAGGCAGATGATATCTGCTGATGCTTTACTTCATCTACCTGTACAATCATTGTTTTTAAAGAGATATTGCCATCAAATGGCCGGTCGCCATACAAAATGCTGTCACTTAAAATAGAAGTGGGAGTGTAGCCGAATATATTAAAGCTGATGCCATATTGTGGTGCAGTTTTAAATGGCTTCCACAACAATTTAGATAGTGGAAACCTTTTTATAGCCGGATGTACAAAGTCAAAGGATATACCTTGTGAATAATATTCATCAGTCTTTGTAAAATAATCATTGTCGTAATGAAGAAGAAAATAGCTGTTGCAGCTGATGTGTCTGAAAGTAGAGCTATTGTCAATTAATTGGGCATTTGCATTATAACTAAAACAAAACACAAATCCTGCAAGAATGCTCCTTAAAAATAATTTTATCACAAAAGATATACGGGTAAAACGACTCGTCAGATCTAGTCACTTTTTATGGTTTAAAAGAGTATCATGTCCTACATACAACCGCTATAGAGGTCAATAAAGGATTAGTAGAAGTTAATGAGAACTTTAAGTGCATTAAATTTTACAAAAGAATAAGAAAATTTTGTAACAATTCCTTTAGTTAAAATTATCATTTTTGTGCTAACTAAAATTATAAAACATGAAAATTTTACTAAATGAAAGCCGAGCTGAAAAAAAACCATTAGCTGAAAAAAAAATACCTGTATTCAATATCAAAGCAATACTAAGTCTTCTTAGTGTAACAATGCTCCTTAGTTCCTGCGAAGTAATTGGGGGTATATTTAAGGCCGGTATGGGAGTTGGTATTTTTATAGTAGTGGTAGTTGTGCTTATTATTGTCTTTTTCGTTATGAGAGCGGGTAAAAAGTAGCTGCTTATAAGTCTGGGTTAACGATAAATGCATCCATTTTTTCTTCAAATAAAAAAAGGCAGTTATTTGATAATAAAACGATGCATTTGTCGTTATAAGGATGTAATTAATCCTAAAAACCCCAACCCTATGAAATATTTGATCCCCTTAATTGTAGCAATATGCTGCCCGGTAATGGTCTTTTGCCAGGATATAACCGGCCTTTGGAAAGGCACCATGTACAGCGACTCCACCAAACAATCTCTTGATTATGAAATTGTAATCAGCAAGGTTAAAGGAAAATTCACCGGCTTTTCAAATACTTCTTACGTAGTTAACGATAAAAAGTACTCCGGCATTAAAAAGATAAACGTTCGGGTGGCCAAAGATGGTAAAATTATTTTCCAGGATGCCAGATTGCTTGAAAATAACTATGCCAGCCAGGAAAATAAGAATGTTATTCAGCTAAATGTGCTTGATTTGGCAAACAGCGGAAGCGAAAGCATTATGAACGGAATTTTTGTAACCAACCGCTCCAAAGAATACCAGGCGGTAACCGGCCGTCTGAGTATAAAAAAAGTAAACCCATTGGTTGTGCAAAGCGACTTAATGGATTACCTGCGTAAAAATGCTGACGAGGAAAATATGACCGCAGCTAAATAAAAAACAATTTTTAAAACTTATATCTTAACCGGCTTATTGCCGGTTTTTTTTATTCATCCATCTGTAATTTTAAAAAAAACTAAATTAATTTTTGAAACAGGCATAAAGTACATCAGCAAAAGTTATGAACACCGTTATGTTATTACAGACGTAAGCATATCAATTTTGGTGCAGCGGTATATCCGGCAAAAAGTTTTTTAATTTATACAAACAATCAGCAGATTTGTCTGTTTTATCATTTTTTACGGGTGGGTTTTTGTATTACTGTTCCGATGCTTTTCAAATTACCATAACTTCGCAAAGCATTAATCCAAAACAACAGGCAAATAAAAATAATCCTTGTGCTACCGATTCAACTAACTAATTCAAATAAATAAAAATGGAAAATAACACAACCCCAAATGCAGCTTCTTACAATGTGAACGATGCACCCAATTGCCCTTTTTCAGGTGCAAAACCGATGCAAACTGCCGGTGCAGGTACTGCCAATCGTGACTGGTGGCCAAACCAGTTAAAATTAAATGTGCTTCGTCAGCACTCTTCTTTATCAAACCCGATGGGAGAGACTTTTGACTATGCTGCGGAATTTAAAACCCTTGACCTGGATGCAGTTAAGAACGATATTTTCGAGCTGATGACCACCTCGCAGGACTGGTGGCCGGCTGACTATGGCCACTATGGCCCGTTCTTTATAAGGATGGCCTGGCATAGCGCCGGTACTTATCGCATTGGAGATGGCCGTGGTG
Source organism: Chitinophagales bacterium (assembly GCA_038204855.1). Classification (GTDB taxonomy): domain Bacteria; phylum Bacteroidota; class Bacteroidia; order Chitinophagales; family Chitinophagaceae; genus Ferruginibacter. Next base: position 3,448 of record JBBRCM010000079.1, read on the forward strand.
GGTCGGGAGCAGGCACTCAACGCTTTGCGCCCTTAAACAGTTGGCCCGATAATGTAAACCTCGACAAAGCACGTTTGCTGCTGTGGCCCATTAAACAGAAATATGGTAACAAAATTTCCTGGGCCGACCTTATGATACTTGCCGGTAACTGCGCCTTGGAATCGATGGGTTTTAAAACTTTTGGTTTTGGCGGGGGACGTGCCGATGTTTGGGAACCACAGGAGGATGTTTACTGGGGTTCTGAAAGAGAATGGCTGGGGGGAAATATTCGTTATGCAAATGGATCCGTCGGCGTGGAAGAAAATCATGGCGTACTTGTATCAGACGATAATGCAGATGGAAAGATGCACAGTCGTAATTTGGAGAACCCATTGGGTGCGGTACAAATGGGTCTGATCTATGTAAATCCTGAAGGGCCTGATGGAAATCCAAATCCGCTTGCTGCTGCAATAGATATCCGTGAAACCTTTGCACGCATGGCTATGAACGATGAAGAAACTGTAGCATTGATAGCAGGCGGCCACAGTTTTGGCAAAACACATGGTGCTGCATCTGCTGAACATGTTGGTAAAGAGCCTGAAGCTGCCGGTATTGAAGAGATGGGTTTGGGTTGGAAAAATTCTTTTGGCAAGGGCTATGCAGAGGATACTATTACCAGCGGCCTAGAAGGAGCCTGGACAACAACGCCAACAAAATGGAGCAACAATTATTTTGAAAACCTGTTTGGTTATGAGTGGGAACTGACTAAAAGCCCGGCAGGCGCACATCAGTGGAAACCAAAAGATAATGCAGGCGAAGGCTTGGTGCCAGATGCACACGATGCTTCCAGGCGCCATGCACCCTTTATGCTCACCACCGATATTTCAATGAGGATGGACCCTGCTTACGAGAAAATATCGAGGCATTTCTTTGAAAATCCCGATGAGTTTGCAGATGCTTTTGCCCGTGCATGGTTTAAACTTACTCACCGCGATATGGGGCCCATAGTACGTTACCTGGGCAAAGAAGTACCAACTGAAGAACTGACATGGCAAGATCCGGTTCCTGCTGTAACCCATAAACTGATCGACGATAATGATATTGCCACGCTGAAAAACAACATACTTACATCGGGCCTTTCTGTTTCTCAACTGGTATCAACCGCATGGGCTTCGGCTTCTACCTTCCGTGGCTCCGACAAACGCGGTGGTGCAAATGGTGCACGCATTCGCCTTGCACCACAAAAAGACTGGCCTGTAAATAACCCGGCGCAGTTAAGTAATGTATTACAAACCCTTGAAGGAATACAAAAAGCATTCAACAATGCGCAAACAGATGGTAAGCAGGTTTCGCTGGCTGACCTGATCGTTTTGGGAGGATGTGCAGGGGTTGAACTGGCTGCAAAAAAAGCTGTTCATAATGTAACCGTGCCATTTACACCCGGCCGTGCCGATGCAACGCAGGAGCAAACCGATGTGGAATCTTTTGCAGTACTTGAGCCTAATGCAGATGGCTTCCGTCATTATGCAAAAGCTACATACACTTTATCAGCAGAAGAAATGCTGGTTGACAAAGCACAACTGCTAACACTCACTGCACCGGAGTTAACCGTATTGGTGGCCGGCATGCGTGTGCTGAACACAAACTTTGATAATGGTCAATCGGGTGTACTTACCAAACGCATTGAAACACTTAGCAACGATTTTCTGGTGAACCTGCTCGATTTTGGAACCAAGTGGTCTGCCACTTCCGATGCCCAGGATGTTTTTGAAGGACGTGACCGCAAGACTGGTGAACTAAAATGGAGTGCCACACGTGTTGATCTCATCTTTGGTTCTAATTCTGAACTAAGAGCCATCGCCGAATTATATGCCTGCGCCGATGCACAGGAAAAGTTTGCAAACGATTTTGTGGCAGCATGGGCTAAGGTGATGAACCTTGATCGCTTTGACCTGCACAATTAATAACAATATTTTTATTTTAAATAGTGGCGATCTGATAACAGGTCGCCTTTTTTATTTTCAGTTTTTTGGGTGATACTATGTAAAGATGTTCTTTATCTTATTTAACCCAGATTTTGCAGTCATTTTGTTATTAATATCCTGCCAAATGAGCAATGAAGCGGTTTATTTTTTAATTGCGCTGGCTAACCAAAGTATAAGCATGCGCTTTTTTGAAAGTGCCTGCTATTATTTTTTTACCATCTTACTTAATTCATGGGCATATAAACGGCCAATAGGAATTTCCTGGCCTCCAATTTCTACATCATTATTGGTGAAGGCAGTAATTTTATCAACAGCAACGATATAGGAACGGTGAATGCGCATAAAAAGGTTTGCAGGCAGTAATTCCTGTAATGAGGATATAGATTGCTTTACAAGCAATGGCTTTTCATTCACTCTTATAATTTTTATATAGTCCTTCATACTTTCCACATAAATTACTTCGGCATATTTCACTTTAATCATTTTACGTTCTGCCCTGAAATAAATAAATCCTTCATTATCTAAAATATTGTCTTCTTTCTTTTCATCTGCAATAACCGTGTTGGTAACCTTATTTACCGCCTTTACAAGGCGCTCAAACGTAATGGGCTTTAGTAAATAATCTACTGCATCCAGTTCAAAAGCATCTATGGCATATTCCTTATAGGCTGTTGTAAAAATTACCTTTGGTGGGTTCCGCAGGGTTCGTAAAAACTCGTGTCCCATTAATTTGGGCATGTGTATATCTAAAAACATCAGGTCTGTTTTTCCCTGGCTTAATACCTGCATTGCTGCAAAAGCATTTGCACAGGTATCGCCCACCATTAGCGTAGGTATGTTGGCAATATGAGCGTCCAGTACTTTTATAGCCAGCGGTTCATCATCCACAATAAGGCAGTTTAATTTCATACAGCGGCCACAGATAAAGCGTTATTAAAAGATAGTTGGTTGTCGGCCAACAATGTGATAACCGGTTTGAGTTGCATAACAAGCTTCACAACATATATTTCGTCCTGTTGGTTAATGCTAAGTTGATAATTGCCACCATAAATAAGCTGTAGTCTTTTTCGTATGTTTTGTAAACCAATGCCACCAGCCAATACCGTCTTTTCTGTGTTGCTGCAACTGTTACTGAGGTTAAAAGTAAATTCACCATCGCCGGCATGCAGGTGAATGTTAATCCAGCACTGGTCTAACTGCTCACTAACGCCATGCTTAAAACTGTTTTCAACAAAGGGCAGCAACAATAAAGGAGCAATTAACAGGTTGGTGATTTGGCCGCTGCATGAAAAGGAAACATCAAGACGGTTGCCATAGCGCAGTTTCTCCAGTTCTACATATTTTTTTAGCGCCTCAATTTCTTTATTTAATGGTACTTCTTTTTCATTACACTCATAAAGCATGTAACGTAACAGGCCCGATAAATGAGTTACTACCACAGGTGCATTATCTGAACGTGTTAAGGTAAGCGAATACAAATTATTAAGCGTGTTAAACAAAAAATGCGGATGTACCTGTGCCTTCAGCATTTCCAACTCCATTATTGTTTTCTCTTTCTCAATTTTTTGGTTCCGTTCATTTTCCAGATACCATGTTTTGATGAGTTTGATGGATACGGCAACGCCGCAGATCATTACCATGGGGAATGCACTTTTTAACCCTTGAAAGTGAATTTCCCAAGGCATGCTGTAAAAAAATGGGTCAGCCGGAATGCCATATTTAACTGGTACTATAAAATGGTTGTAGAAGCAAAAATTTAACCACCAAACAATTTTTGCAAAAAAAACAGAGACCAGCACATACGGCAGTATTTTCTTTTTCAACAACAACTTTGGAACAAATAAATATACCTGCGGATAAGTAAACAACATATACATTGGAAGCAGTAGAGCAGTATAAGGCAATTCAAAAAAATACTTCCCAGGCTCAGCATAATAGGCATTAGAAGCCAGCAAATAAAAAGCCCAGAATGCGATATGCAGTAATATACGTTTAAAGGAAATGTTTGCCATAAGCTTCTGCTTGTTTCATAAAGCTACATTATGCGGGCATGCCAGCAAAGTATTGACAACTAAAGTAGACGAAATGCATCCTTTGGTAGCTGAACGGCATTTAATTGGTCATATCCTGTTTGTTGCACTCATACAACTGTTTGTGCTTCTTTTTCGCATGCTGGTCTACTTCTTACAAAAGACCCTGTTGTGCAAAGTACTTTTACTTCATCAAACTAAACGTTATCATCTTTTAAATTAAAAATTATGAAAAAGAAACTTTTTACCTGTTTTATTGCCTTGGGATTTTTGCTGACATGCACCACAGTTTTTGCGCAGAACGACGAACCCGAAGTTGTTACACCCACAACCCCAAGATGGGTTTCCAACATTGGTTATTGGGTAGTTGAAGACAATATCCACACGCCAAAGTATAACATCATTTATTTCTACAACAATGATAATATGCTTGTGTACAAAGAAGCACTTAATGGGGTTGCATTAAAACTTAAAAAACGTACAACAAAAATGCGCCTGAAAAAACTGGTTGACCAAACCGTGATGGCTTACATGCAAAAACAAAAAGCATCTGAAAATGAAATGCTCGTGGCCAAGCTGATAAAGTAGTGGCCTTGCGAGTTGCTAAACTTTTATCATCCTCTAAATAAATCAAAATGAAAAAATATTCGTCAATGTTTGTAGCAATATTGCTTGTTGCAGGAATATTCAGCAGTTGTAAAAAAGAAAACGCAGCACCAAAGAGCAAAGATTATGCTGCTTCCATTAACGATAAAAGCTGGTGGGGTGTGTTTACCTATACAGGTGAAACATCGCAGTATTATACCGTACATTTCAACAGCGACAATACTTTAATATGGAGCCAGCTTTCTGGCGATTATGCCGGGCAATGGGTAATAACTGAAAATAAAATTGCCTTCACTGTTGCAGGAATTAATTTAAACATTAAGGCAGAAATTTCAAACGATGATAATTTCGTCAACATCAGTGACAACCTTTCAACCCTTGAAATTAATAACGGCAAATTGCTTACCGCGGCAAATGTAGATTTAGAGCGTACAGTTTGGAAAGGTACTGGCCTGGCTGCTGGAGGCACTTCCAGCATCATTCAAATTAGTTTTCTTGCCGGTTTTAAGGCTGAAATAAAATTAAATAACACCGCTTATCCACCTTTTTCATACCAAACATCCGCTTCTGGTAAAGCCTTTCGGATATACACAGGTGGTGGCTATCAATATTTTGGTGTGCTGATTTCTGCCAACGAAATAAAAGGCAGCGCAACTGTTTCACAATTCCCGTTTCAGTTGAGCAAACAATAATTATTCATTAAAAATAAATAAAATGAAAAAATATCTGATAGTTATTTTATTCCTCATCGCCTCCATAGCATTCCTAAGTTGTAAAAAAGAATCTACAACAGCGCCTAAAGATTATTCGTCATCCATTAGTAACAAAAACTGGTGGGGCACTTTTAACAATGCAGGCGAAAGCACTCAATATTACAGTGTACATTTTAATGAAGACAACAGTTTGTTGTGGTCTCAAACGTCAGGAGATTATGCCGGCACGTGGAGCCTGAACGGAAATAAACTTACTGTTAATTTTACCGCACCAACTGTTACGTTAACCGCTGAAATCTCAGATGACAATAAACTGACTAACATCATTACCAACACGCCCAACAAAGTAAATAGCGGAACGCTGATTGAAAACCCAAATGTGTTTTTAGAAAACAGTGTTTGGAATGTTTTAAGAACACATGTTCCCACTGATGCTACCATTCTCTTTAAATTCACTTTTATACCAAACAATAAGGTTCTTTTAAGCGGTCCTGTTAACGGGCCCTACAGCTACACCTTGTCTTCGTTTGGAGGCAGTATCAGAATTAACACCATCACACCATATTTCGGCGTAATTACTTCCAGTACCGAAATGAAAGGAAATTTCGCCGATGCAAATTATCGTTGGCAGGCAACAAAACAGTAACCATTTACACAATTATATTAAACTAAAAAACATGAAAAAGTATTTAATAATCCTTATCACCACATTAATGGCTGCAGCAATGCTCAGCAGTTGTAAAAAAGAAACTACCACAGCAGCAAAAGACTATTCACTTTCTATAAAAGGCAAAACCTGGTGGGGCACACTAACCAATGCCGGCGAAAGCCCGCAGTATTATAGCGTAAGTTTTAGTGCTGATAATCTAATACTCTGGAGTCAATTTTCGGGTAATTATACGGGAGAGTTTGCTGTTGATAAAAACAAACTGACCATGACTTTCATCAATCCATCGGTTATTGTTACAGCGGACATTACAGATGATAACAAACTGATTAACATCACTACCAATACGGCTAACAAAGTAAACAGCGGTGAGTTGCTTGTAAACCCAAATGTAAGTTTGGAAAATACTATATGGAAGGGTAACGGCAACTTTAACCCTATCGTGCCAACCAGCCTGCAGTTCAGTTTTCTGGCAGGCTCCAAGGTTGAAACCAAAATAAGTAACACCACCTATGCGCCTGGTGCTTATGCGAGGTCGGCCCACGGTGGATTTATACGCTTTACTATTCCGGTATCGCTGGACCCTATGTTTTGTGTGCTAACATCAAGTGGTGTAATGAATGGCAGTTATTCATCTTCACAATATACCTGGCAGCTTACCAAACAGTAGTAGCCAATGGGGCTAAAAGTTTCAACATTCAGATTTAAATTATTCTCTAAAAAATTATTAGTATGAAGCTTATGCTGTTTCTCTTTATTGCTGCCACTTGTTTATCATCTACTCTTTTCTCACAATCGATGGCCATTAATACTGACGGATCAATTGCAGATGCAAGTGCTATACTGGATGTAAAAAGCGGGGTGAAAGGAATGCTGATTCCCCGAACTTCCACTTCATCACGCCTTGCCATTATAAACCCGGCTAAGGGTTTGATACTTTATGATACTACGGCTTCGGCATTTTATTTTTACGACGGTTTAATATGGAATGCGCTCTCGGGCAACAGTAATAGCTGGAGCCTCACAGGTAATGCCGGTACCAATCCAGCCACTCAATTCATCGGCACAATTGATAATAAGCCACTTCATTTTAGAATAAATAATATTAATGCAGGTATTATTGATACAACATCGTTCAATACAGCTACCGGGTTTCGCACATTAGATTCCATCACTACTGGCGTTCATAATACTTCGTTTGGGTACAAGGCTTTACTGCGTAATGCAGGCGGGGATTACAACACAGCATTGGGGTCTAATGCGCTTCGGCAAAATACCGCAGGCGCTTTTAATACTGCTGTAGGTATGCAATCACTTACATCCAATATATCCGGTTTTGGTAATACTGCAGTTGGGCATACTTCGATGGCGCTAAATACTTTTGGTTATGCAAATACGGCAAATGGGTATGCTGCTCTTTACAGTAACACTACCGGCATTGATAATACCGCTGACGGTTTTCAGGCATTGTATTACAATACCACCGGCAACTATAACAGTGCGCATGGACTTGGCGCTTTATTCTATAACACTACCGGAAATAATAATGTTGCTGTAGGCTTTGAGGCTTTATTTAATAATAGCGGAAGCAGCAACAATATTGCTATAGGCGACTCTGCATTATTTACACAAACCAACAATTCCGGGCAAAACATTGCAGTCGGCTCACATGTCTTGTACAATAACACAACAGGCGTTCAAAATACAGCTATAGGGGTTAATGCGCTTTTTAAAAATACCAGCGGGGGTGGCAATATTGCTACTGGCACCAATGCATTATACACCAACAGTACCGGAAATTATAACACAGCAACAGGATACCGGGTGATGGAGAGAAATACTACCGGCTTTTCAAATACAGCTACTGGAGATTATGCCTTATTTTCCAATACAACAGGTTATTCCAACACTGCATACGGCAGTGATGCTTTACAAGGCAATGGAACCGGCTTTTTAAATACAGCCAACGGAACTTATTCGCTCAGTTTAAACAGCACCGGTAATTATAATACTGGTTACGGTCCTTATACTTTATATAACAACAAAACGGGCAACAGTAATACCGCTGTAGGATATTATGCACTGCTTAACCTTGTAGCAGGCAGCAGAAATATTGCCATTGGCGATAATTCCGGCAATGCACCGGGCTCACCTAATGTAATTAACACCATCAGCATTGGTAACGATGGTATTTTAAATGGCGCCAACAACCAGGTTTTTATCGGTAATTTAAGCACTGCCTATTGTGGCACCAATGTTTCCTGGAGTACCTTTTCCGATGCAAGGATAAAAACAGGCATTACCGAAGAAGTAAAAGGCCTCGACTTTATAAACCGCCTGAGGCCGGTAACTTATTACAAAAGCATTCACGCTATCAGCACCCTTACGGGCAATAAAGAATCGGCTGACTTTGCCGGAAAGTATGATATTGAAAAGATAAAATTCAGTGGTTTTCTTGCGCAGGAAGTAGAGGAGGCAGCCAATAGGGCAGGATATGAATTTAGCGGCATGCACAGACCTGAAAACAAAAACGATCTGTATGCTTTAAGTTATGAAAATTTTGTGGTGCCGCTGGTAAAAGCAGTGCAGGAACAGCAGGCAATTATAACCAACCTGCAAAAACAAATAGATATGCTACAAAAAAATTTATCCTTAATAACAGCAACAAAGTAAATTAAAACCCAACGGTTATTTTCTTATAAAAATCTTATCACCATAAAAAAATAAAAAAATGAAAAAAGTTATCTTCACCAACATCATTATTTGCTTTTTCTTCTGCGCTCATGCACAAATTGAAAAAATAAAAAAGGAAATTAATGCAGTTGAACAACAAAGCACCCAGGCAATATTGCAAAAAGATTCTGCAACATTACGCAGGTTATGGTCACCAACTTTTATGGTAAATGCACCTATCAATAGGGTAGTAAAAGGTAAACAGGTAGATATGGTGATGAACGGGCAGATAAGTTATACCAGTTATGTTTGCGAAATGGAAGATATGATGGTTAGCGGCGATATTGCAATCAGCATGGGGCATGAAACAGTGGTGGCAGTAATGGGCAACAGAAATGGCGGCCAAACCATTGTGCGCAGATATACGAATATATGGAAAAAAGAAAGCAACGGCTGGATGCTGATAGCCCGGCAACCCAGTGAAGTATGCAGATAATGACCTGATAGTTGCCTGCAATTGTATGGCTGCTGTACCTGAAGGAGGCCGGGTTAAAGCTTTTTATTTATCTACGATTGTGGCGCCTGCAACCCCAGGATTTTTTGCAGCAAGCTGCAGTACTGTTTTAAGCGTTTTAAGATTTATCTCTTCAATTTTTTTAAACCTGATGCAGGTTATGCCCTTCGTAAGTTTGCCAAGTTCCTTTGTATATTTTTCTGCTGCAACCTTATCCTCAATAATGGTACATACATAAATGGTTATATAATTCTTTTGATTTGCCAGTGAAATAATAGGCCAGTCCTTTTTTTTGCTTTTTTGAATCAAGATAGTAAAACTTGCCGTACCCGATCATATTGGAAGCGAAATACGGTTTAAGCTTTGGGACTGCTTTTTGAATAAAATCGTGGAGAAGATCGATCTCTTTTTTGCGATCAGCAGGTATCAGCGAAAGATATTCTTCTACAGACCTGGCAGCATTTTTTGCAAACATGTTCATAATCGTATCATTTATAATGAAAATAAAAGTATAATTAAAAACCGGGCTTTTGTAATAACGGTATTTAGCAGACTGTTGCTGCCTTCAACAATCAAAATGGCAGGGGTACAGTCCGCTTTTTTCAGGAGCCAGCTGTTGCCGGGCTTCGGCTGTTGGCGAGACGCACAACAGCGACCTTCGTTATGGCTACAACCTAAAAACGCTTGCAGTAACGCCAGCGAAGGCGAGGGAGTTATCACTGCCCCATATTTCGTTTATTAATTCTCGCTTTTGTCATGCGCTCTCTTAAGCCGCCTTCATTAAGAAAATCTTTTTCTAAGGTTTCCATTTGCCTTTTAAGCAGGTAGGTTGTAACGTTTATTAAGCAAATCATCACATTGGCGCATATTTCAGGCTCGGGGTTTTCAATGGCTTTTTTAAAAGTTTCATAATTGGCGTTGGGGGTTTTGTTAAGTTCGCTGAAGCGTTTAGAAAGTTTATGATTGCGGTCCCATTTGGGTAGTTTTTGTGTTCTTAAAAAATCTTCGTAATCTATCAGCAGTTCTTCTAATGAAGCACGGGCTACATTGGTGAGTTTTATTTCTGTTTCTTTTGATGTGGCTGATGCCATACTTGCTTCGGCAATATTTTGCTTACCGCTACGTGCTGCCTGCACCATCTGGTCTATCGTGCGGTTGTACTTATTAAAAAAACGGCCGGTAAAATAAACTGTACCATCATAAATAATCTCTGATTTTTGGAACGTTATCAGGTTTCGGTAGCCACCATGCACAGGAATAAAACCTTCAGGGTTCTTTTTATTTTGCATTGCTGTATTTTTTGCAGCCCTTCGTGGGACTATGGGGAACTTTGGTGACGCCTGGGCTTATGTCCTACGAGTCACCAAAGTCCCAAGAAAGATAACACTTTTTTACTGTTTTGTGAAACACAAAGCCTGGCAATTTTAATTTGGCAGCAGTTTAAAAGAGTGGCATAGCTTACAGTTTTTGCCGGCTTTCGTGGGACTATGGGGACTTTGGTGACACTTGGGCTATTGTCCCACAGGTCACCAAAGCCCCAAGAAAGATAACACTTTTTGCTGTTTTGTGAAACACAAAACCTGGCATTAAAATAAAACCTTGAGGGGGCTTTTAATTTTGCATGGCTGTATTTTTTGCCGGCCTTCGTGGGACTATGGGGGACTTTGGTGACGCCTGGGCTTATGTCCTAGGAGTCACCAAAGTCCCAAGAAAGATAACACTTTTTTACTGTTTTGCGAAACACAAAACCTGGCATTAAAATAAAATCTTCAGGGGCTTTTTATTTTGCATGGCTGTATTTTTTGCAGGCTTTTGTGGGACTATGGGGGAATTTGGTGACGTTGGCTTACAACACACTGGCGCAGATATGCAGCCTGGCCATTGAGTATTGGCGTATCTGTGCCAATGAAGTGCTTTAAAGTGCCCGTAGCGTCACTGTTTAACATTGTAACAGTATTAGTTGGCACAGATACGCCAACGCTCTTTTACAGCCCTGCATATCTGCGCCAGTTGGAGGGCTTTCGTGGGAACTTGGGGACTTTGGTGACGTTTGCGCTAATGTCCTACGAGTCACCAAAGTCCCTCGAAAGCTAATACTTTTTTACTGCTTTGTGAAACACAAAACCTGGCACTTTTAATGAGGCTAAAAAAATTTATTTTATTTAATTCTTTAAAAACCCCAACTCATAAACCATTGGTTGCAACTTTTCTGTAAGCAATTTATACGCCTCTTCAAATGCTTTAAAACTTACGGGGGCAAAATCGCCGCTGGCATTGCGGGCCTGCAGTGCTTTGCGTATTTGATACCAGCCAACATCGGCACGGTTAAGTTTTAATTCGTCACGTACAGTGCGTACATCGGTATGGGCAAAGTAGGCCTGCCATAGTTTTTTGCCTTGGGCTAAGACCTCACCACCGGTCCCTCTCCAAGGGAGAGGGGAGAGCGAAGCCAGGTACTTCACCATAAAATCACTCTCAAACCTGTCGGGTGCATTTACTTCTGCTTCGGTGTAGGGTATAAAATGGTTTACTATGCTCCATTGTTTGCCGTTCCACGCTAAGTCGTTAGCACTGGCGGTTCTTTGTGTACGATTAAATAACATCCATATTAAACAATCGCTTTTAAATTCATCGGTTAATGGTTCGGTAGGTTGTAAAAATTGATCTCTATCATTAAGCCAAGTTGGTATTATAAGCCTACGAGCACAAAATACAATTGCAGCTTGCCATAAGTTTTCTGGCGTTACATAAAATCCTCCATCATGCCCAACTCTGTATACTGAAGAAAATAAAGAGGTTTTTTGTTCAGCATGTTGCATGTCATTGCTATCACAAAGCATATAACCAATAGCTCCATCAGACCATTTAGTTGAAACAATTTTTGCAGTAGATGGTGAAACTGAATTTTTTAGTGCAATTACATCTATATTATTTGCTTTTGGTCTAACTAAAAAACCGTTTAAGAATTTGCTATTTGGCAGATTATAAAATAACTTTTCACCTATAGCGGTTGCTTTTTTATCAAGAACATCAACAGATATTTCAACAATTGGTATTTTACTAATAGCATTTTGATCTGTAGCCCAAATTAAAAATCCGATTGGGAATTTACCAGATAATCCTTCAAATGCTTTATTATGTACAACAAAACCTCCTAAGTATTTTGCATTCCACTTTTGGCGAAACTTCTCAAAATTTGGAGCATTAATATATTTCATGGTACTAAACATAGCAATTGTTGCATTTGGAATTTCAATTGAAACTCTTGCTATGAATTGAACAAATAATTCATTGCTTGACTTGCCGTAATCAGACATAGCTAGTTCTGCAAATTTTGTTTTTGCAACACCGCCTTTATTTTCTTCTCCTTCAAGAATTGAATTATTACTTCTATTTCCAGCCTCAGCATACGGCGGATTAATCAACACCAAAATCTTTTTACCTTCTGCAATTGCTTTGCGTAAACTGTCGGGTATTTTATTGGTAAGGGTATAATCTATGTTACCAACTTGTCCTGAGCCTGTCGAAGGGTCGGTTATATCATCGTTTAAATAATCGTATTGAAACCGGGTGGCTGCCACACAGGTTTTGGTGGCCTGCATTACATTTACATCGGCACTATCAAGCGTGCTCATGTATATGTTGCGTGGGTTACTGTGCTTAACCTCCAGGTTACCCACACCGCAGCACATATCCCAAACTATGTAATCCTTCTGCCAGTTTTTACCCAGGGTTTCGGTTAATTTATCGTATGCTTTATCTACTACATTTAAAGGCGTGTAGTAGGCACCTTTAAAGCTGCGTTCATCCAGCGGTATCAGGCTATCCCGCCGCTCAAGCAAATAATTGCGGTACTCCTGTTTTGGCGGGCGGTTATAAATGGCCCAAAACCGGCGGTAGCCTTCGCGGTTGCCCAACTCGTATAATTTGCCACCGAGGCTAAACACGGGGTTGTTGTTTTTATGCAGCAGCTCGGCCGGTAAATCGTTGTGGGTGCTTACGGTGCCATCGCTCATAATATCTGCAAAAAACAACAGGGCATAATCTTCGGCGGCCACGCCCTTT